>JAQXBV010000102.1 GCA_029252195.1 Yoonia sp.
GCCAAAGTCGTCAACGCCCGCGTTGTTGGAGGCAAAGGTGAGATCCCTGGTGCCCGCGTCCCTGATGGCCGACAGCAACAGCTCGGGAATGCCGCAAAGGCCAAACCCGCCTGCCGCGACGAACATGCCGTCATGCAACAACCCGTCAAGGGCGGCGGCGGCATTTGGATAAATCTTTTTCATGAAACAACCTTTCGCAAGCCGAGAATGTCACGGGCCTGCTGCCACGTGGCGACGGGGCGCTCGTATTTTTCGCAAAGATCGGCGGCCCGTTTGACCAGCGCCGCATTCGATGGCGCAAGGGTGTCGCGGTCGAGGCGCATGTTGTCCTCTAACCCCGTCCGCGTGTGGCCACCTTTGGCAATCGCCCATTCGTTCACCACGATTTGCGCAGGTCCAACCCCCGCAGCACACCACTGCGCATCGGGGGCAAAGCGGTGCAGAGTTTCGATATAAAAGTCCAAAATCCGCTCGTCAGCGGGCATCGCGTTTTTCACGTTCATCACAAATTGCACGTAAAGCGGCGCCTTGAGCCGCCCGTCTTGCGCCATGCGCGTGGCCTGCACGATGTGGCTCAGGTCAAAGGCTTCAATCTCAGGCATGACATCATGGGCGATCATTTCCGAGGCCAGCCAATCCACCAGATCGGGGCTGTTCTCATAGACGCGCGTCGGGAAATTATTGGACCCGACAGAGAGCGACGCCATGTCGGGGCGCAGTGGCAGCATCCCACCCCGATCACGGCCCGAACCAGAGCGCCCTCCAGTCGAAAGCTGCACGATCATGCCGTGACAGTGGGTTTCAATGCCCTCCTTGAGGCGCGCAAATCGCTCGGGGTCCGACGTCGGCTTGCCCGCGTCATCGCGCACGTGACAATGGGCAATCGATGCACCCGCCTCAAACGCCTCATGGGTGCTCTCGATTTGCTCTTGGATCGTGATCGGCACGGCCGGGTTATTCGCTTTCGTCGGCACAGATCCGGTGATCGCGACGCAAATGATGCAGGGGTTTGTCATGGTGGCCTCGTCAGTTTGGTGCACGCGTTGTGCACGATGAGTATGTGGTTTAGCTTTTCGGCATGCCTTTGGCGCGCATTAAACGCTTTTGCGCAGCGATCCGGAAGGGGGCATTCGGTGCGCCGTAACCTGCATATCCACCAGTCCGCTGCACGATTTCAAAGAATATCCCGCCCCCATCGGGGCGCGAATAAAACTGGTAGAACGCACCATTTGCATCCTCGTCGTAGAGGATATTACCAGCTTGCAACCGGTTCAAAAGCGGGGACGAAAGGTCAAATCTTGTCGTCAAATCCGCGTAGTAATTTTCTGACATAGGCAGCGGTTTGAACCCATTTCCAGCCAGTGCATTGGCCGTTGCAAAGATATCATCAGTTGCCAAAGCGATGTGCTGAACAGATGCGCCAAAGCTGTCGGCAAGGAAATTTCCAGCCATGGTGCGATGTGTCTCTGCACCATTCAAAGTGATCCGAAAGGCACCGTCATCTGTCTCTAGCGCCTGGCTCCGCACCAGCCCGTCAGGGTCAACAACATCGACCATCGCCGATTTTCTCATCTCAAACAGCGAGGTGTAAAACAACGACCAACTCAGCATTTCGTCATAGCTCATCGTCTGGGCAAGGTGGTCAATCCGCTGCAGGCCTGCGCCAGTTTGGGGCGCGGTTGAACCAATGAATTCAACATCCCAGACGTCTTTCAAGCCACTGGTTTCATCAATAAAATGCAGTACGCTGCCGCTGAGCCCGCGGATGGCAGGAATGTCGAGTTCACCCGAGCCTAAGGCTTGCGAGAACGGTTTTGCACCTAGGCGAGTGGCCCGCGAAACGGCATCTTTGGCATCATTAACGGAAAGCCCAATATCGCAAGCCGTCGTACCATGCATGATGTAGGCGCTGCTGGCGTAACCTGTGGTTTCACAGTTCACAAGGATCCGGATATCGCCTTGCGTCCAAAGGGAAAGCTGCTTTGCGATGTGGTTGCCGGAATGGGTGAAACCAAGCGTTTTGAGCATGGTCCCAAGCGTATTGGCGTCTTCGCCCCGCGTGGCAAACTCAACAAATGAAACGCCCTCGACATTTGCGCGTGCAGGCATCATTGGCAGGTTCAATTCCACAGCGGGTTCCGCCCGCTGCACGTCGTCCATCAAGGCAACTAGCGAGCGGTGCCCGTCCTTGGCAATCGTGGCAGGGCGCCCGCCTCGGAATTGATCGTTGAAAATTTCAAGCGAGATCGGCCCAGTGTATCCGGTCGCCACAACGGCACGCATAAAGTCGGCAACTGCGAGATCGCCTTCACCGGGCATATTGCGGAAATGGCGCGACCAATAGAGCAGGTCCATTTCAATCTGAGGGGCGTCAGCCAATTGCACAAAGAAGATCTTGTCGCCCGGAATGCGGCGGATCGTGTCTGGGTCAATCTTGCGGGCGAGGGTGTGGAAGCTGTCAAGGATCAATCCAACATTGGCGTGGCCCGCGCGGCGCACGATTTCCCAAGCGTCGCGGTGATCATTGACGTGTTTGCCCCACGCAAGTGCCTCAAAACCAACGCGCAAATTGCGTTTGGCCGCGCGTTCGCCCAAGGCATGAAAATCCGCCGCCGCGCGATCAATCCCGCCAAGCGCCGCAGGATGGCAACTAGAGCAAATCAAAACGAGATCGGTCCCAAGCTCTTGCATCAGGTCAAATTTGCGTTCCGCGCGATCAAAGGCTTTGGCGCGAAGCGGCTCAGGGAGCCCTTCAAAATCGCGGAAGGGTTGGAAAAGCGTGATTTCAAGTCCCATTGACCGAATGAGGTCGCCGACTTCGCGGGGGTTGCCGTCATGTGCAATGAGATCTTGCTCGAAGATCTCGATCCCGTCGAACCCAGCGGCAGCAATTGCCTCCAGTTTTTCAGGTAGATTGCCAGAAATTGAAACCGTCGCGATTGAGGTTTTCACAGCTCATCTCCTTGAATGGCCGCACGTAGCGCCAATTGATCCGCGGCGACGCCGCTGAATATTTCCCACGCGTCGACACCTTGTTCGAAGAACAGCTCGTAGCCCGAAATGATGGCCAACCCTGCATCTCTGGCGTCTTGCAGGAAAGTGGTCTCAACTGGCGTATAGACTGCGTCGAACGCCCATTTTGCCCCGATCGTTTGTTCACGCGGCAATGGCGACCCGCCGATGCCAACCATACCCAAGGGGGTGCAATTGATGATGCCATTGGCGCCATCTGCGGCCAAGGCAGGGTCCGTGAAGGTCTCGACTGTTGTCGCAGTGCTCAGAGCCCGAAGTGCCGTAGCCAAGCTTTCGGCCTTTTGTGGATCAAGATCGACGCAACGGATGGTCTGCGCCTTAAGGCCTATCAAACCAAAGGCCACCGCTTTGCCAACACCGCCCGTGCCGATCAGGCAAACGATACCTGGTGCGGCGTCACCTAAGGTCGCGCGATAGGCCGACATAAAGCCTGTATAGTCGGTGTTAAATCCGAACGGGCCTGATGCATCAAAAACCACAGTGTTCACCGCACCAATCGCGCGAACAAGCGGGTCGGATACAGTAACCTGTGATGTCACGATTTCCTTGTACGGATATGTGACGTTGATCCCGCGATAACGGCTGTTTTGAACTTGTTCAAAGACCTCCAAAAACGTGAGCCCCATGTCTTTTGGGATCAGGCGGTCATAAGTGACGTTCAGGCCTGCAAGTTCCCCAGCCGTACGGTGCAGTCGTGGCGATTTTGAACGGCTGATATTGTCGCCGATCAGCCCGAGTTTGAGGTCTACCTTGGTTGTAACTGACATCACGCGGCCTTTCTTGCCAAACGGCTTTTTACGGAACCCCAAAGCGGGGTTTGGCTGACGAAAATCAGAATAACAGCGACAAAGAGAGTGAGCGACAGCGGGCTGGTGATGATGCCCTCAAAGAACCTTGGCAGGCTTTCTCGTTCTGAAATTATCGCACGTCGCCAATTGTCATCGAGCAAGCGAGATAAGATCACGCCGAGGATCACGGGCCCAAGCGGATAGTCATAGTGCTTCATGAAGTATCCGAACACGCCAAACCCGAGCATCCAGTAGATATCGGTGATGGAGTTGTTAACGGCATAGGCTCCGACGATCGACAATAAGAGGATGAGCGGGATCAGAACTGCGCGTGGCATTTCAACGATCTTTGTGAAAACACGAATACCAGTGAGACCGAAGATCAGCATAAAGCAGTTCGCCAAAGACAATGCGCCAACGATGAACCAAAACATATCAGGCTTGTCGATCATCAGCATTGGCCCGGGATTGAGGCCGTGGATGAAGAGCGCACCGATCATGATCGCCGTGACAGCATCGCCCGGAATGCCCAAGGTCATCATTGGAATGAACGCACCGCCGACAGCTGCGTTATTGGCGGTTTCAGGTGCAACAAGCCCCTCCATCGCGCCTTCGCCGAATGGCACCTCCGGGTTTTTGGTGACGCGTTTTGCGTGGTCATAAGCCATGAGCGCCGCAATATCGCCGCCCGTCCCAGGGAGCGCGCCAATGACGACGCCGATGGTCGACGTTTGCATGGAAAGCGGGAGATATTTACGGACCACACCCCAAGACGGGACAATCCGACCGATCTTTTGTTTTACGGCTGGAGTGTCGATGTGATGCAACTGGTGCAGCGCTTCAGAGACACCAAACATCCCGATCATCACGGCGATAAAAGAGACACCTCCGCGCATAAGTTGCGTGTCGAAGGTAAATCGCTCGGTAAAGGTAAGCGGATCCATACCAACGGCGCCAATTGCGATGCCGAATGCGCCTGCAAAAATACCTTTGAGCAGGCTGCCCCCCGAGAGCGAACCGACGAGCAAGATGCCTAAGACCGCGAGGAGCATATAGTCACGTGGCTGAAAGCCGAGGGCAAAATCGGAGACCAACGGCGCTGCGACTGCCAAGACCAAAATTCCGATCAGTCCGCCGACAAAGGACATGACCGTTGTGACGCCGATGGCGACGCCTGCTTCGCCTTTTTGGGCCATTGGGTAGCCGTCCATCGCAGTCGCAATCGCAGAGGGTGCACCGGGGATGTTGAGCAGGATCGCCGTGCGAGAGCCGCCATAAACGCCGCCCATATATGTGCCGATCATCAATGAAATCGCGGGGTAAACATCCCAAGAGAAGGTGAACGAGATCAGGATAGAAACGGCCATGGTTACCGAAAGGCCAGGAATGGCGCCCACGTAGATACCCGCGAGCGTGCCCAGACCGACAAGAAACAAAAGCTCTGGTTGGGTCCAAACGGTGAGGAAATACATCAAGGAGTCAAACATCTTAGTTGGCTCCTGAAAAGAGTGTGCGGACCCAAGCAAGCGCTTCGCCTTCAGGGACAATGCCTGCGGGCATCAAGACGGTGAAGACAATCCGGAAGACCAGATAAATGATCACGAGGCTCAGCAGGCTGATGCCGATGGAAAAGGCCCATGAGCGGCGGCTCAGGTATTTGATAACGACCAACAAGAATACTGCGGAGGTTGGCAGAAACCCAATCGGCTTCAGTGCAAGGGCGTAGCCGATCAGCATAAGTGTCACGACCGCGATGCGCAGTGGCATTATATCGACCCAAAACGAAGTTTCCCCGTCAGGCTTTGCGCGGTTGGTCTTTATGAAGATGATGGCAGTTGTGATGACCATCACAAGCGTTGTTGCCATTGGTATGGCACCGGGCGCGCTAAGCGCTTCAAAACCCGAAATGGCGTAAGCGTTGTAAAGTAGGACCAAGCTTGCCAAGCTGAGGAAGGCGGCAAAGGCCAGCTCTCCGGACTTGCGTGTTTTAGGGGGTGTCATTGAAGCCTCCATGTTTTGACAGGAACTTTAAGCGCGATCCCCGAAGGACGCAGCCAGACGCAGTTTCAAGATGGGGAAGTTTTATGGGGTGTGTCGAGGGCCCATGCGTGGCCCTCGACAACTATGTGCCTTATGGGCGTGCGATGCCGAAATCAGCGGGGGACACTTTGGTCAGGCCCGCGTCATCCATAAGCCAAGCAGTGTTTTGCTGCCATTTGGTCAAGAAGGCTTGAGCCTCATCCCCAGAGATATTCATCATGGTGAAACCACGACCCGCCATCAGGTCGATAAAGTCTTGGCCTTGAGCTGCTTCAGCGTAAGCTGCGGAGAGCTTTGCTACAGCATCGTCTGGCGTGCCGTTCTTGACGAAGACGCCAAAGAATGGTCCCCATGGCAGAAAGGCTTCAAACTCTGGGTTTGTGGACGTGATCGTTGGCACGTCTGGCAGTGCCGCACTTGCTTCGATGTCAAAAACAACCAGAGGCTTCATCGTGCCAGCGCGGATACCTTCAACGGAAGCACCCAGAACAGCAGGCATCACGTCGATTGCGCCACCTTGCAGCGCTGTCAAAGCAGGACCGTCACCGTCGTAAGGCACGAAGATCACGTCGAGTTCTGTTGTTGAAGAGATCATCGCGGTGACAACAGATGGCAAGCCACCTGGGCCAGTGGAGCCGAACTTCACTTCACCTGGATGCTCTTGGATATAAGCAAGCATTTCGGGGTAGGTGCCAAATGGGGCATCAGGGCCAGCAACCAGAATAGGTGTGCCACGTGCCAAAAGATTGATGGGCGTGAAGTCAGAGTAATCTTTGTCGCCAAGGCCCATCACTTTGTAAAGCAGCGGGTTTTCAGCGCCCATCAAAACGGTGTAGCCATCTGCATCTGCGTCGGCGACATAGTTCAGCGCGATAGCGCCAACGCCACCAGTCATGTTTTGCATAACAACGGAGCCTCCCAAAACGCCTTCTGCGCCCGGTGTGACAGCGCGCATAACGGTGTCAGTTGATCCGCCAGCACCCCATTGGATGATGCCTTGAATTTCCTTGGTTGGGTAGTCTTGGGCAACTGCAACGGTTGCCGTCAGTCCAAGCGCAACAATTGCGCTGATCAAATTACGAGACATCTCTGTCCTCCCTAGATTTTTCTACCGGCGATTCGCTCCTCGCATCGACGGTTGCAAGCTCTTTATGTACCGCGGGGTTAATTTGTCAATTAGAATGTACCTTCGGGTTAAATTCATGTTATCCATTCAGGGAATCAATAGTATCGGGAGGCGTAGCAAATGGATGGAAGTGGCAAACCAGATCCTGTGAAGCGTAAAACGTCTTGGAAAAAAGACCCTGATGCCGTCAGGGAAGACATCTTAAATGTCGCGACGGAAGAATTCGCCGCCCATGGATTATCGGGTGCAAATATCAACGAGATTGCCGCAAAGACCTCCACATCCAAGCGTATGATCTACTATTATTTTGGCGACAAAGAGGGCCTTTATGGCCGCGTTTTAGAGCGTGTCTATTCCTCGCTGCGCGAGTCAGAGCAAGCGTTGAATGTCGCTGATCTTGAGCCTGTTCAGGCGCTGCGCCGATTGACAGAAGCGACCTTCGACTCGCATGTCAGTAACCCGCAATTCATCCGTCTGGTGATGATCGAAAACATCCACAACGCGGAATACGTCAAAAAATCGGAAATCATCCCAACTTTGAACAAAGCCATTATCGACAAGCTGGAAGATGTTTGCTCGCGCGGAAAGGCCGCTGGAGTGCTGCGCGAAGACGCAAATGCGTTGGAGCTGCACTGGATGACAAGTTCTGCCAGCTTTTACAACGTGTCCAACAAAGCGACGTTCTCCGCGTCCTTCGGCGATAGCCTGTTTTCGGTTGAAGGACAAAAGCAGATCAGGGAGCGTGTCGTTGATATGGTTTTGGGCGCGGTTGTGCTTGGATATCAGCCAAATACGCGTGAATAGAAATACGTGTGATACTTGCCGTAACGCTTCCGATCTATTTGATTTTTCTCTTGGGCTACGTGGCGGTGCGCGTGGGGTATTCGCCACCTGATACGATCAACGCGTTACGACAGTTTGCAGTCAGGGTGTGACTGCTCACGCTCTTGACTGGCGACACAGTCATGCGCCGCGTGTTTCAACAAGAGCAGGTTGATACGCGGACTTGGGATCGCAAGCGCCAATAATGGTTTGATCGGCTTTGCGATGGCTTGCATGGTATTCCTGCAGTCAGCGTTGCCAGTGCTTGCCCCCGTCGCCCCTGTTATCGCGCATTTCGTTTCGGTCCGGCTTGTCGCCGCTAACGCCACATGCGCTACAGACGTGGCGCTAATGACTGCAGAATTGAAGGACGCGGGATACTTCCCAATCAATATTGGGGAGAAGATTCCTGACCCTGTGGCGGACGATCCTGCGGCGCCAGCGGGGCTACCTATCATGATGTTTTTATGTCATTGATGAGTAAATAGCATCATGGGGGCGTCATGGCTGGCCGACCGACAATCAAAGATGTGGCGCGTGCTGCGGGGGTATCTATTTGCAGCACGTGATGTTCCATGCGGTTCCACCCGATTGAGATTGTGCTGTCGATGGGGATCAAGCTGGCGATGGTGCTGGTATTGGGGCCACCTGCCGTCGCGGTCTTGATATTCGAGGTCTTGCTGAATGCCACGGCGATGTTCAACCACTCAAACGTCCGGCTGCCTTTGATGGTGGACAGGGTCCTGCGCTTGGTTGTGGTAACGCCGGATATGCACCGCGTTCACCACTCTATTTTGCCGCAGGAAACGAACAGCAATTTTGGGTTTAACCTGCCGTGGTGGGACAGGTTGCTGGGCACTTACCGAGCGCAGCCTGCGGCAGGCCATGACGCGATGACAATCGGGATCGAACAATTCAGGACACCGCGCGACCTCTGGCTGGATCGCATGCTGGTTCAGCCTGCTAAAGGGCCCGCAAGCGGTTATCCGATCAATAGAGAAACAAACGATAAATGATTGGCAAACGTCACGAATTCGCCTGAGGCACAGTCGGAGCCCAGTGAGGATAGACGCATTGGTCAAAAGCAGGGCAAAACTGTCAGGAAAGCCTGCCAACCACTTTGCACCGAACATGATCAGAATGCCTGCTTCATGTCGTTAAAGTGGCCATTCGCGGCATTGCAGAAAATCAGCCATCAGGGCTCGAACCCGCCGTTTTCCGCCCGGAAGCTACGCTGCGGGGGACAGAACTCCGTGGTCACTGACGGCCCATTGCGGAAGAGGTGGACACAGGATCTTGATGTTGGTCCGGTTCGCAGCCGTGTCGTTTCTTTAAAGCTGTCGATTGCTGCGTCCGTTCGACCCTTTCGTTGAGTTCGACCATGTCCCTGTTGCCTTTTATGGGTGGATTTTGCCCAGTTTATCGGGTGGATAATCTGAAACAGGGGCGGAGGACACGACGTTTCAGACCATTTACAAGACGGCGCCACGCAGTTTTATGCGTAAGCATACAGGGAACCCTCTCTTATCTGCCATGATGTGACCTGCGAGTATTGCGCGAGGTGGGCGATTTGGCTGGCGCAATATGAGGGTTTTCCGATGGGTAACGTGGGCGGGAGCCGCAGCGCCAAGCATACGGATGATTTCAAGCGGCTGCTTGTTGCACAAAGCCGTGCGGATGGTGTGAGCGTTCCGATGGTGTCAAAGCGTCACGGTGTTTCTGCGGGCCAGATATATGCCTGGCGTGGCGATGCGCGGTTTCAGCCTGCGGCTTTGGGGGCCGGCGCGTTCTCCCCAGGAAGCACGGGGTTCGGCGGCGGCGATTCCACACGGTACGATACCAAATAATAACGCATCAAACGATACGTTCCGCATCAATGGTGGGTTCAACCAGACGGTTGATGGCCTAGCGATCTAAAATGCCACGATCACCTATACAGATGGCACCACCGCCACGATCACCGCGGTGGTCGTTCAGGATACCTCCGGCAATCTCTATTTGGTACCCGAAACAACATACAACGCCGATCAGGCCGCGCTGGACGTCAAGCCGATCCAGTCCTTGACATTGGACGGCGTCAATTTCAACAAAACGCACGCGAGCGTTGTCGGCCACTCGACCTTCATGATCGTTCTGGCGCTAGCAGTCCAACTTCGGCTCCAGC
>JAQXBV010000103.1 GCA_029252195.1 Yoonia sp.
CCAGCGGGCGGTCTTGCGGGACAAGAAACATCACAGGATCAGCGGGCCGAATAACAGAGCGGGGCGCGAACACTTGCAGGCCGTCGAAAACGACGTTGCCATCAAGGGCAATTTGCGCGCGCAATCGGTGCTGAAGTTGAACAACCCGATTTGGGAGCTCTCCACAGGGCGTGCTGCTGAGATGCGGACAATGCTCGAGGCCGGTGGGCTTGATCCGGCCCGGGTCGCGCGGATCACCGGTGCGGGCGATCGCGAGCCCGCCGTCGAGGATTCGACCTCAGAGCGAAATAATAGGCTGGAAATCGTGCTTTTGCGGTCCGACATCTGATCTCGCGTTAGTGGGACGTTAAGGTGCCGGCAACAGCGCAAGTCGCAAGCGCAATCGGGCATCAGATGGCCGTTGAGGTCAAGAGCATGAAAACTGGAACGACCGAAATCGCACTCAGTCCGGATGAGCTTGGGAAGGTGACGCTGACCATGAAAACTGTCGAGGGAAGCGTGACAATGCTGATCTCTGCGGAGCGTCCTGAAACCCAAGATTTAATGAGGCGACATATTGAAACGCTCGGTCAGGAGTTTCGATCACTCGGATTCACCGACATTAGTTTTAGTTTTCAGGGGCAAGGGCGAGGCGGGCAGGGCGAGACCAGCGGCGGTGACCTAGTTCCAGATGTTACCGCCCAGGTCGAGACGCCCGAGATCCTGCGAGATCACCCAAATGCAGACGGCTTAGATTTGAGATTATGAGGAATTAATTATGGATATCGGAGCACTTTCGAACCCACAGCAAGCAAACACTTCCGGCGCATTCGCGAGCGGCAGCAGCACCAAGGAGATCAGCTCAGACTTTGAGACGTTCTTGAAAATGCTGACTGTTCAAATGCAAAATCAAGACCCGCTCAACCCAGTTGATTCTTCAGACTATGCGGTGCAGCTGGCGACGTTTTCGGGCGTCGAGCAGCAGGTGCAGACGAATGATCTTTTGCGCGGATTGACTGCGCTCATGGGAACGAGCGGGATGGCGCAGATGGCCTCTTGGGTCGGCAAGGAAGCGCGCGCGCCTGCGGCGGCCTACTTTGGTGGCAGCCCCGTGACGCTGGCACCCAATCCAGCGATCATCGCAGAAAAGGCGGAGATTATCGTGCGCAACGCGTCGGGTACCGAAGTTGACCGGTTCGAAACTCCAGTCTCGGCCGATCCGGTGCAGTGGTCGGGTATGGATGCGGAGGGCTTCCCGCGGCCGTTGGGTCTCTATAGTTTTGAGATCGTCAGCTCGGCGGGAGGAGATATCCTCGCTCAGGCCCCTGTGGACGTCTACGGCACTATTACCGAGGTGAGAAGCCAGGGAGGTGAGACGGTTTTGATTCTCCAAGGCGGGGCCGCAATCTCTGCGACCCAAGTGAGCGCCCTACGTGACCCCAGCCTTTAGCGGAATTGAAAAGCGAGATTTGCCGCAGCGACAACAGCACCACCAAGGATCATCCAAGTCAGCCCGTTAAAACGTGAGGGCTGTCTTGGAGCCGCTTGCGGGTTGTTATGTCGGATCAGGGCAGCTTCGACGATCGCGGGCAATTGCGGGCCAAAACGTGCAAGTATTTTTGTGGTCTTGAGCAGGTCTCTTGCCATTGCTTTGGGTCCAATCGCATCCTTGATGTAGGATTCGACAGTTGGCTTCGCGACTTTCCAGATATTCATGTTTGGGTCCAGAGAGCGGGCGACGCCTTCTACGACAACCATGGTGCGTTGCAGCAATATGAGCTCGGTGCGGGTTTCCATGCCGAAACGCTCGGTGACCTCAAAAAGGTAGGCGAGCAGGCGCGCCATTGAAATCTGGTTCGCGTCCATGCCGAAAATGGGTTCCCCCACAGCGCGAAGCGCGCGGGCAAATTCATCAACATCTTTATCCGCTGGAACATATCCCGCTTCAAAATGGACCTCGGCGACCCGCAAGTAATCTCGACGAATGAAACCAAAAAGAATTTCGGCATAAACGCGGCGGGTATAGCCATCAATGCAGCCCATGATCCCGAAATCGTAGGCGATGATATCACCGTTTGCCGCGACTTTCAGGTTGCCTTGGTGCATGTCGCCATGGAAAAAACCGTCCCGTAATGCATGATTTAGGAAAAGTTGCATTACACGGGTCGCCAAGACGCTTCGGTCGTGCCCTGCGGCATCAAGTGCGCCGTTGTCTCCGATGCTGATACCTTCTGCCCAGTCGAGCGTCATCACGCGACGCCCCGACAGATGCCAGCGAATTTGCGGCACAGCGAATCCGGTATCGTCTTTGGTATTATGCGCAAATTCAGAGGCAGAAGAGCTTTCCAGTCTCAGGTCGAGCTCTGCGTTGACCACTCCTTCAAAGTGGGTGATCACTTCCATCGGCCGCAGCCTGCGGGAAGCAGGTGACAGAATTTCAATTGCCCGCGCGGCGAAATAGAAGGCATCAATGTCTTTGCGAAATGCCTTCTCGATGCCGGGACGCAAGATTTTCACAGCGACCGCGTCGCCAGTCTCGGCAATATGAGCCTTGTGCACCTGCGCCAAAGAGGCGGCGGCGACGGGCTCGGAAAAGCTTGAAAAGATTGCTTCGACAGGTTTACCAAGCTCGCGCTGCACTTCGGCCTTGGCTGCGGCCATTGAAAACGGGGGCAACTTATCCTGCAAAACCCGCAATTGGACGGCCAGATCATCGCCAACGACATCGGGACGCGTCGAGAGCACTTGACCGAATTTGATGTAGGCGGGCCCCAATGCGTTGAGTGCGCGCGTGGCCGGAGGCATCGAAGGATCGCCTTTGTAGCCGAGCCACTGGAATGGCCAAACGACGGTCCGCACAACGATGCGCAGGAGCGTCGGGGCCTCAAATGCGTCCAAAACGACCTTCATCGCACCAGTACGTTCAAGGGTTGCGCCAGTGCGGATAAGCCGGATGATGTTGTGCGGTCCGCGCATCTAAAGCTTCCAGCCCGAATGCAGCGCCGCAATGCCGAGCGAGAGGTTGCGGTACTTCGCGTTCCCGAACCCGGCCAGCTTGACCATCTCAAGGAAAGTTTCTTGGTTCGGAAACTTGCGGATTGATTCGACCAGGTATTGGTAACTGTCGCGGTCACCTGCAATCAACTGCCCCATTTGAGGGATGACGTTGAATGAATAAGCATCATATGCGGCCTGCATCATCGGATTTGGGAGTTGGCTGAATTCCAAAACCATCAGGCGACCGCCAGGCCTTAGCACGCGGTAGGCCTCATTGAGAGCCTCTTGCGGGCGCGTCACATTGCGAATGCCAAAGCTGATCGTGTAGACATCAAAAGTGTTGTCGGGAAACGGGAGCGCCATGGCATCGCCGACCACCCAATCAAGGTTCGCAGACATGCTTTCTGCTTCAGCGCGCTTGCGTCCCGCGACGAGCATCGATTCTGTGATGTCGCAGACAGTCGCGTGCCCTGATCCTGCGCGACCCAGAAACTTGAACGAGATATCGCCCGTGCCGCCCGCCACATCCAATAGCTTTTGGCCCGCGCGCGGCGCCAGCCAATCCATCATCGCTTCTTTCCAGATGCGATGGATTCCCACTGACATCACGTCGTTCATGATATCGTATTTGCTTGCCACAGAGGTAAACACACCCTGTACGCGGCCCGCTTTTTCATCTTCGCGTACGGTTTCAAAACCAAAGTGTGTTGTCTTATCGTTCATCTGGGCTTGCCGTCCTTTGCGTTGCCCCCAACTATAGGGCCTTGAAGGGGCGTATATCCCGCCCTGTGTCTTATAGAAAGTGTCCCATGCCCGAATTACCAGAGGTCGAGACGGTTCGTCGCGGATTAGCGCCCGTTATGGAGGGCATTTTGATCGAAAAAGCGCAAGTAAACCGCCCCGATCTGCGCTGGCCGTTTCCTGATAATATGGCTGGGCGTCTCACGGGCAAGCGGGTTTTGGCATTGCGGCGGCGGTCGAAATACATCCTTGCGGATCTTGATAGTGGCGAGTCGCTTTTGATCCACTTGGGCATGTCTGGGCGGATGACGATTTCGGGTCAAACCGTGGGCGAGTTTCACCACCCCCACCCTGTGCCTGCAAAGCACGATCACGTCGTGTTCAATATGGCAGGTGGGGTCCGTATTACTTTTAACGATGCGCGTCGCTTTGGGGCGATGGACCTCATGCAAACGGGGAGTGAAGAGACGTTTTGGCTGATCCGTGACCTGGGGCCAGAACCCTTGGGCAACCAGTTTGACGAGGCCTATTTGATCGCAAGACTGAAGGGCAAAAACACGCCCGTTAAATCCGCTCTGCTTGATCAGCGCATCGTGTCGGGTCTGGGCAATATCTATGTTTGCGAGGTGCTTTATCGTGCGGGTATTCATCCTGCGCGAAAAGCAGGGCAATTAAGCACCAAACGGGTCGCGTCGCTCGTTCCACTTATCCGCGATGTCTTAGTCGAGGCGATCGAGGCTGGCGGTTCATCGCTGAAAGATTATCGGCAAACTGACGGCGAACTTGGCTATTTTCAACATCGCTTTGCAGTTTATGATCAAGAGGGGAATCCGTGCCCAACACCTTCGTGTGAAACGAAAATTACCCGAATCGTGCAGTCGGGCCGCTCCTCTTTCTTTTGTCCGCAATGCCAAAGATAGCTTGAATCAGCGCAAGGGTTCGTTAATCAGTCAGGCCTGAACACGGAAAATTGGACAGTCTCATGGCCTACGAAACCATCATCGTCGAAATCTCGGATTATGTTGCCACGATTAAACTCAATCGGCCTGACGCGCTGAATGCGATTAATGCGCAGCTTTTGAAAGAAGTCTGCACCGCTCTCGAAGCGGCGGATGAAAACGATAAGGTGCGTTGCATCATTCTGACAGGCTCGGAAAAGGCATTCGCAGCTGGCGCAGATATCAATGAAATGGCGGATCGCTCTTTTGTTGAAATGTATACGAAAAACTATTTCGCCGCCGAAACGGTCCGGTTCAACAACACACGCAAACCCATTATTGCTGCGGTGTCTGGCTATGCTCTTGGTGGTGGTTGTGAATTGGCGATGATGTGCGACTTTATTATTGCATCCGACACGGCCAAATTTGGACAGCCAGAGATTAACCTTGGCGTGATTGCGGGGATTGGCGGCACGCAGCGGTTGTCGCGTTCTGTTGGGAAATCCAAAGCGATGGACATGAACCTGACGGGCCGCTTTATGGATGCTGCCGAGGCAGAGCGTTGCGGGTTGGTGAGTAGGGTTGTGCCTGCTGCGAAGCTGCAAGCAGAAGCAAAGCAAGCCGCCGAAAAAATCGCCGAGAAATCGCAGATTGCCGCGATAGCTGCAAAAGATGCAGTGAACCGGTCGTTTGAAACAACATTGGCCGAGGGCGTGAATTACGAGCGCCGCCTGTTTCAATCGCTCTTTGCGACAGAGGATCAAAAGGAAGGCATGGCCGCCTTTGCCGAAAAGCGCGAGGCGCAGTTCCGCGACCGCTAAACAATTTGGGGTTTTCTTTGGGGCGCAATTGTCCTAAGGGGAGCCAATAAATGCGCGTGAGGTCCGCTTTGACCAGAATCAGCCGGTTCCCAAAACCCGGCTCGGGCCAATTGCGCAGATGAATTTTTATTGACCCGAAAGAGGTAACTGAGACATGGCAAATACACCACAGGCTAAAAAGCGCGCCCGGCAAAACGAAGCTCGTTTTAAAGTAAACAAAATGCGCCGTTCGCGTATCCGTACATTCTTGCGCGCTGTAGAAGAAGCAATTGCTTCTGGCGACCAATCTGCTGCGGCAAAAGCATTGCAGGCT
>JAQXBV010000104.1 GCA_029252195.1 Yoonia sp.
TCCAACTGTCGGTCAGGCTTCATTGCGCATTTCGCTGAGAAAGACTCTTTCGTCAGCAAAAGCGCCCGCACGAACATGGAGCGAGCCATCCGCAAGACGGGGTGCAGCTATCACGCTTACACGTTTCCACGAAGTCCCCACACCAAGGGTTCTTCGACGGATCGCCCAGGGCCCGGCCGTCGCGTTTCAGCCAATCCATCAGCCAGGACCGATCGCGGGCCTCGTGGCGACCGAGGGCAGATATTGCCTCGGTGATCCAGGGCAAAGGACCGGGTGGAGTGACAGATGCTGCACGCCCGTTCGCGGCAAGCAGTGCTTTGATGGCGCGGGCGGTGCGCAGGCCCCAGAGGCCATCGATGGCGCCGGGGGAATGGCCGAGTTTGTCCAGCCCGCTCTGGATCAGCCGGATGGGTTCGCGGGTGTCGGTTGGCATGGGGAGGCTCCTTTCGCCCGTCGCCGGGCATGAAAAAACCCGCCTTGCGGGCGGGTCGGGTTGGATCGGGAAAGTTAAGGCGTCGTCAGTCGGTGCGGCCGCGCTGAAAGGCTTCGAACATCAGATCACGCATCGCGCGGATATCGGTCTCAATGCGTTCCAGCCGATCCGCATCGTCATCGCGATCTTCGGCGCGCTGGCGATCGACGCGGTTGCGTTCCTGGCTGAGTTCGCGATCAAGGCGGGCGAGCATGGCGTCGTTGGTGAAGGCTTTGCGCGTGACGGAAGCCAGAAGTGCGATGGTACCGCCGATCAATGCTGTGATGGCGGCCGCGATCCCGTTGTCGCGCAGGGCCCCGACGACCTCCTGCAGGAAGCTGGTTTTCTCAGTCATTGAAAGTCTCCTAGAAGTCGGTTTCGACGTAAACGCCGGAGCAGTCGTAGGCAACGGCCGCAGCGGTCGCGCCGGTGTTCATGTAGTTGCGTGGGCCCAGTAGCTGGGTCGCGGCAGGCATGTCGGTGGCGATGGTGAACTCGACAGCAGCGCCACTGACCTCCTCGACCACGCGGACGCCGATGTCCGCGCCATTCGGTGCAGCCGCAATATAGAGCGACAAGACGTTGGTGGTGCTGGCCACCGGGAAGCTCGCGCCCAGATCGGTTAGCGTCGGCGCGCTGGAGCCATCGTTGTGCACCAGCTGCCAATTGGTGTGGCTGCCGCGCTGGAAACCGATGCCGATGCAGTTGACCGCTGCCGCCAGTGTCAGTGTGGTCGCCAGCGCCGCTGTCGAGCCATAGAGCCCAAAAAAACCCATACCCGTCGCCTGCAAAGTGGTCATCGACAACCGGTTGACGTAGCTCCATCCGCCAATCCCATCGGCATTGCCGCGCCAGCAGACCCAACCGGCAGATCGTTCGTCGGCCACGGCATCCGCTGTGGCGGCACTGGTCACGCGCCAACGGCGCATGCTGGTTGAGAGATTGGTGGTGGCTAGTGTTGGCGTGGCGACCGTGCCGACCGCGGTCCGCGGCATCCCGTTGGTGTTGACGGTGGTGCTGGTTGATGGGGCCCCTGTGGCGATCCGGTTGACCCCGAAATGTGGCTGCAGCGGAAAAAACCGACCCGAAGGTCGCTGCACATCCAGCCAGCCCGCCCCCGCGCGGTCCCGGGCATAGATCGCCAGTTTGCCAGCCGGTGGTGGGTCGGGCACGTTGCTTTGACCCTGCAGCAGCAGAGGCTCGGCCAGATCAACCCGGCCAGAGGTGCGGCCGATCTTGATCGCCTCAAAGAAGGCCGACCCATCCGGACTGACCTTGAAGCTGAAATCATCACTGCCCAATAGCCCGATCAGCGCCCGCGTCGAAAACCCGGTCTTGAAGGCGAAACTCGCGTCATCCCCGGCTGCGTTCTTGTTGAAGGTTGCCTCGATCCCATTCCCGGCATTGTTAAAGAGCATGGCAGGCGTGTTGATGGAAAACCGGTTGTAGCTGTCGGCCGTGGCCCAGCCGAGGCCCAGTTGTTGGGCAGTGAGGTTTGCCAGCGGCATGGCGACCTGCGTGACCGCATTGGAAAAAGTGACGGACGGCGTGTTTATGACCGTTGTGCCACCGGCGCCTGCAGTGGCCGAACCGATATTGACGACGCTGTTCGATCCGCTGGCACCACCAGTGCCGAGGTTCAGGGTCTTGCTGATGCCGTTTCCGGTGACCCCTGTGCCGATGCCATAGGTGGCCGTGCCTGTGGCGGTCCCGATCGTTGCGGCAGCAGCCGAGACCGTCACGGTTCCCGCTGCTGTCAACGTGCCAGTGAATGTCTTGTTGCCCGTTAAGGTCTGGGTGCCCGCAAGGATCGCCAATTCGCTGGAGGTATTTGGCAGGGCGTACCTGCATGCCTGGGAAACCGGATCAGAGGCCAAAGCTGGCATCAGAAAGTGGATCGAGTTCTACCACCACAAGCGCCCTCATTCCGCCCTTGGCGGCAAACCACCCGCTGTGATCTACTGGCAGCGAAACGAAGCAACCAAACCCGATCAGCAGGTGCAGAGAGTAGCTTAAATTACGCCAGATCTTGTCCAACGAATGTGGAGTAGCTCACATCCTGTGAATTCTGACAGTTCTTGCTAACTGCAATCGTTTAGGTCCGCACCTTTTGGGTCTTTAGAGGCGCAAGACATTTCAATTTGCATCATGTCAACGAAGCGGCTGTTCGGGAAATCTATGAAGACGAAACCCCGTCCATCAAGTGACATTTCTTTACACAAGATTGAGTCCGAGCAATTCGGTTTCCGCCAAGCCGATCACTAGCGAAGCTTGGATCCTGCTTAGATCAAGCAAGGCGATGATAGCCACGATCCACATCATTGCCGATGGAGGCGTGGATTGAAACTCAATTGGTTTGATGCGGATCATGCCGGGATCAAGCGACAGCGCTGCATCGACCGCCTCATCCCAAAGCCGGGCGCGGCGCACGGTAGCGCCGGTGGACCAGATGATTTCGACAGTGCGGGCGGCATCATCGACGCTGCCCACGTGCAAAGAGGCCATCCGCCCCTGAAGAGGCAGATCGATGATATCGTTTGGCATCGTGGTGCTCCTTTCAGCTTTGGCTGGGGTCTGGCGGCGGGATGCCCAGCGCGCCGTCCAGCGATCCGGGGTCTTGGCTTTGAACCTGCCCGCGCTTGGCGATTTGTTGGGCAATGGTCGAGAACCCGGCCCGGGTTTCCAGATTTGAAAGCGATATATTCGGCCATTCGGGTGATTTGCCCATTTAACAGCCCCTCATGCGGCTAGAAGCTTAATATCTGGCCACCTAGTCAGGTATTCGGCTGATCGAGACGCCCCCGAGTTGGCGCGCGTTCACCGTGCTCTGGGTCGCACGACCTTCGCAGGTTGCTGAAAAGAGTGGCAAACCAATCAAACTTGCCCATGTTTCGACCAAGGCTGACGGGAGTTGATGACTTGTGAAACGGGGACCTAGTGTCTTCATCCTGAGACGGCATTACCATTGTCTATAGAATAAAGGATGCAAAAAACCCGCAATGCTTGACGCTCTCAGCACCATTCAGCCCCGCTCAAAGGGGCGTGCGGTTTTGTCGTCCAAGCGACGTGGGACGATGAGCGCCCTTGACGACCTGCACCAAGCAGGATGCCTGCGGGTTCTGTTTCCACGCGGCGGCCCCGCACTTGATGCGGTTCTCATTAACACCTCTGGCGGTGTCACAGGTGGTGATCATATTGCCCTGTCGGCACAGGTCGGCAAAAACTCTGCACTCACGATCACAACCCAAGCCGCCGAACGCGCCTATCGCGCACAACCTGATGAAACCGGCGAAATCACCACCGATCTGATCGTCGAAAACGGCGCGCTTTTGCGATGGTTGCCGCAAGAGTTGATCCTGTTCGAAGGCAGCAGACTACACCGCAACCTGAGCGTCAATCTTGCCCCGACAGCGCGCGCGCTCTTGGTAGAGCCAATCGTTTTTGGCCGTGTCGCTATGGGTGAAACGCTCACCAGTATCCACTTTCGCGACCGGATCGCGATCAATCGTGGCGGCACCCCTCTCTATATCGATGGCATGTTCCTGTCGGGCGATACCTCAGCGCATCTGTCGCGCATGGCAGTGGCAGATGGTGCGACAGCGATGGCGAGCGCCATTTACATCGCACCTGACGCGGCCGCGCACCTTCACGCCGTTCGCGCATCTCTGCCACCAACAGGCGGCGCGTCTCTACTCGCCTGCGACACGCTCGTCGTCCGCATCCTTGCCTCGGATAGCTACATTCTGCGCCAATCCCTTATCCCGATCCTTGAGCGGCTCTCCAATGCGCCGCTCCCTGCAACATGGAGACTTTGACACATGCAGCTCACCCCGCGTGAAAAAGACAAACTGCTGATCGCGATGGCCGCCGAGGTCGCCCGCAAGCGGCTGGCGCGTGGCGTGAAGCTGAACCATCCCGAGGCCATTGCGCTGATCACCGATTTCGTGGTTGAGGGCGCCCGCGATGGCCGCTCAGTCGCGGATATGATGCAGGCGGGTGCCCATGTCATCACCCGCGACCAATGCATGGAAGGCATCGCTGAGATGATCCCCGACGTCCAGGTCGAGGCGACCTTTCCCGACGGGACCAAACTTGTCACCGTCCACAATCCGATCCGCTAGGAGAGCGCCATGATCCCCGGGGAAATCTTTCCCGCAGCCGACGATCTGACCCTCAACGCGGGCGCGGCGCAGATCACGCTGATGGTGGCCAACACCGGCAACCGCCCCGTGCAAGTCGGCAGCCACTACCACTTCGCCGAGACCAACCCCGCGCTCGATTTTGACCGCACAACCGCCCATGGCCATCGCCTTGATATCGCCGCAGGCACCGCCCTGCGATTTGAGCCGGGTCAGCGCCGCGCGGTGCACTTAATCCCTCTGGGTGGCGCGCGCCGCGTCTTTGGATTTAACGCAGCCGTGATGGGAGACCTGTAAAATGCCCAGTCAAATCAAACGCGGGGATTACGCCGCCATGTTCGGCCCCACGACAGGCGACAGGGTACGCCTTGCCGACACCGACCTGATCATCGAGGTCGAGCGCGATCTGACCACATATGGCGAAGAGGTGAAATTCGGCGGCGGCAAAGTGATCCGCGACGGCATGGGTCAATCCCAAGTCAGCCGCGCGGGCGGTGCTGTCGATACCGTGATTACCAACGCGCTCATCGTCGATCAATCTGGCATCTATAAGGCCGACGTTGGCCTGCGCTCTGGCCGCATCCGTAAAATCGGCAAGGCGGGCAACCCCGACACGCAATCTGGGGTCGATATCATCATCGGACCGGGCACCGAGATCATCGCGGGCGAAGGCCGCATCCTGACCGCTGGCGGGTTTGACAGCCACATCCACTTCATCTGCCCGCAGCAGATGGAAGACGCGCTCCACTCTGGCGTGACCACAATGCTTGGCGGCGGCACTGGCCCCGCCCATGGCACGCTGGCCACCACCTGCACGCCGGGTCCGTGGCACATCGGGCGCATGCTGCAGGCCATCGACGGCATCCCCATGAACATCGGACTGTCTGGCAAGGGCAACGCGAGCCAGCCCGAAGCCTTGGTCGAAATGGTCAACCGCGGTGCCTGTGCGCTCAAGCTGCATGAGGATTGGGGCACTACTCCCGCCGCAATCGATTGCTGCCTCTCGGTCGCCGACGATATGGACGTCCAGGTGATGATCCACACCGACACGCTCAACGAGAGCGGCTTTGTCGAGCACACGGTAAACGCCACGAAAGGGCGCACCATCCACGCGTTCCACACGGAAGGCGCAGGTGGCGGCCACGCCCCCGACATCATCAAAATCTGCGGTGATGCCAACGTGCTGCCGTCCTCGACCAATCCGACACGGCCCTTCAGCGTGAACACGCTGGAGGAGCATCTCGACATGCTCATGGTCTGCCACCACCTCGACAAATCCATCTCCGAGGACGTGGCCTTCGCCGAAAGCAGGATCAGACGCGAGACAATCGCCGCCGAAGATATCCTGCACGACATGGGCGCATTCTCGATCATCGCCTCCGATAGTCAGGCGATGGGGCGCGTCGGCGAGGTGCTGATCCGCACATGGCAAACCGCCGACAAGATGAAAAAGCAGCGCGGGCGACTGGCCGAGGAAACAGGCGAGAACGACAATTTCCGCGTGCGCCGCTATATCGCGAAATACACGATCAACCCCGCGATTGCCCATGGGATCAGCACCGAGATCGGTTCTATCGCTGAGGGCAAACGCGCAGATCTGGTCCTCTGGTCGCCCGCCTTTTTTGGTGTGAAACCGGATATGGTCTTGATGGGCGGCATGATCGTTTGTGCGCAAATGGGCGATCCGAACGCCTCGATCCCCACGCCGCAACCCGTCTATTCACGGCCCATGTTTGGCGGTATGGGCGGCGCGGTTGCCCATACCGCCGTCACCTTCGTCAGTCAGGCCGCACAAGCGAATGGCATCCGCGACACGCTTGGCCTGAACAAGCAGACCATCGCTGTGCAAAACACCCGTAAAATAGGCAAGCGCGACCTGATCCTCAACGACGCCTTGCCGAAAATAGAGGTAAACCCCGAAACCTACGAGGTCCGCGCCGACGGCGTCCTGCTCACTTGCGAACCCGCATCAGTGCTGCCCATGGCGCAGCGCTACTTTATGTTCTGATGGAGGGCTCGGTGGCATTTCTCCCGCTGGTACAATCCGTGCTTGGGGCGGCCGAATGGGACGGCGAAACGCAGGTTTGCAGCCTCGATTACGACGCCCGATTTGTGCGGCGCAAAACGCTTGTTACTGACTCAGGCACGCGGTTCCTTGTCGATTTGGCGGAGACCACATCGCTCTCTGATGGCGATATCCTCCCGCTTTCAAACGAAACATGTGTGAAAATCAAAGCCGCCCCCGAGCCCGTCTTACGGGTCACGGGCGCGAATTTGCCACAGCTTTCTTGGCACATTGGCAACCGCCACACGCCTTGCCAGATCATGCCCGACGCCCTGATCATCCGCGACGATCCTGTCATTGGTCACATGCTCGAACACCTCGGTGCTGCGCTGGTAAAACAAATGCAGCCCTTCACCCCCGAAGGCGGCGCATATGGTCTTGGACGCACTCATAGCCATGAACACGGCAAGACCGCCCATGACCATTAACGGCACCCTCTTGCTCGCCCAATGGCTGTCGCCGTCCTATCCGTTAGGCAGCTTCGCCTATTCGCATGGGCTGGAAACAGCCATCGCCGAGGGCTGGGTCGCGGATGCGGCAAGCCTGCAAGACTGGCTTGCCGAGCTGCTCGCCTCTGGATCAGGGCGTGCTGACGCAATCCTGCTGCATGCCGCCTACCATGCCGACGATCCCGCACCCGTCGACGTCACTGGCCGCGCGTTTTCATCCAGCGCCGAGCGCCTCCGCGAAAGCCTGCATCAGGGCGCCGCCTTCGCGCGCACGACCTGCGTGGCCTGGGGTAATGACATGCCTCATCTGCTGCTTCCGGTCTCTCTGGGTCATGCTGCCGCAAGGCACAATATCCCCGCGACGCTCGCCGCTGCGATGTATTTGCACGCCTTTGCCAGCAACATCATCATGGCCTGCGTCAGGCTCGTTCCTTTAGGACAAACCGACGGGCAAAGGGTGCTCAGTGCGCTGGCCCAGCTCATTGAGGCCATCGCGGAAGAGACGGCGAATGCCACGCTCGACGACCTTTATTCCAACACCTTCATGTCCGATATCGCCGCCATGCGGCACGAAACACTCCAACCAAGGCTTTTTCAATCATGACGAAAATGAACGGCCCTCTGCGGATCGGGATTGGCGGCCCTGTCGGCGCTGGTAAAACTACGCTGACAGCGAAGCTCGCGCAACTGCTGCACCCCGCACATTCCATCGGCGTGATCACCAACGACATCTACACCCAAGAGGACGCAGAGGCGCTGACACGGATGCAAATCCTGCCCGCCGATCGGATCATCGGCGTTGAAACGGGCGGCTGCCCGCATACTGCGATCCGTGAAGATGCAAGCATCAACCTTGCCGCGATTGCCGAAATGGTCGAGCGACATCCTGACGTCGAAATCGTGCTGATCGAATCCGGCGGTGACAACCTCTCAGCCACCTTTAGCCCCGAACTCGCGGATCTGACGGTCTATGTGATCGACGTGGCTGCTGGCGAAGAAATTCCGCGCAAGGGTGGCCCAGCGATCACAAAATCCGACGTGTTGGTCATCAACAAAACCGATCTGGCGCCCTATGTCGGCGCCTCGCTTGACGTGATGAAACGAGACGCCACGCGGATGCGATCAGGCAAACCATTTGTGATGACATCTTTGCGCAATAACGAAGGTGCTCACGCGGTGTTGGACTTGATCTGCCAAATCGGCGGCGTGCAATGTTGACAGGGTCTTCAAGGTTACACCAATTGCAGCGCCTGTGGCGTTTCGACAAATTTCACCCCCTCATTTGAGGGCAATCTGGTCTGGGGCTGGGCTTGCCCGTCAACGGGCGGCACCGCTGTCGCTGATATTTCCGCGCAAATGTACCCCCATAGACCGAAAACTGCACCACGGTTCAATTCCACAGTGAGACAAATTTGGAAATCTTCTGCCGCAGGCAGCGGTCGGACCCGTCGGTTCCTTAAACCAATTTGGCGATAGGAGACCGACGCAATGGCTAGGGATGTCGAATATAAGCGCGACCGAGACGACCGGTTTTTTCTCAAGACTTTGAGCGAGCATATAGTAAAGGTCGTGAAGAGCATCACGACGATGATGATCACTCGGGCGCTAATCAACCGATTGATACGACTGCGCCAATGACGTCTGCGACGGATAACGCGGGGGCGGTGACCGGATCTTTGGCGAGCGGGAGCGTGACGGATGCGGCAGTCGTGAATCTGGCGCGACAGTCGCCGTTTTCGACAACGGCGCGCTTCAATGGATATCACCGCCCCAATCTGTCATGCAGAGTGGCGGGACGCAAAAGACGCTTGGGGGACGTGGCTCAGGATATTCGATTTCACTCAACAACGTTTCAACCTTCAGTGTCGGCAGCCCCATTTACAGCTCAGGCGGAGCCATCACAGAGTACAATCGGACCGCGTCTTCCTCATTGTGGTTGCGGCTTGCGCAGCTTCAGTCAAACACGCAACCCGCCTTTGCCCTCAAAGCTGCCAAGAAATCCCTCGCGATCTTGCAGGGACCTGACCACGCTTTTCGCCGGACAGTGTGCTTGGCGTAGAGGCCGCTCTGGCCGAATTAGACAAGGCGGCTGGAGACCCCGCCGCAGTCGAAAACAGATTGCGTGCAATTTTGGCGCAAAATTCCAGCTTTTTGCCTGCACTTCAGGGGTTGAAACGCATTGTGATGCACCACTGGTGTGAGGCTTTTCCAAACACTCCCTAGAGGTAAAGTACGAGCCGTTGATTGATGACCCCGCGGGCGAGGCGCGCTGCATGATCGACTACCTTGATTTGGCTTGGGCAGATGGCGTGCTGAATTACGCAGCGCTGGATTTCATCGCAACGGCTGCTATCGCGGTGGACCTGTCCTTATGAGCGCGTTGTCAGGCGTTGACATGGCGCTCTGGGATATCAAGGGCAAACACCATGGGGCGCCCGTGCATGAACTTTGGGGGGCGCGCGTCCGCGACAAGATCCGAAGCTATTGCTGAATCGGTGGTGACCGCCCGCAAAAGCTTATTGAGAGCGCAAAAGCGCTTCAGGCCCGTGGTTGCGACGCCTGCAAATTGAAAGTCTGCGAAGAATTGCAGATCGTGGCGCGCCACCATGAGGTCGATACGATCACGGAACGCGTTGCCGAGCTGCGCGAAGCTGTCGGCGCGCATATGGACTTTGCTCTCGATTTTCATGGCCGCGTCCATGCGCCAATGGCGAAAATCCTGCTCAAAGAGTTGGAACCGTTTCGCCCGCTATTCATCGAAGACGCTGTTGTTCCCGAGCAGATGGACACTTTGGCTGACCTGTCACACTCCACGACGATCCCGCTTTGCACAGGCGAGCGGCTACATTCCCGCTACGCCTTTAAGCAGGTCTTTGAGAAGCGGGCGGCGAGCGTCATCAATCCTGATGTGTCCCACACGGGCGGCATCTCCGGCACTGTAACCTGGACGGACCTGCGGGACACTTGCTGGGTTACTGTAGCTTGTCTCTGAGAGCTTCGTAAGGGGTTTGCCTGTTGTGGGCGCCGTGCGGTCTGGCGAAGTTGTAAAACCGTTTCCATTCGTCGCGTTTGGCCTCGAGATCGACGTCACCTTTGTAACTGAGAAGTTGGTAAAATTCCTGCTGATCGGATCGGTGTGAGCGCTCGACTTTGCCGTTGAGCTGAGGCGTGCCGCGTTTGATGTAGGCGTGCCTGATGCCGAGGTCTTCGACATGCCAATGGAATTTGGCTTGGAACTCGTGGCCGTTATCTGTCCGAATTTCACGGATGCGAAACGGGACCTTTTCGATAATGTGATCATTGAAGTCTGCCGCGCTTGTCTGCGTGTGTTTCTCATAAATCTTGAGAGCACGAACTCGGGTTGCGTCATCAATAGCAGTGAACTGAAAACGGCGGACCTTCTCGCCGCTTTTTCCTTTGAAGGTCAGAAACTTAACATCCACTTTGATATGATGGCTCGGCACCTGTTTGTGATAGCGCTTGGCGTGTCGTTTACGCATTCGTGTGCCTCTGGGCAGCCGATTGAGACCATTGCGCTTGAGGAAACGCAAGACCCCTGCGTCTGAGATTTTGATGCTGTGATAATGCGCCAAGGACCAGACGATCCTGATTGGCCCCAGATGATATTTGCGGCGCAGATACAGAACCTTGTCCACGATCTCCGGTGGCGTTTGATTGGCTGGGTTCTTAGGAATAGATTTGGCGTTCTTCAGACCAGCTTCGCCATGCTTTTGATACGCTTCCCGCCATCTCTAAAAGCTGGATCTCCCAATCCCAAAATACCGACACGCTTTGCGCGCATTGCCGATCTTCTCGGCATACTGACGCACTCTCCGTTTACGTTGGATGTCTCGTTCTTCGTTCGTCATGAAAACCTCCTCCACCCCAAATTGGGTAATTTACAGGAAGTGTCCCGAGAGTCCGTACATATCTACAAACGTCGCTGTGGCGGCATCAACGGTGGACGTCGCTTGTTCCAACGCAGAGCGCGCCTGATCAACTGCCGCCGTTGAAACGGTGCCATCTTTAGCGAGCTTTCCCGACGGTCAAAATCGGTTTTTGCTTCTGCGGCGGCCGCGAGGGCACGCGTCCGCTTCGCGTCGGCTGCGGCGATGTTTGCGCTGGCCGAAATGACGACTGGCGCGCTGCATCAAGCTGCGCTGGAGCGGCCTGTTGGGCGGCCAGCAAGGCTGATGTGTCGATCGTGAAGAGCGTGTCACCTTGCGCCACCAATTGGTTTTCGGTAGCATCAACGGCCACAATGGCCCCGCTCACTTGCTGGGTGATATTCAAAACGCCAGCTTGCAAATAACTGTCGTCCGACGCCGGATGCGCCGCAGTATGCCGCCAGTAGAAGTAGAGCCCGCCACCAATGGCCAAAACTGTTGCGGCCAGAACGAGCAGTTTTGGAGACTTCATGGGGCATAATTTCGGGAAATTGTGTTGTCGGCATTGGTGTTTCACTGCGCTGCCGCACAGGCCGTCAACGAGTTCTTATCAAGGGCATCGTCGCGTGGCGAGACCATTTGGGTGTGACGTTTCAGCATGGCTGTTCGACTAGATAGTCGAGGCACTTATCACCCATTATCAGCAGCAGAAACTGTGCGAACACCTTCCAGTCGGGATACATCTTTGACAAGATTGATCTAAGCAACGGCGGAACCATAAAGGGAAAAAGTCACATGATTGCCAACCTGATGATGTACCGGCGCCCACAGCTTGAAGAGGCGCACGCCCGTTACTGGGGTTTGATCCGTAAACATCTGCTGCGTGTCGATGTGGCCAGCCCTGACGCTCTGTCACAAGACGCTGAAGAATTCTTTGTCTGGACGCATCCCGAATTGGTGCTCAGTCAGACCTGCGGGATGCCCTTCCGGACGCAGCTTCATGGCAAAGTGACCTTGGTCGGGACACCCGATTTCGGGTTGGCGGATTGCCCCGCGGGGTTTTATCGCAGTGCGATTGTTGTGCGCGCAGATGACGTACGCACAGAGATGACCGACTTTAAAGACGCCATTTTCGCTTATAATCAGACCCTCTCGCAATCGGGATACGCGGCGCCATTTTGGCATGTACGTCCTGCCGGTTTCTGGTTCGTGAACCGTCTGGCTACCGGGCAACACGTCGGCTCCGCGCGGTCGGTGGCGACAGGGGAGGCGGATATTGCCGCCATCGATGCGGTCACCTGGCGAAATATCGAGTCCTATGAGCCCTTTGCCCAGAATTTGCGTGTCTTGGAATGGACCGCGCCTACCCCGGGATTGCCGCTGATTACGGCCTTGGGGAACGATGCCGATCTCATTTTCGAAGCAGTTCGGGCCGCGATTGACGAGCTTGATCCTGAGGCAAAGTCTTTGCTTGGCCTTCAGGGTATCGTCAAAATCCCAGCGGCGGATTATCTGGCGATCCCGAATCCCGATTAAGCCAATAGAGCCAGACGCGCCCGTAATACTGCCGAAATGCCGCCTTTAGAACCCAGTGAGCCCGATTGAAGAAATACACGTTGCCCGCGAGTTGTTCCGATTGCGCCCATAATTGGCCGCATTTGCCATTAATAAATGGTTAATCGAAATGAACCAGAGGCACCTGCTTGCCGGCAATTTGGACACCTGAGATTTGGGGATCTCATGGATTGATCCAGTCGGTGGGATCGGCGGCCTCTCTGAACTGTCAAAAAAGGTCGCAATAGTTATGAAGAAATTCAGTCGAAATCACAAAGGTTACGACAAGAAGACCCCCTATATCAAAGTGAAGGACGTGCCATCTGCATTGTCTGTGAATGCAGATCGGGGCTCTTTCGTTGATTTGTCTGCCATAAAAATTAGCGCCTACGGCAAAAAAGGCGACTCATCGATCACACTGTCGTCCGAGACTGGCTCGTTTGACGCGGACTCGACGAAGAAAGTCCAAGTCACGATCGCCGCTGACGGCTCGATCACGCTGATAGGCTCAATCAAAGACATTGATAGTTTCCTAAACGATAGGACCGCGATCACCTATGCGCCAGATGAAGCTACGCCAAACGGGCGCGCGGATAAGTTCTCCCTGACCACGGCATCGGCTGGTAAGGTGGCGACGCTTGCGGAAATCACCGCGAGAGTGCCTGTCGTCGAGGCGCAACCTGAGCCGGTTGTCGAAGTGCAGCCTGTTCCCGCAGCTATCACAGGGACCGCGGCCGATGATGTTTTGATCGGTGCCGACGGCGACGATTCCATTGTGGGCCTTGAAGGGGATGATACCCTTGATGGTCGTGGTGGTAATGACAACATTACTGGCAATGCCGGCAATGACGTGATCCGCGGTGGTTCGGGTGCCGATATTCTGAACGGTGGCGCGGGTGAGGATACCCTTCAATACGAAGGTTCGATCTCGGGCGTGACAGTCGATTTGAACGTCGACGGGGCAGGTTTCCAGTCGGCAACGGGTGGCGATGCAACTGGCGATATCGTCTCCGGATTTGAAAACGTTTACGCCACAGAGCTTGCCGATACCCTGATTGGCAATGCCGGCGATAACGTGCTGTTTGGCTATGGTGACGTTGACTATATTGATGGCGGCTCAGGGGATGATGTGATCCGCGGTGGTCGCGGCGCAGATGTGCTTATCGGTGGCGTTGGCAATGACTGGCTCCGCTATCTGGGGTCGACGTCGGGCGTTGCGGTCAATTTGACGCTCAACGCGGCAGGCTTGCATCAGACCTCTGGCGGCGGTGCCGAAGGCGATACCGCGTCCGGTTTTGAAAACGTCTATGGCTCCGACTTTGCCGATATGATCACAGGCGACGCTGGCAATAACTATCTGATCGGATACGCTGGCGACGACACCATTGATGGTGGCGCAGGGGATGATGATATTCGTGGCGGCGCTGGTGCAGATCATCTCGACGGCGGCCTTGGCACGGATACCTTGCAATATGAGGACACATCCGCAGGCGTGACCGTCGACCTGAACCTGAATGGAACGGGTATCGCGCAGACCTCTGCGGGCGATGCGTCCGGAGACATTATCGCAGGTTTTGAGAACCTGACCGGCTCTATCTTCGGCGATACTCTGACTGGCGACAGTGGGCGTAACATCATCATGGGCCTTGACGGTGACGACGTGATCAACGGCGGCGGCGGCAACGATGTCATCCGTGGTGGCGCAGGTGCGGACGTTTTGATCGGCGGTGCTGGATCGGACGTTCTGCAATATGCGGGCTCCGATGCGGGCGTGACTGTGAACCTGACACTTGGTGCCGACGGGCTTCAGCAAGCCTCTGGCGGCGACGCACAGGGCGATGTGATTTCCGAATTCGAAAACGTCTATGGGTCAAGCTTTGGCGACACCGTCACAGGCAACGCGTCGCGCAATATCCTCTACGGATATGCAGGCGACGATAGTCTTGATGGCGGCCTTGGCAATGATGTGCTGCGCGGCAGCGAAGGTGCAGATAGCTTCGTGTTCAGCACAGCCCTTGGCGCAAGCAACATTGATAGTATCACGGACTTTAATTCCGCCGATGATACGATCATGCTGTCGAGCGCGATGTTCTCTGGGTTGACGGCAGGGGAATTGGGCGCGGCCCAGTTCCAGATGAATGCCACAGGTGTTGCAGATAGCGCCGATCAGCGGATCGTTTATGATAGCAACACTGGCGCGCTTTACTTTGACGGCGACGGTAATGGTGCTGGCGCTGGCGTTCAGTTTGCGACGCTGACGGCGGGTCTGACGCTAGATCAATCCGACTTCTTTATCTTCTGAGCCACGCGCGACAGGGGTAAAACGAAAATGGCCACCGCAATATCGCGGCGGCCATTTTTTGTGGTCGGTCTCTGGTCGAGTAATTCAGAACGGATTGCGGTTTCTGAACAATGAGAGAGTCGCAGCAACCGTCAGAGAGATCAGGAAGATAAGCGCGAGCGTCCTGAAAGATTTGGGGTAAATCGCGGTTTCTGCCGTGCGCGGCGGGACGACGACCTGAAACAGGCTGCGGTTGAGCGCAGCTTCTTGCTCGACCTGAGACTGGGCTGGGAGCGCCGTCTTGACCGCATCCTGCGCGAGACTGACCTTGAGATTGGCAAGTTCAAATTCGATCAACAAGGTGTTAAGGGAGACCTCGTTCGATCCGATCGGCGTGACGAGCTTGGCACGCTCCTCTTGGATTTTGTCCCGCACCCGCTGTTCCAACTCGATCATTTGATTGGTCTGCGCGCTGTTCCCGACACCTGCGATCTGTGCTTTTTGAACGGCACTGTTCAGCTCTTGCGCCTGCGCCTCAAGATTCCGAATACCCGCATAGATGCTTTCGATCCTGTTGCGCGGATCCGCTTCTTGATAGTTGATCTGAAGCGCGACAAGGTCCGCTTGGGCTTGGGCTTGGGTCAGCTTCGCTTGCGCCATCTCAAGGGTATCGACAACATTTGTCTGTCGCCGGTCAAATATCTGCGTCCCAAGCGTATTGACCTGATTTTCGGTGCTTTGCAAAACCGCTTGCGAAATCTCGATTGCTTTTGCCTTGCTCGCCGCCCCCGAACTCGATTGCCTTGTCATCGTCAGCCCGAATTTCTGTCACATGGATCAGCTTGATCTGATCGCGAAAACGCGGCCTTTGCCGATTTTGGTGGAAAAGCC
>JAQXBV010000105.1 GCA_029252195.1 Yoonia sp.
GCAGTTGATCCCGCCGTGCGCACAATCGTCGCAAAGGCAAAAGGTTCATCCTTGTCGCGTAATTGCTGCACGGCCACGGCCAAATCAGTTGAGAGGATTTCAGCTGTTGTCATACGGAAACCAGATCATGTTCAAGCGCTGCCAAATCAGCGAGGGTGTTTGCGGCTTTGAAGGCATCCAAATACGGAAGCGCGGCGGCCATTCCTTCAGCTACGGGCGCATAATCCGCCCAACCTTTCAAAGGGTTCAGCCAGATCACCTTGCAGCCACGCTTTCGCAGTTTTTCCAACGCGGCGGCGATCATCGCTGGCGGTTCTGTGTCATACCCGTCCGAGAGGATCAGCACGACACTGCGCCCATCGACGAACCGTTTGGCGTAAGTGTCCGCAAAGCGCATCAGAGACGGCCCAATCTTTGATCCCCCCCCGAATCCATCGGCCATCAACGACAGGCGTCCAATGGCGCGCATTGCATCTTTGTCGCGCAGGGCCTCGGTAATGCGCACAAGCCGCGTGTGAAAAAGATAGGCATCAGCCGCAGTATCCGCCCGCATCAACCCAGCCAAAAAGGCCAGAAATACTTGGGCATAGACTGACATAGACCCCGATACGTCGCACAAGGCCACAATCTTGCGGGTGCGCTCGGGGCGACGTTTGCGCAAAAGGCGCAGCGGTTCGCCGCCTGTGGCAAGGCTTTGGCGAATGGTTTTGCGAAAATGCAACCGATCACCTTTGCGCGCAGCAACGCGGCGGCGCGAACGTTTGTCGCGCAACGCGGCACCGATCCGGCGGGCAACTTCCTCTGCCGCGGCGATTTCTTCGGGCCGAACCATATCGCGCAGATCCCGACGGTTCAGGTTGCGGTTCTCTGTGGCAATCAGTTTGCCAGTGCCGTCGCTGTCAGCAGCACCGTCTTGACCATCCGGAGCAGTCGCCGATCCGGCGCTTTGAGCATCTTCGCCTTTGGCGTCACTCGATGAATGCACGTCGTCTTTGATGGTATTGGACAAAGGCGGCGCAACTTTCTGCCGGACCCGACCCATGTCCATCCAATAGCTGTCAAACAGATCATCAAACCGCTCGGCCTCTTCCTTGCACCCTGTGCATACGGCGCGCAAAGCACGACGGCTGTCGCTTGGTTTAATGGCGTCAATCTCAACCAGAGCAGCCATGGCCAAATCTGCCTCGGCGACGCCCAGCTGCAAACCGTTTTCGCGCAAGTGTGCAATGAAACCCACAACCCGCGCCGCCGGACCCGGATCGCGGGCCGCAAATTTCGTCACACGGCTCATGCGGCCTTGCCTGCGATACGTCCAGCGACCTCGCGCGTGATCTGGGCTTGATCGCTCTGAGTCTTCAGCAGTGTTGTCAGCGTAGATTGCAGCACCGCGGGGTCGTCGGTCAGGTCGGCAATCCCCAACCCCATCAGCGCCGCGGCAAAATCCAGCATTTCTGCGATACCGGGCGTTTTTTCGAGATCTTCTTCGCGCAGCTTTTGGACAAAACCCACGATCTGCTCCCCAAGCCGTGCTTCTACATCGCGACACCGTGCCTTTAGGATGGCCAGTTCAGTCGCGCGGTCGGGGTATGCGACGTAAGTATAAAGGCATCGCCGTCTTAGCGCATCCGAAAGATCGCGTGTTCCGTTTGACGTCAGAATAACGATGGGCCGCGTTGTCGCTGTGATTGTGCCCAATTCCGGGATGGAGATCTGAAAATCGGACAGGACTTCGAATAAATAGGCTTCGAATTCTTCATCCGCCCTGTCGATTTCATCAATCAACAACACGGGTGGCGCGTCTTGCGTTATCGCGGCGAGTAGCGGCCGTTCCAGCAAAAACTCCCGCGAGAATATGCGATCTTCAACAGCTTTGCCCGTGACACCATCCTCGGCGGCCGCCCGAATGCTGAGTAGTTGACGCTGATAGTTCCATTCATAGATCGCCTGCGCGGCATCCAAACCTTCATAGCACTGCAAACGGATCAGCCGTGTGTCTTTGACTGCCGATAAACACCGTGCGATTTCGGTCTTACCAACACCGGCAGCCCCTTCCAGCAATAGGGGACGCCCTAACGACAAGGCAAGTTGCAAAGCAACCGCCAGGTCGTCAGAGGCCACGTATCCTTCGCGGCCAAGAGCAGTTTGCAGGTCTGTCCAGGTCATCAGAATTCCCCAAAGGGCGGGTTTGATCCCGCCCCAATGTTTCCATCAATCATGCAGGCCAAGTTCATTGGCCGTGCGCCAAATCCGCCAGTGATCGTGAGGCATGTTCGTATGGGTGTTACCAAACGGGCGGAACGCATCCTGCACCGCGTTCGAAAAGCACGGAACGCCGCCCACATGCGGGCTTTCGCCGACGCCTTTGGCCCCGATGGGATGGTGCGGGGATGGGGTAACGGTGAAGTCTGTTTCATAGTTTGGGACTTCCCATGCCGTTGGCAAGAAGAAATCCATCAAGGTCCCTGTCTTCACGTTGCCCATGTCATCATAGGCGATTTCTTGGCCCAAGGCGACGGCAAGGGCTTCGGTCAAACCGCCATGCACCTGACCTTCGATGATCATCGGGTTGATCCGCGTGCCGCAGTCATCCAACGCATAGAAACGGCGGATTTCCGTGACACCGGTATCGACGTCGATATCCATGACGCAGACATAGGCCCCGAACGGATAGGTCATGTTGGGCGGATCGTAATAGCTGACCGCCTCCAATCCTGGCTCCAGACCCGGAATAGCCTTATTATAGGCGGCAAAGGCGATTTCCTTCATCGTCATGAACTTTTCCGGCGCGCCTTTGACGACAAAGCGATCTACGTCGAATTCCACGTCGTTGTCGTGAACCTCTAGCAGATAGGCAGCAATCATCTGTGCCTTGGCGCGGATTTTGCGACCTGCCATGGCCGTTGCAGCACCAGCGACTGGTGTCGAGCGAGAACCGTAAGTCCCCAAGCCATAAGGCGCGGTGTCTGTATCGCCTTCCTCAATCGTGATGCTGTCGGCAGGCAGGCCGATCTCGGAGGCAAGGATTTGCGCAAAGGTCGTCGCATGCCCCTGACCCTGAGAAATTGTGCCAAGTCGCGCAATCGCTGACCCCGTGGGGTGGATACGGATTTCGCAACTGTCGAACATGCCAAGGCCAAGGATATCGCAGTTCTTGACCGGACCTGCACCGACGATCTCGGTAAAGAAGCTGAGGCCGATCCCCATCAACTTGCGGGTCTTTCCTGCCTTAAAGTCAGCGACACGTTGCGTTTGTTCTGCACGCAGTCCTGCATAGTCAACCGTTTTGAGCGCCTTGTCCCAAGCGGTGTGATAGTCGCCGCTGTCGTATTCCCAGCCAAGAGCCGCCTTGTAAGGAAACTGTTCTTTCTTGATAAAGTTGATCCGGCGCAGTTCAGCCGAGTCCATGTTCAACTTGATCGCAAGCACTTCGATCATGCGTTCGATGAAATACACGGCTTCGGTTACGCGGAACGAACAGCGATAGCTGACGCCGCCGGGGGCTTTATTTGTATAGACTCCGTCCACCTCTAGGTGGGCAGTCGGGATGTCATATGATCCCGTGCAGATGTTCATGAAGCCCGCAGGGAACTTTGTCGGGTCTGCACAAGCATCAAAACCGCCGTGGTCGGCAGTCACATGGCATTGCAGGCCGGTGATCTTGCCCTCTTTTGTGGCGCTGATCTTGCCGGTCATATGGTAATCACGCGCAAAAGCGGTGGTCATCAGGTTGTCCATGCGGTCTTCGATCCACTTGACCGGTTTACCGGTGACAATTGAAGCCACGACCGAACAGACATAGCCTGGATAGGCCCCGACCTTGTTGCCAAAGCCGCCGCCAATGTCGGGAGAGACAACGCGGATGTTGTGTTCTTCAATCCCCGAAATCAGGCTGACCACGGTGCGGATGGCGTGCGGTGCCTGAAACGTGCCCCACAGCGTCAGCTTGCCATTGACCTTGTCCATCGACGCCACGCAACCGCAAGTTTCCAGCGGACACGGGTGGGTGCGATGGTAGTACATGGATTCTTCGGCCACGACTTCGGCGTTTGCGATCACCTGCTCGGTCGGTTCCTTGTCGCCAGCTTCCCATGTGAAGATATGGTTGTGATGTTTGCGCGGGCCATGGGCACCGGCGGGGATAGACCCATCTTCGGCAACGAGATCCTCGCGCAGGACCACATCAGATTTCAGTGCCTCAAACGGATTCACAAGAACCGGCAGTTCTTCATACTCTACTTCGACGGCTTCAATGCCGTCAGCAGCTGCATAGCGGTCTTCGGCCACAACAAAAGCAACCTCTTGCCCTTGAAACAGCACCTTGCCATCGGCCAAAACCATCTGTTTGTCACCGGCCAGCGTCGGCATCCAGTGCAGGCCCAGCGGACGCAGATCGTCGGCTGTCAACACCGCCAGAACGCCGGGCACCTCGAGTGCCGCATCCTTGTTGATGCTCTTCACCCGCGCATGCGCATAGGGAGAGCGGACAAAGTCGCCAAACAGCATGCCGTCTAGCTTGATATCATCGACGTAGTTGCCTTTGCCTTGCGTGAACCGGGCATCCTCTACCCGCTTGCGCGAGCAGCCCATGCCCTTGAGGTTATCGACTCGTTCTTCGCGTGTAATTTCGTCTTTCATTCTGCGGCCTCCTTGGCTGCAGTCATCTGGGCTGCAGCCGCCTGAATGGATTTCACGATGTTCTGATAACCCGTACAGCGGCAAAGATTGCCAGCCATGCCAAAGCGGATTTCCGCTTCGGTCGGGTTTGGAATCTCCTCAAGCAGCTTAGCGGCCCGCGTGATCATACCGGGCGTGCAATAGCCGCACTGAAGCCCGTGATGCTCCTTGAATGCCTCTTGCAGAGGATGCAAATTATCCGGCCCACCGATGCCTTCGATGGTTGTGATCTCAGCGCCTTCGGCTTGCACTGCAAACA
>JAQXBV010000106.1 GCA_029252195.1 Yoonia sp.
GGGGGTATCTGATGTCGATCTGCCCCTGTTTTGCTCAAATGCCTTGTGACCCTGCGCCCTGTTCGCTACATATTTCGTGAATAGACATCCCTTGGGGGCAAAGCTTTGACAGCATTCTCGCGCACAGCAATTGGCCTGACGGCCGCGATACTTTTCTCGACACTGACCGCATGTGGCAGCAGCAGCCCATTTGGCAGCCTCGGATTTGGCGCGAAAGCCGCCGCAGACGCCACCGTGCAGGCCAGCCGGACAAACGGCGCCGAAAGCGTCGCGGTGAACCGCTATCTTTGGGCCGCCTCACTGGATGTGCTCAACTTCCTGCCTGTCGAGAGCGTCGATCCCTTCACAGGTGTGATCGTCATGGGCTATGGCACCCCTCCGGGTGGCAACCGCGCCTACCGCGCGACTGTTTACATCACCGATCCCGCGCTTGATGCCCGTTCGCTCAATGTCGCGCTCCAGTCCCGCCGCGGCCCCGTCCCTGCCGAGACCCAGCGTGCAATTGAGGATGCGATCCTAAGCCGTGCCCGCCAAATCCGTATTGCTGACCGCGCGCTATAGCCCGTCAGTTTTTGCCCGAATTCGAATAGCGCCGGGCCAGAGATGCTCGGCGTTTCCATGTGAAAGACCCGTTCAAAATGTCCACCTACACCCCGTCTGATATCGAAGCGAAATGGCAGTCTGCTTGGGATCAAGCCGAAACTTTTAAGGCCGTCCGCTCCGAGGATAAGCCCAAGTATTATGTCCTTGAGATGTTCCCCTATCCGTCGGGCCGCATCCACATGGGCCATGTGCGCAACTACACGATGGGCGACGTGATCGCCCGCTATAAGATGGCGACAGGGCACAACGTGCTACACCCCATGGGCTGGGACGCCTTCGGGATGCCTGCCGAGAATGCCGCGATGGCCTCGGGTGGTCACCCGAAGGATTGGACCTATCAGAACATCGCCGACATGAAGGCGCAGATGAAACCGCTCGGCCTCTCCATCGACTGGTCCCGCGAGTTTGCAACCTGTGATCCTGAATATTACGGCCAACAGCAGGCGCTGTTCATCGACTTTCTTGAAAAGGGTCTGATTTACCGCAAGAAAGCGGTCGTGAACTGGGACCCGATCGACATGACTGTGCTCGCCAACGAGCAGGTGATTGACGGCAAAGGCTGGCGCTCTGGTGCCGAGGTTGAACGCCGTGAACTGGTGCAGTGGTTCTTCAAGATTTCCGACTATTCCGAAGAATTGCTGACCGCAATTGACAGCCTTGATAACTGGCCTGCGAAGGTCAAATTGATGCAGGCCAACTGGATCGGCAAATCACGCGGTTTGCAGTTCTCGTTCAGCCTTGTGGATGGGCCTGTGGGGCATGACCGCGTCGAGGTCTATACCACCCGTCCCGATACGCTCATGGGTGCGTCTTTTGTCGGCATTTCGCCGGACCATCCGCTTGCGCGTGAATTGGAGCGGACGAACCCCGCAGTAGCCGAATTCTGCGCCGAATGCCGCAAAGGTGGCACAACCGCCGCCGAGTTGGAGACCACCGAAAAGAAAGGCTATGACACCGGCCTGACCGTGCGCCATCCCTTTGATACAGCATGGGAATTGCCCGTTTATATCGCGAACTTCATTCTGATGGATTACGGCACGGGCGCGATCTTTGGTTGCCCTGCCCATGACGTGCGCGACTTTGAATTTGCGACGAAATACGGCCTACCGATTGTCGCGACCTTCCTGCCCACGGCCGATGCCGACCCGCATTTGACCGAGGCTTACGTGCCGCTGAAGACCGAGAAAGTCACCTATGTGAAGGGTTTTGCAGGCGAGACCGAGCAGACTGGCGAAGAGGCCGTGGATGCCGCGATTGCCTTCTGCGAGGCCAATGGTGTGGGCCACGGCGTGACCAAATTCCGCCTGCGCGATTGGGGCCTGTCCCGTCAGCGGTTCTGGGGCACGCCGATCCCTGTGGTCCATTGCGAGACCTGCGGGGCGGTCCCCGAAAAGAAAGAGAACCTGCCGATCGAGTTGCCTTATGACGTCACATTCGACGTGCCAGGCAACCCGCTGGATCGTCACCCGACATGGCGCAATTGCCAGTGTCCAAAGTGCGGCGCCGATGCGCAGCGCGAAACTGACACGATGGACACGTTTGTGGACAGCTCTTGGTATTACGCACGCTTTACTTCGCCCCATGCGGCAACGCCGACCGACATGGCCGATGCTGCCTATTGGATGAACGTTGACCAGTATATCGGCGGGATTGAACACGCGATTTTGCACCTGCTTTATAGCCGCTTCTTTGCCCGCGCGATGAATATGACAGGCCACCTGCCTGATAGCGCGATTGAACCGTTCAACGCGTTGTTTACGCAGGGCATGGTGACCCACGCAATCTATGAGAATGCAGAGCGCAAGACCGAAAACGGTCGCCCGATCTATCATTACCCCGAACAGGTTGAGGAGCGCGACGGCCAGCTTGTTGTACGCGAGACAGGCGAGGCGATCACGGTGATCCCCTCCGCCAAAATGTCGAAATCCAAGAACAACGTCGTCGATCCTGACGACATTCTGGCGAAATACGGGGCCGATACGGCGCGTTGGTTCGTGCTCTCCGATAGCCCTCCAGAGCGGGATGTGGAGTGGACCGCGTCGGGTGCTGAGGCCACGTTCAAACATATCGGACGCGTTTACCGCTTGGCCGCCGAGATTGCCGCGATGGAAAATGCAACTGGTGAAGACGACGAGGATCTGATCCGCGCCATGCACCGTGCGATTGTCGATGTGACCAGCGGGATCGAGACATTCGGCTTTAACGCAGCAATTGCAAAGCTTTACGGCTTTACTGCTGTCTTGTCGAAGTCCAAGGTGGGCAGTGCGGCCAAGCGGCAAGCGATGCTTGTGCTTGCGCAGCTGATGTCACCGATGACTCCGCACCTCGCCGAAGAGGTTTGGGCGATGATGGGTGGTGCGGGTCTGATCGTTGATGCGCCTTGGCCTGTGGCCGACGAGGCGATGCTGGTCGAGACAACCGTCACTCTGCCGATCCAGATCAACGGCAAGCGTCGGTCGGAAATCGCCGTGCCTGCCGATATGCCAAAAGAAGAGATTGAAAAGCTGGTGCTCGCGATGGACGCTGTCGTCAGAGTTTTGGACGGTGCTGCACCGAAAAAGCTCATCATCGTTCCTGGACGGATTGTTAACATTGTCATCTAACGCCTTAACCCCGCGCCTGTCTCGCCGTATCGTCCTTTTGGGCGCTCTGGGGCTTGCGGGTTGCGGGCTGACGCCGGTCTATGGACCGTCGGGGGGCGGAACGGCGTTGCGCGGCGCCATTGCCTTTGAGACGCCACAGACAGTTGCCGAATATCAACTGCGCACCCGCTTGATCGCACGGCTGGGTGATACCGTAGAGCCACGGTATTCTTTGCGTGTCAGCCTGACCGAAACACCAACGCCTGCGACGATCACCTTGGGTGGAGATACAACGCGGTTCAATCTGGTGGGCACGGCTCATTGGGTTCTTTCCGATCATTTGGGCACAACGGTAAAAAGTGGCCTTGAAGAGACGTTCATGAGTTACTCTGCGACGGGATCGACGGTTGCAACACAGGCGGCCGCCAAAGATGCAAGCGCGCGACTATCGGTGGCCTTGGCGGATCTCATTGTGGCGCGTCTGCTCTTGTCGGCCGCAGAGCTTGCCCGATGAAGATGGCGGGCAGTGCAGCGCAGGGGTATTTGCGTAAACCTGACCCGTCACATACTGCGATTTTGATCTTTGGTGCAGACCCTATGCGCGTCGCAACCGCGCGGCAGTCTGTCATCGCCGCCCTCGTTGGCCCCTCTGGCGAAGAAGAAATGCGCCTGACGCGCTTATCTGCGTCCGACCTACGCAAGGATGCGGCGCTATTGGATGATGCCGTCAAAGCGCAGGGATTCTTTCCTGGGCACCGCGTCGCCTTTGTCGAGGATGCTACCGACACGAGTATAAAAGTTCTGACCGCCGCCTTGGCCGATTGGCAGGCGGGCGATGCACAGATTGTCGTCACCGCAGGGCAGTTGATCGCGAAATCAGCGATGAGAAAGCTGTTCGAAGGTCATCGCAACGCTATGGCCATCGGCATCTATGATGATCCACCTAACCGCGACGATATTACTGCCGCGCTGCAATCGGCTGGACTTGCCGCGCCGGGCGCCGACATTATGGATGCGCTCATGGCGCTCGCGCAAACGCTGGAGCCGGGTGATTTTCGGCAAACAGTTGAAAAGGTCGGGCTGTATAAATACGGCGACCCGTCGCCCCTGACGATGACTGAGATCATGGCCTGCGCGCCGCAGTCTGCCGAGGTGGAGCTAGATGATGTGCTCGATGTTGTGACCGCTGGACAGGCCAACACGTTGGGCCCTGTGCTGCGCAATCTTTACGCCCAAGGGGTGACCCCAGTCGCGCTGTGCATAGGGGCAACGCGGCACTTCAAGCGGTTGCATACGGTCGCCAGTGACCCAGGTGGAGCAGGCGCGGGAATCGGGCGGTTGCGCCCGCCTGTGTTTGGACCGCGCCGCGATAAAATTATGCGGCAAGCCGGCAATTGGGGGCGGGACCGTTTGGAAAAGGCCCTCATGGCCCTTACTGACGTGGATCTGCAACTCCGCTCTGCAGACAGCGCGCCGCAAAATGCACTCATGGAGCGCACGTTGATCCGTCTGGCAATGATGGCCCGCCGCTAAACGCAAAAAGACGGACCAAGGTCCGCCTTAGCAAAGGCTTTGGTCATCGCATCGCGGCTTAGAAAGACCCAGAAGCCGCAACAAGCACTGCCAAAGCTCCGAGCACAACATAGCCGCCCAAGGAGCCGGTAGCTTCAGGTGCGACAACTTTGAAAATAGGTGCTTCCTGAACCATTGGAGCAAGGCCGCCAGCGTGAACTGCAACTGAGCAAGCGGAGATCGCAGCAGCGAGTGTAAGTGTTTTTAAAAGACGCATTGTACTCATCCTCGTATAAAGAAAGCTGGCAAACGAAAAAGGCTGGCCCTGAGGCCAGCCTTTCAAGAGTTCTAGACTTCTAAGAAGATCTTAGAAAGAGCCAGAAGCTGCAACGAGTGCTGCCAAGAGGCCAAGCACAATGTAGCCGCTGTTCAACGAACCAGAAGCCGCAGGTGTGTCAACCACGACAACAGGTGCTTCCATAGCAACTGGGGCAAGTCCACCAGCGTTAGCAGCAACACCAGAAACAGCGATAACAGCTGCGGCAGCGAGAGTATTTGTAAGGCGCATGTCGGTACTCCAATAAAATGCACGTTGTGGACGATTGATTATTTTTATCCACGTTGCTCCAAAAAAACAAGACGCTATTTAAAGAGCGTGCAGGTCCCTCCGCATTTATGACGCAATTCTTGGCAATAATCACACACCTTTTGTAACATGATCACGACGCCTCCGACCTGCGACAACCACAGCAACCCTATAAAACTTGAAGATTCTTTATGTTTTTAGCTGAATACGCACTGTAAACCGCACCAAACACCGTCTTTTTTGTGTGCCTTTTGACCGTATACAGCCACGCCAAAGCGATGCGACAACGCAACACTTTGGCCAAATTTGAGCAAGATTAGTCCAAGATTCGGCCTCTTTCCGTCTCGGTATACAGACGCTTCAGCTTGAAATGACTCGTTTTCTGAGTCTTTGAGGCGCTCAAATCGCTCGTGTTCCCAAAGGTAATCCACCGCCTTCGCAGTTGCAGCAACCTGCCTGAGGCTCGCCTTTGCGTCTATGCCTGCGGTGCGACGGTTCGAGTCAAAGCCTGCAATGCCGCCGCCCGCCCTGTCGCCAGACATGCTGTGATCAGGTATCCCCCCGTCGGCGCCTCCCAATCCAGCATCTCGCCTGCGCAAAAGACGCCTTCCCGTTCTTTGAGAACAAACCCGTCAAGCGCGTCAAAACGTACGCCACCCGCTGTCGAGATCGCCTGATCCATCGGGTGCGGCCCCGTGTGGTTGATCGGCAGCGCTTTAATCAGTGGCGCCAGATCATTTGGAAACGGGCGCCCGAACTCGGACAAAAGCGCGATTTGCGCAGGACCGAGTTTGAGCGTTTTGCGCAGATGGTTGGTCAGACTTGTCTTGCCTTGCGGCTTGCGCAACGCCGCGCGCACACGCGCCAGATCCCAGTCTGGCAGCAGATCCACCGTCAAGGCGGCCCCCTCGCGCATCGCACGGCTCACCATATAAATGCCACCGCCCTCTATACCTGCTTTAGTCAGAACGATTTCGCCACGCGATTCTGCCGTGCCCGCACTAAGTTTGATGGATTTGATAGGCTTGCCTAAATGCGCATCGATATGCGCGGACCATGCGACGCCGAATCCCATATTGGCAGGTGCAAACGCCGTGACCGCCTCTGGCAGATATGCCGCCCAATCGCCATTGGACCCAAGCCGCGCCCAGCTAGCCCCGCCCAACGCGAGCACAACAATGGGAGCCGTACGCGTGACCCGCCCCTCTGGCGTATCGAAGATTGGGGTCTGCGCGTCCCATCCGACCCACAGCCAGCGGGTTTTGAGCGTCACGCCTTGCCCGTCAAGCCGCGCCATCCATGCCCGCAAAAGTGGCGAGGCTTTCATCGCCTTGGGAAAGACCCGTCCTGTCGAGCCAGTGAACAGCGGCTGACCCAGCCCCTCTGCCCATGCCATGACCTGCGCCGGACCAAAGTCTGCTAACGCCGCCTGCATCGCCGCAGGCAAAGGCCCAAAAGCGGCTTGGAATGCGTCCGCATCTTCGTTTTTGGTCAGGTTCAGCCCCGATTTCCCCGCCATGAGGAATTTGCGACCGACGGAGGGCATGGCATCGACGATCGTGACGCTCACGCCGTTTGCGGCCAAGGTTTCGGCGGCCATCAGCCCCGCAGGCCCAGCCCCGATGACCAGAGCGTCGGTCACTTGGGTAGCCCGCCTTTGATCTCGATGACGCGCTGCGGGAACGGGATTTCGATCCCGTTATCGCGCAGGGTGTTCCAGATCACAAAGAGGATGTCGGAGGTATATTTGTTTTTGCCGTCGTCGATCCCGTTGACCCAAAATTCGACGGCGAAATCGATCCCGCTCTCGCCAAACCCCCGCAACTCGCAATCGGGCGGCTCGGGCGTTTGCAGCACGGAAGGATGTGCCGCCACGGCTGCCTCAATCAGGGCGGGTATCTTGTTAATGTCGGTGTCATAGCTGACGGAAAACGCGACTTCGAGCCGGTTTGCGGACCCACTGTCAGAGTAATTCACAACCCGCGTTGTGATAAAGTCTTCGTTAGGCACGACGATCCAGCGCCCGTCGAAGGTCTCAAGGAAGGTCGCCCGCGCGGTCATTTTGATAATCGTACCCGCCTCACCACCGTCCAGCTCGACATAGTCGCCAACGGTCGCTTGCCCTTCGACCAAAAGAATCACACCAGAGATGAAGTTCGACGCGATCTTTTGAAGACCAAAACCAAGCCCGACGCCAATCGCGCCGCCCAAAACCGCCAGTGACCCAAGATCAACGCCCATGATGTTCATCAACAACAGGAACGCGAAGCCGAAAATGGCGAACTCGGCAACCTTGGTCAGCAGTTGCCTGATTGCAGGCCGCATGCGTTGCCGCTCGATATAGGCGACGGATTGGCTGTTGGACCAATGCCCCAGCCAGAACAGCAGACTGCCTGCAATGATCCCGCGCACGAGCGCCAAGACGCTAAAGTTGATATTGCCGATGCTGACGCCCGTTTCGGCCATGCCTTGCATCACCGGATCAAGCACGCCCAGCGCATAAAGCGCGCCAACAGGCACGACGACATATTTGCCCAAGAGGTGCAGAAACGGATCAGACAGGATGTCGCGCGCAAATGCACGCAGCGCCAAGAACAGGAACAAGCGCTTGCCGAAAGCAATGACTGCACCTGACCCAAAGAGCGACCGTGTGACCTGCTCGCCAATTGCGGTGAACCCATAGGCAAACAGCGGCAGCAGTAGCGGCAGGAACATCAACACAAACCGCCGCCCTTTTGACAGCAAAGTGGTGCTCTCATCCTCTGGCGTCAGCAAGTGCGACAACTTTGGCGTCGTGATCCGGTTGACGATGACCGCGAGGAAATAGGCTCCGACCAGCAGCGCGAACTGTGTCCATGCGGCGGGCGAAAGCAACCATTGCATCGCAAGGTCCAAACCCTTGTTCAGCAGGTCAATTCCCTGATCGACGATTGTGCTATCCATAATACCAGTTACCCTTTGTTTGACCCTCTATTGCCCGTTGTTGGAGATCAAAACAAGGTGTCAGCAAAGCCCCTTAATGCCCGCAACATGTGCAGGTGTGGCACCCAGCACATCAGCCGCATATGTCTTGGCCTGATTAACAAGACTCTCTGGGGCGACAATTTCGTCGATGAGCCCCCAGTCCAGCGCCGTTTGCGCGGTGATCTTTTGTCCAGCCATCAGGATCATTTTCGCCCGCGACGGCCCAATCAGCGCCCGCATACGCCCAGGATCACTGGGTTGTGGCAGGTAGCCAAGCTTCATCACCGGATAGAAGAACTTCGCCGTATCCACCCCGATCCGCAGATCGCAGGCCAACACCATGCCAAAGCTTCCGCCCGCAACAGTCCCGTTGAGGGCCGCGATCGAAAGCCCATTGAACTCCGCGATTGCCCCTGAAAGGCGCTCCCAGAGCGGGCTTGTCGCAAGACCGGCTCTTGCCGCGTCGAGGTCGGCGCCCGCGCTAAACACCTTGCCCACACCCGTCAGGATGATGACCTGCGCGTCCTGCGCGTTTTCGAAAATCTCAACCAAAGCGGCCAGCATATCCGCCGTGAGCGCATTGGCCTTGTCGGGGCGGTCGAGTGTCACCGTCCACAGCGCCCCATCCTTGTCGCAGCGGATCATGACAGGCCCACCAGATCGCGGATCGACTGCTCGCGCAACACGACGTCCATACCAAGGTAGGGGTCTGCTTCTGGCGTGCACATCCAGACCAGCGCTTTGGCGGGCCATTCGGGCGGGATGTGATCGGACCACGCGAGTTTGCTCACCGGATTGATCCCCGAGGCTTTGATATCGCGTTGCATCTGGGTGGCGACCGTACCGGGTGAAAGCCCCATGATCCGCAAACCTTTGGCGCGGGTCTCGTTGTCAACTGCACGGGTCAGCATGTAGGCCCCTGCCTTTGCGCTGCAATAGGCCGACCAGCCCTCAACCGGACTATGCGCCGCCCCTGACGAGACAGTCAGAATTGTGCCGTGCCCCTGTGCGATCATACCGGGCAGGACGGCGTGCATGCCGTAGTAAACCCCTTTGAGATTGACATCGATGGCATGGCTCCAAGCCTCTGGATCAGTATCGGCAAGATGCCCGATGGGCGCGACCATGCCTGCATTGCCCACCAGCACATCTATTCCGCCAAAGGCCCGTGCCGTGGCCGCAACGGCCGCTTCGACTTCTGCGTGGCGCGAAATATCGCAGGGGATCGCAAGTGCGGTATCACCGATGTCGCCAGCGGTTTGCGCGATTTCATCGACGCTCCGCGCAAAAAGCGCCACATTCGCCCCTGCCTGCGCGAAAGCATAGGCCGCCGCCTGCCCGATCCCGCGGCTTGCGCCTGTGATCAACACAGTTTTCCCGCTCATATCGACGTTTTTCATAACCTCTCCCCTTTAGGTTGGCAGCGGCACTCGCTACGTTGTGAGTAGAATTCCCGACCTTGCCCCCATGTGCAAGGCCTTCAAGGATTGATCGCCATTGGCCCGAAAGGACATCACCATGACACGTTTTACAACTTTGCGCAGCACGGCCTGCGCTATTGCACTCCTGACTGCGGGCACCGCACAAGCGGATGTGACAGCGGCAGATGTCTGGGCAGACTGGCAAGAAAACCTTGCGATGTACGGTGAAGACGGCATTTCCATCGGCGGTGAAATTACCGACGGCGACACGCTGACCGTGTCCAATATTGTGTTAACCGCGGACGACGATGTTTCCAAAATCACCGCGAATATGGGCGATCTGGTCTTTACCGAGATGGGCGATGGCACCGTTTCTGTCACCGTTGCCGATACCTTTCCAATCGTGATCGAGAATACCGACGGTGGTGTGATGACGATGACCGTCCAGCAATCAGGTGCCAAACTGATTGTCAGCGGCACTTCTGATGCACTAACCTATACCGCCAGTGCCGACAAATACGGCATTGTTGTCGACCAAATCAGCGATTGGGACACAACGGTGAAAGCCGATATCCGCCTGACCGCCAATGATTTGTCTGGGGTCTATACCAGCGCAGGCACCGAGATGCGCGAGCTGATGTATGACGTGCAGGCCGCCTCTATGGATGTGCTGGTTGATGTGATACCGCCGGAAACGGCAGGCGATTATATCACGCTGAGCGGCAAGTTAGACGGAATGAGTGCGCAAGCCGCGATGACCCTGCCTTGGAGCGAGGATCTGAAATCGCCTGAGGATATGTTTGTTGAGGATTTCGCAATAGATGGCGGTTACAGCTTTGGCCAAAGCAACTTCATTTTTGATGTGAAATCCGAGGGCGAGCAGACCTCTGGCACCATTTCGATCGCGAACGGGTCTTTGAAGGGCAAGATGGATAATACTGCGATGCATTACGATTCCCTGAGCCAAGGCATTGCCGTTTCGGCCAATGGCGGCGGTCTCCCCTTCCCGATCGAATTCGGGATGGCTGAATATGGCATCGGGATCGATATGCCACTCAGCAAAACCGAAGAGCCTGCCGATTTCGGGCTGCGTGTGAACCTGACCGGCCTTACGATGAACGATATGATCTGGATGATTTTGGACCCGAACAGCGCACTGCCCCACGATCCGCTCACGTTCCTTGTTGATCTGTCAGGCAAGGCAAGTCTTTTTGTCGATCTGCTTGACCCTGAACAAGCCGAGGCGATGGCGGAGAATGCTGTTCCCGTCGAGCTTAACGCGCTGACGCTCAACACCATGAAACTGTCCGCGGCAGGCGCAGAAGTGAACGGTGCGGGTGCATTCACATTTGACAATACCGACACCTCCACTTTTGAAGGCTACCCGCGCCCTGAGGGTGACGTGACGATGAACATCAAAGGGGCCAATGCCCTGATTGATAAGCTGGTGGCGATGGGCCTTCTTCCCGAAGATCAGGCCATGATGGGCCGCATGATGATGGGCATGTTTGCCCGCACAGTGGGCGACGACGAATTGACCTCGAAAATCGAAATCAACAAAGAAGGCCATGTCATCGCGAACGGCCAGCGTATTCAGTAGGCCAAAAGCGACGCGGTCAAAGCCTTGCAGCAGACCGCGTCGCAGACTACCTGAAGAGGGAACAAAGGAAGCCACATGACCCAATCCCTCTCTGATCTGACCCACCAGTTAATTGATATGGCGCGCAAAGCGGGCGCCGATCAGGCCGACGCCATTGCAGTTGATGGCACGTCTGTATCCATTGACGTGCGCGCAGGCGCGCTGGAACATGCGGAACGCTCTGAAGGCGTCGATGTTGGTTTGCGCGTTTTGATTGGGCAAAGGCAGGCGAACGTTTCTTCTTCTGACACCAAGACAGAGACGCTTCGGCAGATGGTTGAGCGGGTGATCGCGATGGCCAAAGAGGCGCCAGACGACCCCCATGCAGGCCTTGCGGATCCGTCTCAATTAGCGAAAGTCACCGATAATTCCGGTCTCGAACTTTTTGACCCAAGCGCCGAACCTGATCCGGCAGAGCTTCAGGCCGAGGCCGCGCGCGCAGAGGCGGCCGCTCTTGAAAACAAGGGCATTTCACAGGTTCAATCCGCCTCGGCGGGCTATAGCAGCAGCCGCGTTCACATTGCGGCAACCAACGGGTTTTCGGCGGGCTATGCGCGGTCCAACCGCGGGCTGTCTTGTGTCGCGATTAGCGGGACGGGGACCGCAATGGAACGCGACTACGACTATGACAGTCGTATCTTTCAAGCCGATTTGCGCGATGCCGCAGAGATCGGGCGCATCGCAGCAGACCGCGCCGTTGAGCGTGCTGGTGCCCGCAAGCCAAAGACTGGCTCCTACCCCGTTTTGTTTGACGAGCGGATTGCCTCGTCGCTGATCGGCCATCTGTTGCAAGCGGTAAACGGGGCCACGATCGCGCGCGGGTCAAGCTGGTTGCGCAATGCACTGGGCGAGCAGGTCTTGCCCTCAGCGCTCTCTATCATCGAAGACCCGCACAGGATGCGCACGTCCTCATCGCGGATGTTTGACGCCGAAGGTCTGGCCACAAAGCCGCGCGCAATTGTTGAAAACGGTGTGCTGACAGGCTGGACGCTGGACCTCGCGAATGCCCGCAAGCTCGGGATGCAAAGCACCGCAAATGCGGTACGCGGCACCTCGTCGCCGCCCTCTCCCAGCCTGAGCAATATCGCCTTGACCCAAGGGGACGCCAGCCGCGCAGACCTCATTGCACAGATGGGCACGGGCCTGTTGGTCACCTCGATGATCGGCTCCACGATCAACCCCAATACGGGCGATTATTCGCGTGGCGCGTCCGGATTCTGGGTCGAAAATGGCGAGATCACCTATGCCGTCAACGAATGCACCGTTGCGGGCAATCTGCGCGATATGCTGATGCGGATGACCCCCGCCAACGATGCGCGTGCACATCTGAGCCACGTTGTTCCGTCGCTTTTGGTAGAAGGGCTGACCCTTGCCGGCGACTGATCTTGACCTTCTGACCCATGCCGCCCGCAGGTCTGGTGACATCGCAAAAAGCTATTTTGGTCAAAACCCAGATATCTGGCACAAACCGGATGATGCGGGCCCCGTGACAGCCGCCGATCTGGCCGTCAACGCGATGTTGCAAAGCACATTGCTTGCGGCGCGGCCCGCTTACGGCTGGCTATCAGAGGAAACCGAGGACAGTGCCGCGCGGCTAGATGCCGATACGCTGTTTGTTGTCGATCCGATTGATGGAACACGGGCGTTTATAGAGGGCGGGCAGGATTGGTCGCATTCTCTTGCTGTGGTCCGTAAGGGCACGGTAATTGCGGCTGCGGTTTACGTTCCGATGCGCGATTTGATGTTCACGGCACATATCGATGGCGGCGCGTTTTTGAACGGCGCCCCGCTTGCACCGACGTCGCAAACTGCCCTGTCGCAAGCAACAATTCTGACCCATAAGGCGAATTACCAGCCTAAGTTCTGGCGCGGCGGGATCGTTCCAGAGGCAAAAACCGCGTTCTGCTCGTCATTGGCTTACAGGCTGTGCCTTGTCGCCCAAGGCCGTTTTGACGCGATGATCACCCTGCGCCCGACATGGGAATGGGATATTGCGGCAGGCGCCTTGATTGTGTCTGAGGCCGGCGGAACCGCAACCGATCAAGCGGGCAAAACGCTCTTGTTCAACAATCCGCACCCCCAGCTCAACGGACTGGTGGCGGCTGGTGGTCTGCATGGCCCACTCCTCGCGCAACTTGCTTGAGAACACCCCGTCGAAGGCATAGTCTGCCCTCAAACATCGATTAAAACATAAAGGTTTTACCATGACACAACGCTTGCACCTCGTCTTTGGTGGCGAATTGATCGACCCGACCAAGAACGCGTTCAAAGACGTTAACGCGATTGATATTGTCGGCATGTTCCCTGATTACGCCTCCGCGTATAATGCATGGAAAGGTGCCGCCCAGCGCACCGTGGATAACGCACATATGCGCTATTTTATCGCGCATATTCACCGCCTTCGGGATGAAGAGGCTGCGGCCTCCGCGACCGAGGAATTGGGCAACTAGAGCCAGCGAAAGCCCTTGATGGCGCGATCACCTCTCATTTCGGCCTATCTTGCGACTGTCAATCCGACAGAATGCGGGATGGTTGGCACAAACACACCGCCGCGCCCGAAGGGGGCGGTGATCTGGGCCTGTTGCGCGGGGCCGGACCAATTGGCCGCGATCCGCAGTCTTGTCAACCGCCTGACCGATGACGGCGAGGTTATCACGATCATTGCCACGGTGCCCACATCTGACGATCCGCAGGTTCAAATCAGCCCGAATACCAAACGTAGCACCCGCGCATTTCTTGCCCATTGGAAGCCCCAATTTGTGCTTTGGGTCGGTGGCCGACTGGATCCGATCCCGCTCTTTGAAATTCAAAATAGCGGTATTCCTGTGCTCCTTATATGTGCGGACATCTCTGAAATTGATAAAACGGCCGGTCGGCGGGTTCCGGGCATAATGCGCGCCCTCCTCGGAATATTTCCGGAAATTTTGACGATTGACGAGGTGACGTCCGCACGTCTGAAAAAGATCGGAAACATAACTGGCAACGTCCAAGTGACGGGAATCCTTGAAGAAGGGACCACCCCACCCGCCTATCTTGAAGCGGAACGCGCTGACCTCTCAGAGGTGCTTGGCTACCGTCCAATGTGGTTCGCCGCTAACGTCCCCATGGCAGAACTGGCAGGCGTCGCCGCTGCGCACCGTCATGCCGCGCGCCGCGCGCACCGCACGCTACTTGTGCTCTCGCCCAAAATCGGCACTGACGGACCTCAAATGACGGCTATTTTACGCGCCGAGGGCTTTAGCGTCGCGTGCCGTTCCTTTGACGAGACACCGAAAGAGGCAACGCAGATCTATGTTGCCGACACTGACACCGCTCTCGGTTTGTGGTCACGTCTTGCGCCGATTACCTATTTGGGTGGCAGCCTGACTGACGGGGACGTCTGCGATCCTTTTGCGCCTGCGACGGTCGGCTCCGCTGTTTTGGCCGGTCCTCAAATTATGGACCATAAGTTGCACTACGATCGGCTGTTACTCGGTAACGCGATGAAACCAGTCCCTAATATGGATGATTTAGGCTTTTGTGTCGAGCAATTGCTGGCCACTGATCTGGCCGCTCAGCTTGCACATAATGCGTGGGACGTGACCTCTCGCGGCGCGGATGCCACCAACAAGCTTGTGACATTGGTCTATGAGTATCTCGACAAGGCAGAGACCTGATGCGCGCCCCTGACTTTTGGTTCACGCCCGCAGCCCAGCCAGCTATTTGGGCGCGCCTGGTCGCGCCATTGGCCGCGATCTACGCGGCAGCGACCGCGCGACGGTTGGCCAAAGGCACAGCCTATAAGGCCGCCGTGCCCGTGATTTGTGTCGGCAATATCAACGCCGGCGGCACGGGCAAAACGCCGACCGCAATCGCAATTGCGCAACGCATCACTACGCGCGACGGCATGCCCCATTTTGTGACCCGCGGCTTCGGTGGGAGCCTGACAGGCCCGACCCAAGTGATCGAGCAAAAGCACACAGCCAGCGAGACAGGCGACGAACCGCTTTTGCTCGCCGCCTTTGCGCCCACATGGGTTGCCAAGGATCGCGCCGAGGGTGTGAAAGCCGCCGAGAATGCAGGCGCCTCGGTGATTATCATGGATGACGGGTTTCAGAACCCCTCGGTTCACAAGGATCTCAGCATCGTCGTCGTGGACGGCACGCGCGGCTTTGGCAACGAGCGGGTGATCCCTGCCGGACCTTTGCGCGAGCCCGTTTCGGTCGGTCTTGCGCGCGCGGATCTGTTGCTTTCGGTCGGGCCGCTAAAGCAGCCGATTGCCTGTGATATTCCTCACTTGCGCGGCACACTTGCGCCCCTGCAAACAGGCATGGTCTGGCAAGATATGCCTGTCCTTGCCTTTGCAGGGATTGGGCACCCTCAAAAGTTTTTCGCGACCCTGCGCGCCATGGGCGCCAAGATCATTCACGCAGAGGCGCTCTCAGATCATCAGCCGCTGACAGAGGCCTTGATGACCCGACTTGAGATGGAAGCAAAACTGCGCCGCGCGCAATTGGTGACCACCGAGAAGGACGCCGTGCGCCTGCCCGACAGGTTCCGCGCCAAGGTGCTGACGGTCCCTGTGCGCCTAGAATTAGAGGATTGGTCCCCGCTCGACAAAGCCCTGGATCGGATCGGGGTTTAGCCCAACACGTCCTGATTTTGGCCAAGCTTGGGTGAAGCCGCTTTGGGTGCGGTATCCGCATCCGAAAACACAACCGGCAGACGGACGGACGGCACGCCGTCGAGATTAACTTGCATCCCACGCGCGATGATATGCGGATCAGCAAAGACCTCTTGCATATCATTGATCGGCCCCGCAGGCACGCCATGCGCCTCGCAAGCGGCGAGCAAATCTGCCTTCGTCCATGTGACAGTCTGCGCCGTTAAGATCGACGTCAACTCATCGCGATTGGCGAGCCTATCCGCGTTTGAGGCAAAACGATCCCCAAGGGCAAGACCAAGCAGTTTGCACAGCTTCCCGAACTGCCCGTCATTGCCCGACGCAATGATGATAAAACCGTCGGCACAATCGAAAACCGCATAGGGGACAATATTCGGATGCGCATTGCCAAGCCGTTGCGGCGCATTGCCGGTTGCTAGATAATTCATGCCCTGATTGGCCATGACAGCGGTCGCCACATCAAAGAGCGCCACATCAATATGCTGCCCCTTGCCTGTCATATGACGTTGGTTCACGGCGGCCAGAATGGCGGTGCTGGCATAGAGGCCAGAGAAAATGTCGGTCACAGCAACGCCCACTTTTTGCGGCTGCCCGTCAGGGTCGCCCGTCACCGACATCATCCCCGACATCCCTTGGATGATGTAGTCATAGCCCGCGCGGTGCGCATAGGGGCCGGTCTGGCCAAAGCCCGTGATCGAGCAGTAGATCAGCTGCGGGAAGTCACGCGAAAGGGTCGCGTAGTCGAGACCATATTTTGCCAAGCCGCCGACCTTGAAATTCTCGATCAGGATATCGGCGTCTTTAAGCAGCGCGCGCAATTGCTCTTGCCCCTCGGCTGCCTGGAAATCAATCACAACCGATTTCTTGCCGCGGTTACAGCTATGGAAATAGGCGGCAGATTTATCGCCGTCGCGCTCGATAAACGGCGGCCCCCATTGGCGCGTATCGTCGCCATTGGGGGATTCCACCTTGATCACGTCCGCCCCAAGATCAGCGAGAGTTTGACCAGCCCAAGGGCCAGCCAGAATCCGCGCTAATTCGATAACCTTGAGACCGGAAAGGGGCTGCATCTAGCCGCCGATCTTTTCATCCAGAAGCTTTTGGAAATCGGCATAGGCCATGTTCGAGAACTTCTCGCCGTCGATCAGGAAGGACGGGGTGGATTCAATGCCATCCCGCTTAGCGTTTTCCTGATACCATGCAACCAGATTGTTCGCTTGATCCGCGTCATTCATGCAGGCGTCGAGCATGTCATCTGTCAGGCCCGCAGTTTTCGCGAGTTTGCGCAGCGCATCGACAATCTGCACCGGATCACCGCTTGCCGTCCATTCGCGCTGCTTTTCATAGATCAGTTCGGCCATTCCAAAGAAGCGCATCTCACCACCACAGCGGGCAATCATCGAGGCCCAAAGGCCGAAACGGTCGAAATAAACTTCGCGGTAAACGAAGCGCACTTTGCCTGTGTCGATGTAATCCGCCTTCAGCAACGGATAGATGTTGGCGTGGAAATTGGCGCAGTGCGGGCAAGTGAATGACGCGTATTCGATAATTTCTACAGGCGCATCAGCGGCACCCATCACCATATCAGGAATGGCCAACGGGTCAGCGACCGCTTCTTGGGCATTCGCGGCCATCATTGCCTCAAGCGGGACATCTTTGGGGGAACGGGTCAAGGCCCAGCCGCCAAGGCCAAGAACGGCGACGCCGCCAGCGATCAGGTTTCTACGTTGCATCGGGTTTCCTTCGTTATCCGGATTTGTGTTTTGATATGACGTTTGCGCCAAGGGCCGCAAGGGCCGCGCGCAGCGCGTCACTTTGGACGTCTTTAGCAAGGTCTATAGAGGTTTCGACCGCTTTGGGATCAGGCGTTTTGGGCGCAGCAGACTTTTGCTCAAACGAGGCCCGCCCGTCGTGAAACCCGATCGGGGCTGTCTGCGTGATCCGCACACGCGCAATCGCTTTGTATCCGTAGCAAGCGTTCACCTTTTCACGGATTTGTTCCTTTTGCATCTCAAGCATCGGCGCCTGTGCGCCGGTCGTCAAAAGCGTGAGCGTCGCGCCCAAGCCGCCCTTGCCATAAGACACATTCACAGGGGTTGCGATGCCAGCCGCAGCCTCGCCCACGATCTCGGCCCAATGGGTCAAAAGCCGCGTTACCGCGAATCCACGGGTTTCGCTCGCCGTCTTGATGCGGGTCTGCATCAGGGACGCGGCACGGGAAAACCCGTAAGTGGTGCTATTGTGGCGTGGATGTTTCATAACTAAGGGCTAATCTAATGGAATGCGGGCATCATGCCAGCAAAACCCGATGACAGGATGAATAAACATTGCGTGAACTGCCCCAAGACTTGCTCGCTTGGTACGACGAACACGCCCGCGAAATGCCGTGGCGTGTCGGACCAGCGGCGCGTAAGGCGGGGCAGTTGCCGGATCCCTATGCGGTCTGGATGTCGGAGGTGATGTTGCAGCAAACCACCGTTGCGGCGGTACGCGCCTATCACGACAAATTCATGACGCTTTGGCCGACGGTTGACGATTTGGCGGCGGCTGATGATGCGGATGTCATGGCCGCTTGGGCAGGCTTGGGGTATTATGCACGAGCGCGGAACCTGCTCAAATGCGCGCGGTCGGTCGTTGCCGATCACGATGGTAAGTTCCCGCAAAAAAACGATGAATTACTCACGCTTCCTGGCGTTGGACCCTATACCGCCGCCGCGATCTCTTCGATTGCTTTTGATGAGCCTTCCGTTGTCGTTGACGGCAATGTGGAACGGGTCATGGCGCGGCTGCATGATGTGCACGACCCTTTGCCTGCCGCCAAGCCAAAGCTCACTGCACTCGCCGCAAAGCTGACCCCGCAAAAGCGGGCTGGCGATTATGCGCAAGCCGTGATGGATCTGGGCGCCACGATCTGCACGCCGCGCAATCCTGCCTGTGGCATCTGCCCTTGGCGAAACCCCTGTGCCGCGCGGACTGCGGGGACGGCTGCCGAATTGCCTAAGAAAACGCCGAAAAAGAAGGTCCCGACGCGCAAAGGGATAGCCTATGTCGCCCGCCGCACAGATGGCGCTTGGTTGCTTGAAACGCGGCCCGAAAGCGGCCTTTTGGGGGGAATGCTGGGGTTTCCAACGACCGAGTGGGGCGATGCGCCCGAGGCGAACCCACCATTGATCACCGAGTGGGTCACGCTCAATTCTCAAGCACGCCATACCTTTACGCATTTCCATCTGGAATTGACGATTTTAACCACAACAGTGGACGATCAAACGCCGCCAGAGCGGGGGTTCTACATCGCTCATAAAGACTTTGACCCGACGTCCCTGCCGACAGCGATGCGCAAGGTCTATGACAAGATCGCCGCGACTTTACGCGACGATTGAGGTTCGGGCGGTGTTTGCATAGGGTGTCCCCATCCAGATTTAGGCAAATCCAATGCATGTGATTCCAGCGAATAAGCTTTCGCAATTAACCTCCGCCCTTCCGTTTTGGCTCTCTTTGTTGCTCATCCCATTGGTGATCTATTCGGCTTCTGCCGGGGGCTGGGCGGTGCTGCTGTTGCCGGTTGCGACGTGGTATCTGTTTTCCATAGTCGACCTTTTTGCGGATCTGAATGAAGACAACGCCGATCCGCAAACACCTGACGAACAATTATTCTGGTATAAGTTAATCACCGCGATTTGGGCACCGCTCCAGTTTTGCGTGATTTTTGGGATGCTTTATTATGTGACCCGCGCGGATCACCTTAACGGATGGGAGCAGTACTTTTTGTTCATCGGCGTCGGCGTTATGTCTGGCACGATCGGGATCAATTACAGCCACGAACTGATGCACCAGAAACCCAAAAGCGAGCGCCTAATGGCTGATGCGCTTCTTGGCATGGTGCTTTATTCGCATTTCCGCTCCGAGCATTTGCTTGTGCATCACCGCTACGTCGGGACCCCCCGCGATCCTGTTTCAGCGCGCTATAACGAAGGGTTCTGGCGGTTTTTCCCGCGTGTTCTGGTGGCCTGCTATCTCTCGGCGTTTCAGGCAGAAAAGGCGATGTTGGCGCGCAAGAATTTGCCATGGCATGACGCCTCCAACCCGTTCTGGCGCTATTGGCTTTGGCAGGCGAGCTTTTTGCTGCTGGCGCTGTTGATCGGCGATGTCTGGGGCCTTTTTCTGTTTATCGTTCAAGCATTTACTGCCGTTTTCCAGTTGGAATTGGTCAATTATGTCGAACATTACGGCCTGACCCGAAAACACCTTGGCGACGGGAAATATGAGCACGTCATGCCGCGCCATTCGTGGAATGCAGCACAACGGGTGTCCAACTGGTTGCTGATCAATTTGCAGCGCCATTCCGATCACCATTATAAGCCGGACCGGCGGTTTCCGCTGTTGCAAAACTATGGCCCCGCAGATGCGCCGCAGCTGCCATTCGGATATCCCGTCATGACACTTGCGGCCTTGTCACCCACGCTTTGGCGGCGGGTAATGAACCCGCGCGTGCGTAAATGGCGGGCGATGTATTACCCCGAAATCACCGATTGGGCGCCTTATGTTGACGGCTCGCTGCCGCAGCCGCGATAAAGCAAAGGTTTCGGGTATTCGATAAAAAAACCCCGCCACGAGGGCGGGGTTGAAGTTTGTGCGCTTTGTGAACCATCCCGCTTTCGCGGGGTGGTTGACTAGACGCACTGGCGGTATTCTTTGAAAACTAGTGTTTGGCCATTTCCGAGCGGATTTGCTGGCGCAGCAGGTCGATTGGCACTTTTTGCCCGTCCCGCTTGAATTGCCAGTATGTCCAGCCGTTACAGCTTGGCGCGCCCTCAAGATGGGCGCCGACCTGATGGATTGACCCTTTGATATCGTCGCCGATCAAGGTGCCGTCAGCGCGGACCTTGGCCTTGTGGCGGCCGTTCATCGACCAAAGATCTTCGCCGGGGCGCAGCATACCACGCTCGACGAGCACACCAAAGGCGACGCGTGGTTCGGCACGTTTGGAGGTGGAAACCTCAAGCGCCTCTTTATCGAACTTGCGTGTGTTTTTGATGCGCTTCTCGGCAACCTTGCGGTAGGCCTCTTCACGCTCGATCCCGATGAAATCGCGGCCAAGCATTTTGGCGACAGCACCCGTGGTGCCTGTCCCGAAAAACGGATCGAGAACCACGTCACCGGGGTTGGTCGTGGCGACCAGAACGCGGTGCAAAAGCGATTGCGGCTTTTGAGTGGGGTGGGCCTTGTCGCCGTCCTCGTTTTTCAGACGCTCGTGGCCTGTGCAGATCGGCAGCACCCAATCAGAGCGCATTTGTACGCCTTCATTCAGAGCCTTCAGCGCCTCATAGTTGAAGGTGTATTTGCTGGCCTCTTCCTTGGAGGCCCAGATCAGGGTCTCGTGGGCATTGGTCAGACGTTTGCCGCGGAAGTTCGGCATCGGGTTCGACTTGCGCCAAACTACATCGTTGAGAATCCAGAACCCTTGGTTCTGAAGCTCGGCACCCATGCGGAACACATTGTGATAAGAGCCGATAACCCAGATCGCGCCATTGGGCTTGAGCAGGCGGCGTGCCGCAGCGAGCCATTCCTTGGTGAATTTGTCATAAACCGCGAAGCTATCGAACTGGTCCCATGCATCATCAACCGCATCAACCTTAGAGTTGTCGGGGCGGTGCAGGTCGCCTTTGAGCTGCAGGTTATAGGGGGGATCGGCAAAGATCAGATCAACCGAACCCGCAGGTAGGCTGTTCATGATTTCAATACAGTCGCCGTCGAGAATGGAGTTCAGGGGAAGCGTCGCCGCCTCTTTGGACACAGCTGCGCCCTTGGTTTTGATCGTCATTTATACTGCCTCTTTGCTCGGCGGTTAGTCCGCTCTGTGGTTGGGTCCAATGTGAGTCAGTAACCGTGTTCTGTCAAAAAGTTTATCTAATCAACAGGTTACATATTATTGTTGCCACAACATCTTGTGGACGGGTGCAAAGGATCGTCTATGGTGTGGGGTGACCCCAAGATTTTGCAGTGCTTTTTTATGCACAGGTGTCGGGTATCCGGCGTTTGTTTCCCAACCATAGCCCGGATGCTGTTGCGCCAAATCCACCATGAGCCGGTCGCGCCACACTTTCGCCACAATTGAGGCCGCCGCGATGGATAAAGATCGGGTGTCGCCCTTCACAATTGTCTGGTTAGGAATAAGCAAGCCGCGCGGCACTTGGTTGCCGTCGATCAGAACAAAATCAGCCGGCGCAGAAAGCCCGCCAATCGCCCGCATCATCGCGAGGTGAGAGGCACGCAGAATATTGATCTCGTCAATTTCCGCGACCGTCGCTTCGGCGATACAGACGTCGGCGCAAGCCATGAGTTGGTCAAAGAGCGTATCACGCATTTTCGCGCTCAGTTGCTTGCTGTCGTTCAGCCCCTCGGGGATATTGTGCGGGTCAAGGATTACAGCAGCGGCACAAACAGGGCCAGCCAGTGGGCCACGTCCGACCTCATCTACCCCCGCAATGGCGGTATAGCCCTGCGCGGCGGCGGTCGTCTCAAAGGTGAAATCAGGAGATGTTTTTGTCATGGCCCCAGTGACCAGACCCGCGCCCGTCGATCAAGGGTAAAAATGGGGGCAAAGGGCCATGTCCACGCCCGATGCCCCCAGTGTCAGCCAACCCAACGGTTAACGCAGGCGACTGATCCGATAGCCATTGTCGCGCAGGCACTTTGGATCCCAACCGTCACGCGGCCCGTCGGCTGTCAGCGCACGGACGGCGCAGGACCGCGGCAGGCTCGTGACATGTCGGTAATTGTTGCGCATGCAACTGCGGGCGAACATCCGAACGGTGCCATATCGCGTCTGGTAGGAGGCAAAACATTGCGCTGGCACCACAAGGCGCTGCGCCAACTCGCGCGGCTGGTGCTGCCATGGAGACGTGTGGGACTGTTGCTGCCGCGGAGATGTTTGGGGCTGGCGCGGATGGGTCCAAGTTTGGCGCGTCTCGGCTTCGGGCACGGGGTCGGGCTCGCTTTTTTGACTATTGATGATCGGCACAATCGCCGCCGTCGCTGCAAGCCCAAACAAAAGTTTACCGATCTGATCCTCGTCGAGCCCCTGCGCTTGCACTGGATTTGCAGATGTGAGCGTCAGGGAAGCGGCCATAAGCCCTGCTATGACTATCTTAAACATGTGTATTTCCTTTCCATGCGTTGGTGGTGTGCCAAGGATGGAATACGGGGCGCTTGCCATTCAATAACGGGGGATGGCTATGTCATGGCCATCGCGATAACATCGAACGATATTGAATAGCAGTCTTGGTTCGGGTCAGATCACGGTCATGAAACACATCATCCTCTCATTCCTGATCGCCTGCCTTGGAGCAAACGCCGCGCAAGCCGCTTGCTATGCTGATTATAAGGCCAAACGCGATGATCCCCTTCGGCTGCACTATGGCGTGGCCGAAGTTTCTGGCGACTGCTCTGTGCGGGCCGCCAAAGAAGAACTGTCCGCGCGTTTGCGTGCCGACAATTGGACATTGCTGAACGTGCTTGGCGTCTTTGACGACGCGGGGCTTGAGGAACGAAAGGAAAGTGCAGGTGACTACTACCTCCGCTATTGAGGCGCGCGAAATCGGGAATAAGACGGTTATCGCGGGGATTGCCGCGATTGTTCTGATTTTGCTGGTCGCCGCTGTTTTGCTTTTTATCAATCTGCCGGATGCCAACGCATTTAATGCGCGGGTTGAGCAGCTTTTTGTTGAAAACGATACGCTGACGGGCAACGCCGAGATCAAGCTCTTGGAGATCTTGGCCGGATCAGGGACCGCGTTCTCTGATACGCTCTCTTCCTATCGCTTCGTGATTTTTGTCCTCTTGGTCTTTGCGACGGCCTTGCTGATTGCTGCGGTCGCCTTCCTTGTCATGCTTGTCGCGATGAACCGCCGTATGAGCCAGATCGAACGCAAAGGGATCGAGGTCAATTCCCTGCTGATCAGCCGTGATCAGAAATCGGTTTATCTCAACAACTTCGAATTCAAACTGACTGAGGCCGCGATTGAAACGCTGTCGGTCTTGGCCGAGGCTCGCATGGACGATGAAGTCTTGTCAGGCGCGGAGATCGAAGGCGTAATTTCGGGCCGCGATCCATCCGATTGCGACGAGGCCGCAGGGGCGACGCGGATCAAGCGGCTTCGGGATACGCTCGGCAATCAAATGGTGAGCGAACTGCTCGTGAAGAATATCGCGCGCAAAGGCTACATGCTGGCCATCGACAAAGACGTGATCCGCATGGTCTAGGACTGCAAAAAAAGGAGCAGCGTGCGCAAAAGAGATTCTCCGGCCCTTGAAACTAAAAGAAATAAAGGGGCCGAAAAAAGCGATAGGTTGCGCAAGAAAGATATAGCGTGCGCAAGCGAATTTTAGATCAGTAAAGCCGCCTGTAGCAGCTCACTCCCCTACTCTGTTTTTCCAAAAGCTTCGCCAAAAACAGCGTCAATCCGATCGTTTATCGCAAATCTTATCCAAGTCATTCAGGATGCTTGTAAGCTCTTTCCTTACTTGCTCAATGCGATCGGATTTTAGCGCATCCGGCCGACCAGCGAGCTCTAAAACCACTGAAAGCACGACGTCAGAGTGTCTCATTAATTCAATGAGGTTTTCGCCTGATGGACCACAATATCCTAAAATCCAATTTTTAGCGGTCCGTTCACTCACGCCTGTCCATTTAATAGTGGTCTTGGCAGCACGCCCAGCTCCGCCCAATTCATGCGATAGCGCCGCCCCAATTGCTTCGCGGTATTCGACCGGGGTTACTACCCCCTGATCTGCCCTATGAAAGATGTTGCCCTTTTTATGAAACATGTTTCTGCTCCCTTCCCACTAAGATCATAGGAAGAATCGCAAATCATTTGCGTAGATCCGAAATTTAAAAACGGGGGGCCGCTGTATTGAGTTGGCCAGATATTAAGTGAAGTGGTCCTACTTATTCGGACTGTTTTGCGGCTTGGCTAAGGTGCATCTTGTTTCTGTTCATGCCGCTTTTAGTGTCTCCGATTTGCCGAAGTA
>JAQXBV010000107.1 GCA_029252195.1 Yoonia sp.
TCAAGCGCCACAGCAGCCTTAAACTGGTCTGAAAAGTTCCGTCGTTTTGTCATTCTCGTATCCATTCGTTCGGGTTGGATACATCTTAGCACGCTGTCCGAATTTGCCGGAACACTTCAAGTTTGGCGGCATGGACGCGTCTTTGATGTTTGAGATGAAAGACATGGCGGAAGAGAACCGTCGTCTGAAGCGCATGTATGCTGAGATGAGCATGCAAAATGACCTGCTGAAGGAAGCCTTGGAAGCGCCACTTTTTGCGCCATTGGTCCGAGCGAAAATGGCGCGCGTTAAGGCCGTCTCTGCGACGAGAGATGGCCATGAATGCGGTCGCGCAGAATGGGGTTAGTATTGCGCTGGCCTGCCGTGCATTCGAGATCAGTGAGACCTGCTACAGATACAGCCCAATCCTGAGCGACGAGAACGAGGAGATCGCCGATTGGTTGGAACGGTTGACCGAGAACAAGCGCAACTAGGGCTTTGGCCAATTTAAGACCCATTGTGTGGCACCGTTGTGTGGCAGTTTGGGCGCAGTACAGCCTGTAAATACAATGATTTACATAATATCAAGGGGTTAGGATGGTGCTGTGAGAGAGGATTGAACTCTCGACCTCACCCTTACCAAGGGTGTGCTCTGCCACTGAGCTACCACAGCATCCTTGCGCTGCGAATTAGCCGTATTATGCAAATGGTGCAAGCCCTCACTGGACGCTTTTTATGCACCTTGGTAACAGGGGCATTATGGATCATAAGAATGCACAGAAAAACCAACGGACAGAGGCGCAAATCCGTGAGGATCGTCTCAAGGCCGCGTTGAAGGCAAATATGGCCAAACGCAAGGCGCAGGCCCGGGCGCGGGCTGCGGATACAAGCAAAGAAGAGAAAGAGTAGTCAGGTATGGATTCAATTATCGTAAAGGGTGGCCGTGAACTAAACGGCAAGATCCATATTGCCGGCGCAAAGAATGCCGCCTTGGCGCTGATGCCTGCGACGCTCTTGTCCGAAGAGCCTTTGACGCTCACCAATGCCCCGCGTTTGTCGGACATCAAGACGATGACCGAACTTTTGCGCTCGCTTGGCTCCGAGATCACCGCCTTGCAAGACGGCAAGGTGCAGGTCATGTCGACCCATGGGACGATCAATACGACCGCCGACTATGACATCGTGCGCAAGATGCGCGCCTCCAACCTTGTGCTTGGTCCCTTGCTGGCCCGCGAAGGGCATGCGGTTGTCTCTTTGCCTGGTGGCTGTGCGATCGGGGCGCGTCCAATGGATATCCATACCGACGGTCTGGCCAAAATGGGCGCGTCGATTGATCTCAAGGATGGCTATTTGCACGCAAAGGCGGCTGGTGGCCAGTTGAAGGGGGCGGTCATTGATTTCCCCTTTGCCTCTGTCGGGGCAACCGAGAACCTGATGATGGCGGCCACATTGGCCAAAGGCACGACGGTCATTAACAACGCGGCCCGCGAGCCGGAGATCGTCGACCTTGCCACATGCCTGCGTGCGATGGGCGCACAAATCGCGGGCGACGGCACCTCGCGCATTGAAATTCAGGGTGTTGACCGGCTGCATGGTGCGACCCATCCCGTTGTGACCGACCGCATTGAGCTGGGCACCTATATGCTCGCCCCTGTGTTCACGGGCGGCGAGATCGAGTGCATTGGCGGCCGGATGCATCTGGTGGAATCGTTTGTCGAAAGACTGGACGCGGCTGGCGTTGATGTCACCGAGACCGAGCATGGTTTGAAGGTCAAGCGCCGCGGCGACCGTCCAAGGGCTGTCGATGTGACAACAGAGCCGTTTCCGGGTTTTCCGACGGACCTTCAGGCGCAGATGATGGCGATGCTTTGCCTTGCCGAGGGCACGTCGGTTCTGAAAGAAACGATTTTCGAAAACCGTTTCATGCACGCGCCTGAGCTGATCCGTATGGGCGCCAAAATCGAGGTCCACGGCAATACTGCTACCGTGCACGGCGTCGAAAAGATGAAAGGCGCGCCCGTGATGGCGACCGACTTGCGGGCGTCTGTGTCGTTGATCCTTGCTGGCCTTGCCTCGGAAGGCGAGACGATCGTGAACCGCGTTTACCATCTGGATCGTGGCTATGAACATGTCGAGGAAAAGCTAAGCGCGGTTGGCGCGCAAATTGAGCGGGTATCAGGCAAGTGAGCGATGCAAGGTTCGAAGACGGGGGCGACAAGCCGCTCCGCCTCAAGGCGCTCGACACCCATGACCTGACGGTGATTTCGTCTTTGACGCAGGATGCGGTTTTTCCAGCTTCCGAAATGACATGGGACCGCAAAGCGCGCCGTTTTGCGCTTTTACTTAACCGCTTCCGCTGGGAAGACGATGCCAATGTCACAGGCGCGCGCCGTCAGGTGGAACGTGTCCAATCGGTCTTGTCGATTGAAGACGTTGTCGCCGTGAAAACCCAAGGCTTGCAGACACGCGACGCTGACACTGTGCTGTCTTTGCTGTCGATTGCCTTCGAGGCCGGACTGGACGGGACGGGTCGCCTGATCCTGACCCTTTCTGGTGATGGCGCCATCGGTGTCGATGTTGAAGCCGTCGAGGTTTTGCTGCGTGACGTCACCCGCCCCTTTATTGCTCCTTCGCGTAAGGTGCCGCAACACGACTAATGTGCCAAGGAAAACGAAATGCCCCAATTTCTCGCAACGACCGACACTGACTTCGAAGCCCGCTTTGTCGCCCTTTTGGGGGCAAAGCGCGAGGATAGCCCCGATGTGGACGCCGTTGTGGCAGATATTATCGCAGATATCCGCGCGCGCGGCGATGCCGCTGTCATCGACCTAACGGCCAAGTTTGACAGACTGGACCTGACACCCGAGACGATGCGGTTTTCGCCCGCAGAGATTGACGCGGAATGTGCGCTTGTCTCGGATGAGGATCGCGCCGCGCTCGAATTGGCCGCAAAGCGCATCCGTGCCTATCACAGCCGCCAGATGCCTGCCGACGAGATGTGGACAGATGAGGTCGGGGCGACCCTTGGCTGGCGCTGGACGCCCGTTTCTGCGGCAGGCCTCTATGTGCCGGGGGGATTGGCGTCTTATCCGTCGTCTGTGCTGATGAATGCGATCCCAGCAAAGGTTGCGGGCGTCGGGCGTTTGGCGATTGTCGTGCCGACACCTGACGGCATTTCGAACCCGCTTGTGGTTTTGGCGGCACAGATCGCAGGCGTCGACGAAATCTACCGCATCGGCGGCGCGCAGGCGATTGCGGCGCTTGCCTATGGCACAGATACCATCGCCCCCGTGGACAAGATCACCGGACCCGGCAACGCTTTTGTCGCGGCGGCCAAGCGGCGGGTGTTTGGCAAGGTCGGGATCGACATGATCGCAGGCCCATCCGAGATTTTGGTGATTGCTGATAGCGACAATGACCCCGATTGGATCGCACTTGATCTGTTGAGCCAAGCCGAACATGACGAGAGCGCGCAATCGCTTTTGATCACCGATAGTGCCGATTTTGGCCGTGCGGTGGCCGCAGCCGTCGATAAACGCCTCGAAACACTGGAACGCCGCGCGATTGCGGGCAAAAGCTGGGCCGATTTTGGCGCGGTGATCACGGTGCGCGATATGGACGAGGCTGTCACCCTTTCGGATCGCATTGCGCCCGAGCATCTGGAGCTTTGCACCGCTGACGCTGATGGCCTTGCCGCCCGCGTGACCCATGCGGGCGCGATCTTTATCGGTGGCTGGACGCCAGAGGCCATTGGTGATTACATCGGCGGACCTAATCACGTTCTGCCCACCGCCCGTTCGGCGCGTTTTTCGAGCGGCCTGTCGGTCATGGACTTTATCAAACGGACGACCATGGCGCGTATGACCCCCGAAGCTCTGGCCGCAATTGGCCCTTCTGCCGAACGGCTCGCAACCTCGGAAAGCCTTCAGGCGCATGGATTGTCCGTGCGTGCCCGCCTCGATCGGATTAACCAGCCATGAGCCGCATCAGCCATATTGAACTTGACGACAGCGGCTTGCCAGTGCCCACTGCCGAGATCGAACAAGAGCGCAAGGTCGCGATGTTCGACCTGTTGGAAAACAACACCTTTGCTTTGCCCAAACGGGACGACCGCGCGGTTCCCGAGGGGCCATACCGGCTCGGCCTGTCAATCAAGGAGCGTCGGTTGGTGTTTGACCTTACGTCAGAAAACGACCTCCTCGCGGGCGAGTTCCACCTTTCGCTCGGGCCATTCCGGCAGGTCGTCAAAGACTACTTCCAAATTTGCGAAAGCTACTTTGACGCGGTCAAGAACATGCCGCCGAGCCAGATCGAGACGATCGACATGGCCCGCCGCGGGATCCACAACGAAGGGGCGCGGGTTTTGCAAGAGCGGCTCGAAGGTAAGGCCGAGGTTGATACCGACACGGCCCGCCGCCTCTTTACTCTGATTTGCGTATTGCACTTCGGAGGTTAGGGCATGGACGCGGAACAGAGTTACCCTCCACTGCCGCAATCCGTGCTGTTTTGCTGCGATCATAACGCTGTGCGCTCGCCAATGGCCGAGGGCATCATGAAAAAGCTTTATGGGACAGAGTGTTACATTCAGTCTGTTGGCGTGAAAAACGATCTTGAGATTGACGGTTTTGCAGTCACTGTCTGCGCCGAGATGGGGGTCGAACTGTCGCGGCACCGCTCGCGCAGCTTTGATGAAATGGAGCAATGGGGCGATGACCTTTCGTCATTCGATCTCGTCATGGCGCTGTCGCCCGCGAGCCAGCGGCGCGCGCTTGATCTGACTCGGTTCTACCATCTGGACGTCGAGTATTGGCCGATCCTTGACCCGACCGGTTTGGGCGAAGGGCGCGAGACGCGACTTGCAAGCTACCGGCAGACCCGCGATCAAATCGTTGAACGGCTTATCGCGCGGTTTGGCCCCGCGCGAACCGAAAACGACTGATTGCGCAGAACTGCTCTTTAGCCCTTGAAAATTGCCGCATTCGGGCGCATTTAGCTCCCGTCCGCAACATTTGGTGGACGGATCAAAATAGGAGATCACATGGCCAAGGAAGAACTACTCGAATTCCCAGGTGTCGTGAAAGAACTTCTGCCCAATGCGACGTTTCTGGTTGAGCTTGAGAATGGCCATACGATCATCGCACATACGGCAGGCAAGATGCGTAAAAACCGCATCCGCGTTCTGGCAGGCGACAAGGTGCAAGTCGAAATGACACCCTACGATCTGACCAAAGGTCGGATTAATTACCGTTTTAAGTGACAAGTCTCCCGATGAACGGGGGCCTTAAGCTCATCCTCGGCTCTGGCTCGCCCCGGCGACTGGAGCTTTTGTCGCAGATGGGGGTGACCCCACATGCGATCCGCCCGCCCGACATTGACGAAGACCCGCGCCGCGCCGAATTGCCCCGCGATTACGTCAAACGGATCGCGTCCGAGAAGGCAGCGGCGGTTGTCTGTGCCGATGACGAGGTCGTGCTATGTGCGGATACGTCTGTTGCGCTTGGTCGGCGGATTTTGGGTAAACCTGAAAGTGCAGGGCAGGCGGCTGAATTTTTGCACGCGCTCTCCGGTCGCCGCCACAAGGTGATTACGGCTGTTGCGGTCAAACGCGGCGCGAAAATCTGGCTGCGCGATGTGCAAACGACCGTTGCTTTCAAGCGGTTAAGTGACGTTGAGGTCAACTGGTATCTGTCCACAGGCGACTGGAAGGGCAAGGCGGGCGGCTATGGCATCCAAGGCCCCGCCAGTGTATTTTGCCCTTGGATCAACGGATCATTCCACGCGGTGATGGGCTTGCCATTGCCCGAAACAGCTGCGCTGCTGACCGCCGCTGGTTACCCCCTATTCGGAGAGACGCTATGAAGGGCCGCACGATTGTTCTGGACCATGTGAACGGGCTGGAGGCCGCGGCCTATCTGGTGGATGGCAAGCTTGACGATCTGCTGATCGACGATAGCGACGCCCCGCGCCCCGGTGCGATCTTCCGCGCGATCTGTGACAGACCGATCAAAGGGCAGGGCGGCATGATGCTACGCTTGCCCGATGGCGAGACAGCGTTTCTACGCCAAGGCAAGGGGCTTAGCCCGGGTCAGGCGATGCTGGTGCAGGTCACGGGCTATTCAGAGGACGGCAAGGCTGTTCCCGTCACCGACCGCGTGCTGTTCAAAAGCCGCTATGCCATCGTGACACCCGGCAAGCCGGGCTTGAACATTTCCCGCCAGATCGAGGATGATGAGGCGCGTGATGAATTACTCGCAGTCGCGACCGAAGTGCACGACGATACCTTTGGCCTGATTATCCGCTCGTCATGTGAAGGCGCAGACCCAGAAGAAATCATGGACGATATTGTGGCGATGCAAGACCTCGCTCACGCCGTTTTGGCCGATGCCGAAGGCAGCGAGCCCGAAGCCCTTACCGAAGGAGACGGGCCGCACGGGCTCGCTTGGCGCGAATGGACAGGGGCCGCGGATGTGGTCACCGACAACGGCGCGTTTGAGAATCTGGGCGTTCTGGATCAGATTGATGCGCTCGGCGGGGCCTTGGTCGTCTTGGGCGACGGGACGATGTACGTCGAACCTACCCGCGCTATGGTTGCGGTGGACGTGAATACAGGCGGCGACACGTCCCAAGGGGCCGCACTCAAGGCCAACCTCGCCGCTTGCCGTGCTTTGCCGCGTGCCCTGCGACTGCGTGGCCTTGGTGGGCAGATTTCCGTTGATTTTGTGTCGATGTCGAAAGCGCATCGCAAACAGATCGAACAATCCCTGCGCGCCTCGTTCCGCAATGATCCGATCGAGACATCGCTGGTTGGCTGGACCCCGATGGGGCTGTTCGAATTGCAGCGCAAACGCGAACGTCTGCCTTTGGCGCGGACACTGAAGGGGCTATAAATGACCTGCCCGATCTGCGATCGCAAAACGGATCCGGCGTATAGGCCGTTCTGCTCGAAGCGTTGCGCCGATGTCGATTTGGCAAAGTGGTTGTCGGGGTCTTACGCGATCCCCAGCTATGATCCGGAGGACGCGGCAGACCTCGAACAAGAGCTGCAAGCACAAGAAGACAAGCCTCACTGAAATTAGCATAAAATGCCTCTGGACACCCACGCGGCTGTCGCCTAAAAGCCCGTTACCTGATGACGTTGTCATCCCGGTGCCCGGGTAGCTCAGGGGTAGAGCAGTGGATTGAAAATCCTCGTGTCGGTGGTTCGATTCCGCCCCTGGGCACCATTTTTAAAAACAATAACAGTGACTTAGCTTATCGCAATACGCGTTTAAGTTGTGTGATTCAAAAGTACACCTTAGACACACTTTTTGCCGTGTTGCTCGCTATTTGATGGGCGGAATCACGGTGTTGAACACAGTGTTGGCTAGTGCTGTGTTGCAAACACTGTGTTGGCGGAGTTTTGGGCGGACATTGTTGGGAACACAAAGCTTGGAGTTTGCTTGTTGGAACCAAGGACTTCACAGCTTCGCCTCTAAGCGGACATTGGTGCATCTCGCGGCGAACGGCAGCAACGAGCCCATTGCGGAAGTGACGATATTTTGCTGCGAGCGCTCGCAGCACGACTTATGCTGCAAATGCGAAGCAGGTAGGCCGCCTTGCAGCGAGCGATGCGGCCGTTCATGCATCGTGCAGCATTTTCATCAGACCGAAGTCTCAAGCGCGGACAAACCGGCAATTCAAAGCGTTCGCGCGATTGGCCGCTCACGAGTGCCGCGATCGCTGATCAGAGGCGTGTCAGGAGATGAACAATAAAGATTCAAGAAGGACTGGCGCACCTTCTTTAAGTGGCAGATCGAGGTATCCAATGTTGGACCTTCGGCAGCCTTACTTCAAGAACTGCACATTCGGCTTCATGTTCCTATCGGCGCGTAGGCTTAGCCGAGGCTTCCAACACTACGAGGAAGTAAGGTGATTCAAACTATGCGCGTGTAAAATATGTCGTTAAGCCAATGGAATAGTCATTATTTGACATGCACTCAGCTTGGAGGTTTGAATGAAAATCATATCGGTAGAAGCCGAAGCATTTGCCATCCCTTTGCCCCGCCACTTTCTTGGTAGCAACTACAAATATACACGTAAAAAGGGTATGTTTATACGCGGCAAAACTGACGACGGCATAGAGGGGTTTGGCTATCTTGGTGATGATTTCGGGCTGGGACAAAACATCGCCAAGGCGGTAAACGAAGATTTCTCCAAAATTCTGATTGGTAGAAACCCAAGTGATATCGAGAGCATCTGGCATGACATGCGCCCTTTGGTGCGCGATATTCTGGGTGATCGACGCGTTGCCCTCCATGCGCAGGCGCTGGCAGATATTCTGTGTTGGGACCTACACGCAAAGGCGCGAGGGCTATCTGTCGTTGATCTTCTGGGACGGCAGCGAGACAGGGCACCTATTATGGTTATTGCGGGCTATTATACCCAGCAAAACTCTCTGAATGAGCTGGCTGAAGAAACGCGTGAACTTATCAGGCTCGGAAGTCGGGGACTGAAACTCAAAGTCGGAGGCTTGTCGGTTGCGGAAGATGTCGCGCGGGTCAAAACCGTAAGAGACGCTGGTGGCGACACATTCAATTTAGCCGTTGACGCCAATCAAGCGTGGTCGCTCACCGAAGCTCTGGAATTCGTTGATGCCTGCGAGGGTTTGGGCCTGAATTGGGTCGAGGAGCCAGTGCATTGGGACAACGACATCACTGACTTGGCGGTTTTACGGAAAGAGACTGAAATACCGATCTGCGCCGGACAAAGCGAAGTCACCGTCGCAGGTGTTGCACGCCTGATTGATGCAGGTGCCATTGATATTTGCAACCTGCACCCTGGCTACGCCGGTGGTGTGACGCCATGGTTGAAGTCAGCAAATTTGGCACGCCAAAATGGGTTGAAAGTTGCGAACACAGGTGAGCCGCAACTATCGGCAAGCCTTATGCTGGCATGCGATCATGGGATGAGCATTGAGATATATCACCCTGATCGAGATCCCATTTTCCCCCAGCATTGTCCTGCCTTTGATGCAAGAACAGACGGGCACATCAAAGCTTCTGATCTGACCGGTTGGGGTATCGTTCAAACTAGCACTTAAGGACTACCTTGTGCGCATGGCAGCCATTTTCACAAGTCGCAGCATCGTTATGAATGGGCTCACAACGGCCTGCTGCACCTGCAGAGATGATGTTTTTTGCTCCCTCTTCACAATGGCCGTCGTACCGATACCATGTTCTCACTGTCAGAGCTGTGTTGATGTCTGGGTATGGAGGGAGGATCGGAGGTCAAATTATGCCAAGAGTCCAACTTCCCGCAGTCACTCACCCAAAAACCACCGTTTTTGACAGGTAGGTTGAGGCAGTAAGTTTTGTTCAACATCGGCCATTCGTGGGCTGTGCGGCGAATGCCGGGTCTGCGCTTGATGAACTCCATACTTCTTAGCCAGTTCTGCAAGTGCCATCTCTTCGCGACTTGCTTCAAGCGCTACCTAGGCTTTGAATGCAGGCGAATGGTTCTTTCGGTTTTTCATTCTGGATCAGTTCTTTCGTCACGCGATCCACCTTAACGACTGGTCCAAAAATTCGCGACCTCCTCTGAAAAGCAGCAACATGACAGACAGAAAGCTAGTTTTTTACTCACCCAGTAGGTTCTCCAGATACCATTCACCCTCGTTCGTCAGCGTCAATTCATCAGCGTTATGAAGCTGTCGGACGCTGATTAACCCGTATCTCACTAGCTCATCGATCGCCCAAACATCAACTTCATCAACAGCGTAAAGGGTCAAAACCTTCCCATATTCCTCAGCGACAGCTTTCAAAATCCGAAGCGCGTCCACATCCAATTCATCCATCCTACACTCCTCTAGAATGAGTTATTGCCCCAAAGAACGTTTGGAGCCGTTACCTTCAAAATAACCCCGCCCAAAACCCAACATTTGTGTCACCGGCGCAAAAGCCTTTTTTGACCGGTAGGTTTACGTCGAGTATGCGACCAAGCCCACTCTTGTGATTATCGAAATGCCGGACCGTGGGCCCAGACAGTCAATGAATGGCGAGTTCCCTGGGTCACTGGCATCACTTGATGCAAATGAAAGCTTGGGAAGATCGTGACGCAACCCTGTGCGCGACTGGCCCCGACGATATGAGCACCGGGCATCACTTCCAGGTCGCCACCGTCATATGTTCCGGGTTTGGTGAGTTGGACGACCAAAGTTAGCTTGCGTTTACGTGCAACTGGCCCATCACCAATGTCAGAATGCCATTTGAAATGTCCTCCTTTTGTCGCTTCATAGGTTGCGACTTGCGGGCTTTCTGCAAATTCTTGCAGATCAAAATGAAACCGATCATTATTCGATTTTCGGACGACGTCGATAAGCCGGTCCATGACCCATCCCATGCCGTCGACCTCATCCAGCCACACCAAGTCAGGGCGGCGTAGATTGTGATCGTGGTTTTGACCGACAAGCAACGCTTCTCGCGCAGGAGCCGCAGTCGTTGCGATGACAATCGCATCACATTCTTTGGGTGTGAACCCGCCTTCGATAGAGTGAACGCTCATCATTTTGGCCACCATTTGCAGTGTCTTTGATAGCTTCGACAGGATTCCTGCAAAGCGCTGCCACGTTTTCGACCAAAAAGGCAAAATACGACCACATTCAACAACGTTCGCTCGGTGCCTCGGCATATTTTAGAAAAGGGGGTTTTTGCGCAAAAACGACATTGGGTCGCAACTGGAAATGCACAGTAACACGAAACCTATGATTTATGGAGTTATCCAGATGAGTAGTCCTGATGCACGAACGTCGAATCCCAGAATGGCTTCGCCATGCACCCGCACCCAGCGTACGCGGTTTCGCCGTTCTGGCGGGAATTGAAGCGATAGCCAGAGGCATACTGATTTCGGTTTTTCCTCTTATAATTTACCGAGCCCTGCAAGATGTTGGCGTCGTGTCGAAAGTTTATTTCTTCATTGGTTTGAGCTCTTTGATAATTGGCTTATTTGTTCCTTATCTTATCCGCTATATGCCGCGACGGTGGGTCTACGCTGCCGGTACAATAATGTTTGCAATCGGAGCGCTACTCGCGTGCTTTGAAGCCCCTATCGAAGTCGTTGTGGGGCTTTCGTTCACGACCTTTGCAACAGTTACAACCTTTGTATGCTTCAACGCGTATGTGCTTGATTATGTATCAAAAATTGAGCTAGGAAAGCTCGAAACATCGCGGCTTTTTTATAGCGCGTTGGGATGGACGGTTGGCCCTGCGTTGGGTGTGTTTCTATTTGGTTGGTGGCGGCCAGCACCATTCTTAATCGCAGCCATCGCCGCGTTGACGACGCTTCTCGTCTTTCTTGTAATGCGCCTTGGAGATGGGAAGTTGATCACTAAGAGTCGGGCAGCGCCCGCTAATCCCTTCGCGTACTTTCGAAGATTTGCAGAGCAACCGCGTCTGATTACAGGTTGGACCTTCGCCGTGATCCGATCATGCGGGTGGTGGGTCTATGTCGTCTATCTTCCGATTTATGCCCTAGAAAACGGATTGGGCGAACAGTTGGGTGGGATTGCGCTTTCGATTTCAAATGGCGCGCTTTTCCTTACACCTTTGATGTTCCGTTTCATACAGCGCAGGTCCGTCAAGAAAGCCGTGAGAGTCGGGTTCTTGATCTCCGGACTCTTGTTCCTGGTGGCTGGCGCGCCACATGGCACTCCGCCGATTGCCGTTGT
>JAQXBV010000108.1 GCA_029252195.1 Yoonia sp.
CGGGGCATTCACATATATCTACCACGCAGAGGTACATCGACGTCAATTCAGAACAGCTGAGTGAGGCTGTTGAGCTGTTGTAAACAATTGGCCTAGTGCGGACCTTCCGGCAAGGTGCAGCTAATGGCGGGTCAGAGCCCAAAGCGGAAGCGCCAAATCTTCGCTGCGTGCGCATGCAGCACTCCTCGTGCTGTATCGGAGACAGTTTTTGGTATCGCAATGCGGGATAAGAAGCTGTCGTTCGTCTCTATGCTACCCGACCCCTGAAGCTTTCAAAGGAATCAAGATAGTATTGCTTGTCGACGCTGTGTTGATGTTTGGGTTGGAGGGCGGATGGAGGGTTAATTATGCTGAGAGTACAACTTCCCGCTATCACACCGAAACGCAGAGCCTGGAACAAGGGCCGCCTCGTCGGGCAAAAGCGACCGTTGCTACCTAAGCAGGTTTGGGCCATCCGCGCACGCCTTGAGCTTGCGGACAATTTGCGCGATCTCGCTCTGTTCAACGTCGCAATTGATAGTAAATTGCGCGGCTGCGATTTGGTCAGGCTGAAGGTCACAGACATAATTAGGGACGATAGGGTTCGCGAACGTGTGTCTGTTGTGCAAAGCAAAACAAACAAGCCGGTGCAGTTTGAACTGGCAGAAAACACACGGGAAACCTTGGCTAATTGGACGAAAGCTCCCCAAATGATTGGGTGTCCGTTTATGTTTCCCAGTCGCTTCCACGATCGCCCTCATATCTCTACTCGACAGTACGGGAGGTTGGTGCGGGGCTGGGTTGTCTCTATTGGCTTGGAACCGAGCGGTTATGGCACTCATTCGATGCGCCGGACGAAAGCCGCTGAAATCTACCGCAAAACGGGTAACCTCCGCGCGGTTCAATTGCTACTTGGCCATACAAAAGTCGACAGCACGGTGCGATACTTGGGTGTCGAACTAGAAGATGCGTTAAGTATTGCTGAGAATATCGACATCTGAGTCTCGGGCGGGTGGCTTTGTTCACTCGCCCAATTGCAGCGATTAGATCAATCTTTACAGTTGCCAATGCGGCGAGCAAGCAGACCTAGCTCAATTGAAACGGGTTCTAATGTGGGAAATGGCGTCTGCCAAAACCACCAAATCCACCGCAACGGCTACAAAATTCGCGCCTAGGTTTAGGTATCGGTCTGCGACATCAGGGGCGAGCGCCATGACGCCCGCAGGCACACCCAAATCAACCAAACGTTTGATTGCATCGCTGATGGCGGCGTCAACATCGACGTGGGTCATTTGCCCACGCAGGCCCATACTTGCACTGAGGTCGGCGGGGCCGATGAACACTGCATCCACACCGTCTGTTTTGGCAATGGCATCCAAATTCTCAAGGCCGGTCAGGGTTTCAACCTGCACTATCAGGCACAGGTCGTCTTCGGCCTCGTTGTAGTAATTATCGATCTTGCCGTAGCGTGTGGCGCGGGTCATGCCTGCCATGCCGCGCATCCCTTGCGGGCCATACCGCATCGCATGAACGGCGGCGGTTGCCTCATCTGCGGTCTGCACGTAAGGGACCATGACCGTCTGCGCGCCCATATCCAGAACCCGTTTGAACAGGGTTGCATCGTTGGATGCGACGCGCACCACGGCGGATGTATCAGGGTTTTGCCCGATGGCTTGCAACGCGGGCAGAACCTCGATCGTTTCGATGGCCGCGTGTTCACAGTCCACCAGCACCCAATCAAAGCCCGCCCCGCCCAGCAGTTCCGGCACCGTGTTGCCGCCGATGGTATTCCAGACTCCCAATTGCCGCCTCTGATCTGCGATCCCGGATTTGAAGCGGTTCTTGGGGTTCTGCATGGCGCGGCTTTCTTTAGGTCGACACGTGGCTGACGTCTTTGTTGGGCGAATAGATGTCGAGGATATTCCAATGCCCCGTTGTGGGTGTCGGGTTGTTGATCATAGGGACATCCAACACCGTGGGCTTGCCGCTGGCAATGGCGGACTGCAAGGCTGGCAGCAATTCATCGGCGGACGAAATGCGGATGCCTTCCGCGCCATAGGCGCGCGCGATCTTGGCATATCCCGGCCCGTTCGTTGGGGCGGCGGCACTGCCAGGGAACGTCGTGCCGTAGGTCAGGCCATAGTGCGCCTTTTGCAGGCCGGCGATGGTGCCGAACGCATTGTTGTTCATCACCAGCCAGATGATGCCAAGGTTGAGCTCAACTGCCGTGGCCAGCATCGACGGGTTCTGGCCAAAGCCGCCATCGCCCACCAGCGAAAGAACCACGCGATTGGGTGCCGCCAGTTTCGCACCAATCGCCGCGGGGGGGCCAAAGCCCATGGTCGCAAAGCCGCCCGGTGTCAGGATCGACCCCGGTGTGAGGATATCAAACTGCTGGCCCACGCCGTTCTTGTTCCAGCCTACGTCCGTTGTGATAATCGCATCGTCAGGCAAGGCAATGCGGGTGTCTGCCAAGATGCGTTCGGGCATCATCGGGAACGCGGCAGAGGTTTGCATGTCGGTGTTCGACGCTTTGAAGGTCTCACGGAACGTGGCAATCTCGGTCTTCTTTTTTGTGCGATCAAACCCGTCTGGATACATCTCGCGCGCGACACGGTTTAACACACGCAACGCAGCCTTGGCATCAGCCACCACACCGATTTCGGTCGGGTAATTGCGCCCGATTTCTTGCGGTTCGATGTCGATGTGAATGACCTTTGTGTCGTTTCCCTCGGCCCCGATGTTGAAGGTGTAGCCCGGATACCAGCTGGAACAATCGGCCTCTTTGAAACGGGTGCCGACAGCAAAGACTACATCCGCATCCAAACAGGTCTGGTTGACCAACTCGGTGCCCCAGAACCCCGTCATACCCATCACCAACGGATGATCGTCGCGCACGGCGCCTTTGCCCATCAGGGAATGCGCAATTGGCAAGCCCATGTGGCTGGCGAAATCTTCCATTTCTGCGCTTGCCTGCGCCAGAAGGATGCCACCACCGATATATGCGACGGGTTTGTCCGCAGTCGCGATCTTTTCGATGATTGCGCGGGCGGTTTCATCGTCAATGCTGGGTTTGATCAGGGATTTGGTATTGCTCGCAATGCGATCAAAAGTATCGGACGGGATGACTTCGCTAAAGATATCCATCGGCACATTGACCAATACGGGGCCGGGTTGGCCGGATTCCGCGAGGTGAAACGCCTTTTCCAGAATTTCCGCCATTAGGTCCGCACGATCAACACGCCACGCGCGTTTCACGAAGGGGCGGTATATTTCCCATTGGGCCGCATCCGCATGCAGATTGACCTCTTGATGTGGGTGTTTGCCGTAATAATGCGTTGGGATGTCGCCCGCGATCACAACCATCGGGATGCAATCAAGGGCGGCATTCGCGACGCCGGTCGCGCAGTTCGTCAACCCGGGAGAGAGATGAGACAGCACAACCGACGCCCTACCAGTCACGCGCGCATAAGCATCCGCCGCGTGGCTCGCAATCTGTTCGTGGCGGACAGTTATGAAATCAATCGGGCTTTCGGCCAGCGCAGCCAGAACGGCAATATTGGTGTGTCCGCATAGGCCAAAGACGTGTTCGACATTCCGTCGCCCCAGAAAGTCGACAATATGTTCTGCGACAGTTTTGCAGTCTACTTTGGTGCCGTCCATTATGCGATCTCCTGTCCGTAGAATTCACCGAATAGCTCTTCCTCGCTGGGTCGATCCTCGGCGATGGGCCGTGCGACCCATGTGTAATTCATCATATGTTTCATGGTGACGTTTTCGTTTGTGATGTTGCCACCCCAGATGCCGCAGCCCAACGAACTGGTCATCGGCATACCGTTGGTCCATGACCCCGCATTCGCCTTGGATTGCGGCTGACGCACCATCATCCGGCTGACGGGCGCAACTCGTGCGAGCGCGTCAATATTGTCGTCGTTGTGGCTGTAGATACCGCAGGAATGACCGATGCCGCCCGTGGCATAAATCTGGCGCACGGTGTCGAGGGCGTCGGCAAACGTCTCGAAGTGATACAGCGCCATGACTGTGGTGAGCTTTTCCTTGCTGAATTTGTGCTCAGGCCCGATCTGCCCCTGATTTTCCACCATCAGGAACTTGCAATCCTCTGGCACTTTGAACCCAGCAACATCTGCCGTCTGCTGTGGCTTGCAGGCGATGGTCGGGAAGGTTCGGTTACCTTTTTCGTCCCACATTGCAGCCTCAAGCAGCGCCTTTTCCTCGGCAGAGCACAGATAACCGCCCTCAGCCTGCAGTGCCGCGACCATGCCTTCATAAACGGACTTCTGAATGATGATATTGCCATCCGCCGAACAGCCTGACCCGAAGTCGGAGGTTTTGGAGATGCGGGTGTTTTGCGCCGCGATATCCAAATCCGCAGTCTCATCAATCACGATGGACGAATTGCCCGCACCCACGCCATACGCAGGACGACCCGAAGAATAGGCGGCTTTCACCATGGGTTTGCCGCCTGTCGCCAGCGTCAGATCGCATTCTTCCATCAAGTGCTGGGTCATCGGTATAGACGGGTGGCGAACCGCCTGAAACAGATCGGCAGGCGCACCCACTGCCTCGCAGGCCTTGCGCATCATTTCGACCATTTCAAAGGTCGTCCCAGCGGTGCGCGGATGGGGCGAAAAGATCACCGCGTTGCGCGCATTGGCCGATGATACGCCCGTTACAGGCGGCGTCATCGCGGGGTTTGTCATCGGGATCAGCGAGGCAATCACGCCGGCGGGTTTGGCGTATTTGACCAAACCTTTGGCCTCATCCACCTCAACCACACCCGTGGACGGCGTGCGCAACACGTCGCGCAGCACCATCTGGATTTTGAAGCGTTTGGCAGGGCGACCCGCACGGTCACCAATCCCGCTTTCGTCGACGCCTTGTTCGGCCAGTCGCGTGAATGTGGCTTCATTCCCTGCATACCACGCAATTGCCTGTGAAAGCCGATCCAGATCGGCCTGCGACCAGTCTTCGATTTCTGCCATCGCAGCGCGGGCGCGCGCGATCATGTCTGCCGTCAGTTGACGGTCTTCGTCAGTAAGCTCTTTGGCCATCGGTCTGTGTGCTTTCTTGTGGGGGAATAGGATGGGTGCGCCGTTCGGACCGAACATGGCCGAAGGTGCGTTTGGCGTGTTGCAAACACCGCCGTGCGTGTTCTTCAAAGCCGAGTTCGGTGACACGGGATTGATTGGGAAGTTCAATCGAATAATCGATGGGCGGCATGCGTTCGATGATGCCTGCGAAATCAATGCAGCCCTCGCCGGGGTACAAACGCGCATCGCGCGCCAGTTGGATCATCCCCTCACGCGTATCCGCAATGCCGGGCAAAGCGTCCGAGATGTGGAGGAAATTCAAAAGCTCGGCAGGGACATGCAGAAGCTCGGCAAGGTCAACGCGGCTGAGGTGCAGATACAGAGTATCAACCAAAATGCCGCCGTTGGGCTGATCGGCGGCGCGCACGATATCAAGGGTCTCATCCAGCGTGCGCAAGCGGCTGAAGCTGGGGAATTCGAGATCGACAGATAGCCCATAGGGGGCGGCGACTTCACAGGTTTCGGCGTAGCAATCGACGATAAAATTGCGATCATCGCGGGTGGGCGTCCAAGCCGACATGATCATCCGCGTTGCACCCAGTTCGCCGCCGAGTTCGCAGGCCGCCTCGAAGCTACGCGGATCGCAGTCTTCGGTGATGCGCGCCAGTTCGATGTCGAGCACCTTGAGGCCTGTCGTCTGCAAGGCGGTCTTGGTGGCCGACACCATCGCCTTGTCAATCGGACTTTCACGAAATTCACCGGGCACGTTCATCTGGATGAATCGCGGCGACACCGCGTCATATCCCGCGCGCGCCGCGATGTAGATCAGCTCGGGTGCTGTCGCATTGATCAAAGTCAGATGCGCAAGGGAATAGAGCGGATCGCCAGTTTCATTTGGCATGTCGGAATCACCTTATGATGTCTGCTTAAAGCAGTATCATATTAGGTAATAAAAAATCTATGATATTTTATTCTTTATCGTATTTATTAAAATTCACAGTGCATTCCACGCGAGAACTTAGGCATGGTCCGGCTGTTTAGGTGTCGAATGTGCGCCCAAGCCCAACATCAAAAGCGCAATAGCGATGCAGCTGGCCCCAATCAAATCCATGGTTGTGAACTTTTCACCAAAAAGGATCCAAGCAATTCCTGCAGCCCACACCAAGGCCGTCAGACGAAAAGGGGCAACAAAGGACACTTCACCCGTTTGCAAGGCATTGGTCATCAGGATCATCGCGATACCTTGAAGACACCCTGCTGCAAGAGCCGCAAGAATTGCAGAAGGTTGATCAAAAATCCAACCACTCGTTCCGAATGTCAGGGCGACGATGATCATGCCCAAAGCGGCATAAAGGGTCAGTGAAACGGCGCTGTACTCGGGCCCCAGTTTCCGCGTCCAGAGCTCTCTTCCAGCACCTGCCAGCGCACTGAGAACAGGTAATACGATAAGCCAGCCAACGCCGAGACCCTGTACTGACAATAAAAGGCAAGCTCCCAAAAGGCCGACCAAAATCGTACATATTTTGAGTGTCGTCAGACGCTCCGACAAAACAAAAGGGGCCAGTAAGGCAATTAACAAGATGTTGGTCATGTCAACGAAAACGGCCAATGAAAACGGCAAAGCAATAACTGCGGCGACGAAAGCAAAGACATTTGCAATCGTGAAACCGGTTCGTATCAACAGGTCTCGGCCCAAGAGGCTTGGAAGCGCCCAGCCCGTCTTGGCCATGAGCGCGAGGCAAAAGAGAACGGTTGCGAGTGCACGGAACCCGATGATTTGGCTGGTTGGCAATCCACTCGCATAAAGTTTGATCAACGCATCATTCGCCACCAGAAAGAACGCGCCAAGGCTCATCATTGCCGCTGCACCGAAGGGATGGTTTGATGTCCTTTGGCCCGAGGTCATATGCCGTTTAGTCGTCGGCTTGAGATGAAGGGACATATTGCGGCAAATAGGCAGGTGGCATCGGCCCTTTGTTGCGCCCGCCCTGCTGCATTTGTTCCCACGCGTGCGCCAGAATTCCGACAGAACGGGACAGGCAAAACAGGCCCCGTGACAAAGGCGCGGGGAACCCAAGTTCGCAGAAAATCACTGCTGTTGCCCCGTCGATGTTCATGGCCAGTGGTTTGCGCGCGCTGAGATTGGCCTGCACAGCCTCGCCGATGTCGGCGTAACGGCCAGATACCGTCCCCACCTTGGCCGCGTCCCGCACGAGTGTCATCAAACGCGGCGCACGCGGGTCGACAGGTTTGTGGAACCGATGCCCAAAACCGCTAACGATCTTGCCGTTCTCGGCGCGCCATGCATCAAGCCCCGATTGCACGGCATCAGCCAAGACCGCACCATCCTCGATCCGGTTGTTGATATCGTAATAGAGGTCCGCGCATTGCTCACCCGCGCCGCCGTGGACATCGCCGAGCATGTTAACCCCGTTCGCCATCGCGTTGTTCAGGCCAACGCCGCACGTCGCGGTCATTCGGGCGGCTGCGATGGAGGGCGCTTGCGGACCGTGATCGACGCCAGCAACCAAAGCGGCCTCAAGCAATGCAGCCTCATCCGCCGACGGCAACCGCGCGGCGGTCATCAGCCAGATCATCTGCGGGAACGACACGGTGCCGACTAAGTCTTGGATTGGATGACCACGAAATTCGATCTTTCCGGGGGCCATATCGATAATGGATGTGCGCCACCATGCGCTGATGGCATCTGCGTCGTTGCTCATGCGGGGACCTTTTGTGTCATATCGTGAAAATGCTGTGTCATGCGGGACAGATAAGGCGCGTGACCAGTGAACAGCTTGAACGTCTCGGCCGCTTGACCAACCGCCATGCCACCGCCCGTCATCACACGCAGCCCGCGTGCAGCCGCATCACACAACAGGGCGGTTTGAAGCGGGAAATAAACAATATCGCCGATGAACTGGCGTGTCGTCACATCGTCAAGTGAGATCGCTTGGCCGGGGTGGCTGGCCATCCCCATGGGTGTTGCATTGATAATGCCATCCACCTCCCCTTGTGAGGCCCAAACCGCACAGCTCGCATCGGGACGTAAATCCGCTAAGCGGTCAGCGAGGTCTTGCGCTGCGTCTTGGTTCTTGTCGTGGATCCAAAGGGTCTTGGCCCCAAGGTCGATCATAGCAAGCCCAACGGCACATCCAGCACCGCCAGCGCCTAGCAGCAAAACTGTTTCACGCGAAATGCCCTGCATCTCCCGCTCAAAAGCTGCGCTGAACCCAATGTAATCTGTGTTGTGCCCGATGCGTCTATCGCCCTCAAAGACGACCGTATTTACCGCACCAATATCGCGCGCCTGAGGCGAGATTTCATCCAGCAGCGCCATGACGTCCTGTTTGAACGGATAGGTCACATTCACGCCGCGACATCCCGCAGCCTGTGCCGCGTCCACAGCCATTGCCAAAGACCAACCCGCATACTGCAGCGTCGCCAAATCGTAGCGGCCATAGGTGTAGTCCAGCCCCAAGGCCTCCCCTTCGGCCTCGTGCAAAGTAGGCGTGAGGGAGGCCGCAATGCCTTTGCCGATCAATGCGGCTTTCATGACGCTTGCTTTAGGCGAGACCGCGATTGAGATGCCAGCCTGACGGACGCATTGCGGGCGCCATAGCCCATATACCGCCCCTTTCGTTGGACGATCTCAAAGAAGAACCCGTCAAAAATGCATTGGCCATAGAGCTGAAAGTAGGCACCGCCCGCGTCTTCGTCATAAAGCAGGCTGTGGGCGCGCAGGGTCTGTGTTGCCTCGTCATCCAATCCGAATTCGGCCTGTGTATCCGCATAGTAATTCTGCGGGATCGGAAGGCGCTGAAAGCCCGAGGCCTTCAACAAGGTCGACGTTTCAAAGATGTCGTCAGTCTGAAACGCAATGTGCTGCACACCCGCACCAGGACGGCCCGACACAAAAGACCCCGCAAGCGTGTCCGCATCCGCGGCACCGTTCAGGTTTAACCGCACCTCTCCCTCAGGCGTCTCAATCGCCTGAGAGCGCACGATCCCCGACGGATCAGCGACATTCACTATAGGCGATTTCTTCATCTCGAAAGTGGTGAGGTAGTAGAGAAGCCAGCTTTGCAGTTCATCATAGCGCATGGTTTGCGCGACGTGATCAATGCGCCGCAATCCGGCGGGCGGGGTGGCCTTCGCAATGCTGGCCGGTTCAAATTCGATGTCCCAGACACGGTGCAGGTCGGAGCGTTCGTCGATAAAGTGAATGACGCTGCCACCCACACCGCGCACGGCGGGAATGTCGAGTTCGCCGAGGCCCACGGCTTGCGTGAAATCCTCCGTGCCAAGCGATTTGACCCGCGCAACAGTCTCGGATGCGTCTTGAACCCGCAGACCCATGTCACACACGCAAGGCCCGTGATCCGCAAGGGCTTGTGCGGCGTGGCCTGCACCTTCACGGTTGATGACGATGTTAACTGCGCCTTGTCGCCACAATGCCACTTGCTTTGAGCGGTGCTTGCGTTCGCGACGGAACGCCATCGACGTCAGGACCGTTTCAATCTCGGTGGCACTTGCCTCATCCACTGCAAACTCAATGAACTCAAATCCCTTTGCGGGAACTTTGGCGGGTAAATCGGGGGTCGCGCCCTGTAACAAGGGTTCCGTTTGGGCGGCATCCGACAGGACCGTGACCAAAGACCGGTAGGCGTTGCGCAGTGTGTCGCGCCCCTTTGGCGCAGCACCGACGGACCAAGGGCCACGAAAACCACCGCGCGCCAGAACACGCGCCAATCCGCCAAGGTTCAATGTGCCTTGCCCCGGCAACATCGGTGCAGCTGGCCCATCCCAAAGGGCGACATGGAAGACAGACGCCCCATCCAGATTACGCAGCCGCGCCGGACGCGATCCATCGCCGAGGACTTCAAAAGCGTTGAGCGCGAGGCCGATGTTGGGGTCGTTTTGCGCGGTGATATATGCGACCACCCCAGCTTCGGCGGCACGCGTGGGGCGTAATGCAAGCCTTACGTGCCCAGATTTGGGAAGATCATCTGGCACGTGTCTCGCGACATCTACGATCAGGGTATTAATGCCCAATGTTTTGGCCATATCAATTTTGGCTTTGATCGAGGCCGCACTGGACCCTGACGGCACCGCGCCGAGCGAGGCGATTTTCAATCCTGCTGTTTCAATCATCTTCGCAAGTACGCTCAACGGGCCGTCAAATTGGGCCACGTCAGACAGGCTCAGGTCGATGGCGTCAAACCCAGTTGCGGCAATGGCCTCCAATTTTTTGGCCATCTGGCCTGCAATGATTTGTGTGGGGATTGTCAGCATCAGCCTTGATAGCCCAAAAGACGCGGCAGCCAGAGCACCAGATCAGGCGACAGCATCAACACAATCAGTGCGGCAACGAGAACTGCAAGAAACGCCCAGATTTCAGAGATGATTTCACGCAGGGGAATGTCTGTGACCGCGTTAATGACGAACAACAGTATGCCGTAGGGCGGCGTGATCAAACCAATCATGGAGTTCACAACAACCAGCACGCCGAAGTGGACCAGATCAATCTCGAGCGCGACACAGGTCGGGATGAACAGCGGCACGATGACCAGAATGATCGTGGTGGCATCCAGCACACATCCCAGCAACAAGATGAGGACGTTCACCATGATCAGGAACATCAGTGGGCTGATATCGGCACCTTCCAGCGCTGCCGATATCGCTTGCGGAATTTGTTCGGTGATCACGATGTAATTGAGGATAAACGCCCCACCGATCACGATCCCCACAGCGGCCGAAGAGCGCGCGGAATCCACGAAGACGTTATACAGCGCCTTGTACGACAGGGACCGATAAAACAGCGCGGCCAACATTAGGGCATAGAATGCAGCGACGGCGGCGGCTTCGGTCGGCGTCGTGACGCCACCGTAGATGCCATAAAGCAGGATCACCGGCATCAGCAAGGCAGGGAACGCGTTGGCTGTGACCTTAGGCAGGGCCTTGAGCGGCACGGTCTCTTCAACCTCGAACCCGCGCTTGTGGGCCAGATAGCCGTTCATGCCCATCAACACGATGCCCATGATCAGGCCCGGCAAGATGCCCGCGAGGAACAGTGCGCCGATTGAGGCATTCGACACCAGCGCATAAAGAACCATGGGAATGGACGGCGGGATGATCGGCCCAATGGTGGCCGAGGCCGCGGTGATTGCTGCCGCATATCCACGGCTATATTTTCCGCTGCGGGTCATCATCGAGATGATGATTTTGCCGATGCCAGCAGCATCCGCCACGGCGGACCCTGACATGCCGGAAAAGATCAGCGATGCGACGACATTCACATGGCCCATGCCTCCCTTGAAGCGGCCCACGACTGCGACGCAGAAGTTTAACAAACGGTCCGTGATGGACCCCGCGTTCATGATGTTGGCGGCCACAATAAACAGCGGCACGGCCAGCAGGATTGCACTGCCGTAGAATCCTTGCAGGATCTTTTCACCGGCCAGCGCCACGTCGAGACCCGCAATGCCGAGATAGACTACCGAAGCCAGCAGGATCGAATAACCGATGGGCGTGCCGATCCCTGCGAGGACAAACAACGTGACGAGGAGCGATACAAGTTCAAAGCTCATGACTTAGCCTCCTCAGCGGCGGCTTCTGCCTCAAGCACGATTTCTAATTCGGTCTTAGGTGGGCCGTTGCGGAAGGTATCAACCGCAAGCCAAGCATAGCGCGCGGCCACCACAATCATGAACGCGCCGTAGACGCTGAACACCGTGCGCATGGGGATCTTGCTGCCCGTAAACGGATTGCGCACCGTCGAGGTTTTGCGGATTTTCATCCAGTCGATGTAATCGAGCGTGGGCAGTAGCGCATAAAGCATCCCCGCTACAATCGCGACCGCCGAAATCACAGCAAAGACGGTGCGCGTCCGCCGCGAAACCGCCAGATAAATAATGTCGAATTTCACATGATCCCACTCGCGCACCACAAAGGCGCAGCTGAAAAAGATAACCCAGACCCAAAGGATCGCGATCAACTCAAGCGTCCATCCAAGTGGTTCTACGGCGGCAAGGGTTGGGAGGGTTTCTTCGAGACCCAAATTGCGGATGATGCGCGGCGTATAGCGCGACCCGATCTGCAATAAAAACGTAAAGAAAATCACGGCCAACAATGTGGCCGCGATTGCGTCAGAGATGCGAGAGATCCACCGGAAAAGCGTCTTCATGGCGGATCCCCCTTCTCAGGTCTTAGTTACCGAGCGCGTTGATTGCGTCCAGTACTCCCTCGGGCCAGCTGGCGGCGAACTCGGAACCGACATACTGCGCCTGAACATGCTCGCGGAATGCCGCAAGGTCAGGTGTATAGACTTCCACACCGTTGTCCTCGAGGAAAGCGATGAGACTACCTTCCAGTTCGAGTTGGCGCAGACGACCAACAGAGGCCGCCGCATCGGCTGCTTTCTGAACGGTCAACTGCTGCTCAGGCGTCATGGCGTTGAACGTCGCAGCAGAGATCGCGATGTAGTTCAGATCGACGAGGTGCGAGGTCAGAGCGATCTGGTTTGTGACCTCATAGAATTTGCGATCCACAACTGTCGGAAGTGGATTGTCTTGACCGTCAATCGCGCCAGTGGACAGACCAGTGTAAACTTCAGTGAAGGCCATTGGTGTCGGAGCGGCACCCAAAGCAGCACCCAAGAACTGCCAAGCGTCTGTGCCTGGCATACGCAGGTTCACGCCAGCGAGGTCAGCAGGTGTCTGAACGTCCAGCTCTTCGCGGGTCTGGCGCAGGTTCACGTGGCGCTGACCGAGATACATCACGGACAACAGCTTTACGCCCAACTCTTCTTCTACAGTCGCAAGGAACGGCGCCATCAGCGGATCATTGAACACGCGCACCTGATGTGCAGCGTCCTGATGGACGTAGCCTGTGGCGAAGATTGAAAACTCAGGGAAGAACTGTGCCAGTTCCTGAGCGGATGTGATCGACATTTCAAGGTTGCCACGGCTGATCGCGTCCAGCTCAGTGCCTTGATCGAACAGGGTTGCGTTGTAAGATGGCTCGTACGAAGCAAAGCCTGCCACCGCCGGGCCGAAGACCTCTGCCAATGCAACAGAACGTGCGTCGGTTTCTGAACCGGATGTGGCCATACGAAGTTGGATCTGATGGCCGTCAGCAAATGCAGGCGCGGAAACGGCAATTGTGCCTGCCGCGATCATGGAAGCTATCGCAAGACGGCGTGTCAGTTTAAGTGTCATGTTGTCCTCCCAGACGTGTATTGGCCCAGTCGGACCGATTGTGCGGCATATTAATGCCTCATTTTTCCTATTTCGCAATACATTTTGCAAAATATCGGATATTTTATTCAGCGGCGGTTGAATTTCGTTTGCCCTCCACGTCCAACTGAACAAGTGTTTGGGTGCGCGCCGCAGCTTGAATGGCCTCGACCACGCGCAATGTTTTCAAGCCTTCTTCGCCCGTTACGAGCGGTTCCGCTGTCCCCGCAACAACATCTTTGAAGTGGGCGATTTGATTGATCAGCGGGTCGGATGAGCTGACGGGCATCGCCGTCGCCTTGATCGGATTCCACCAGCTTGTGCCGCCCTCATGCTGCCAAAGGCGCATATCGGGAATCGATAAAGCCCCTTCAGACCCGCCGATCAGATAACAGGATTCGTTCGTGGCGGGATAAATCGGATACTCGCGCGAGGTCAGCTCCCAGCTCCATGGTGACGCAATGCTGTCGGACACAGTGATGGTGCAAACCGCCCCGCTTTCAAACCGCAACACGGCCGCTGCGAGGTCTTCGTTTTCGAACCCGCGCAAAGATGGCGCCATTTGCGCCTGCACTGTCACCACCTCGCCCAGAAAGTAGCGCATCAGATCAACATCATGCACCAGATTGACCGAAATCGGCCCCGCGCCCGCCTTCTTGCGCCAAGGGGCCACGTCAAAATAATCATCCGGCTTATAGAACCAGCACGTCACTTGCGCTGCGCGCGGCTGACCGATTGCGCCTTCTTTGATCAACTCCGCCGTCTTCCGAATGATCGGGTTATGGCGGCGGTGATGGCCGACCAAAATTGCCACATCCGTCTCGCGGGCGCGATCAATCAACCCCTGTGCATCATCAGCAGAAGCGGCCAGAGGTTTCTCAATCAATACAGGCACACCGCGTTCGACGCAGGCCATACCACCATCAACATGCATCAAGGTAGGCGTCGACAGGATTACACCATCGACATCAACCGCCGCGAACATATCTTCCAAGGACGCAAAAACAGGCACTGATTGTTCTGTCGTTCCGGGTTCGACTACAGCGGCCAATTCAACGCCGTCCACTTGGCCAATCGCAGCAATATGACGCTGTCCGACAAGACCTGCCCCCACGACCGCTAATTTCATTGATTGCCCCATCCGGTCCTCTCACATCGTATTTTGGCCACGCTAGCAGAGTTCACGAGATTCGCAATAATATATGATATTTTTTATTATCGCATATTTTATACGCCATTGAGGAATATCGGATGATCGTGTTATCAACTGCAAAGCTACTTGAAAATACAGGCCCAGCATGTCCCAAACCGCCCCCACAGTAGGCTCCAGCACATATGAGCGGATCAAGCATGACATCATCTTTGGTGAGCTTGCGCCCGGCGCGAAACTTAAGCTCGACGGATTGCGCGACCGGTATAAGGCCAGCGTATCAACATTGCGGGAAACGCTAAACCGCCTAGCGAGTGAAGGCTTCGTGCAAGCGGCCGAACAGCGCGGTTTCTTTGTTCGGCCCGTATCGGCCACCGATCTAACCGAAATCGCAGAGCTTCGGATTTTGCTGGAGTGTTCCGCGCTTGAGACATCAATCGCTGACGGGGACGCCGATTGGGAAGGCAACCTTGTCGCCGCACATCATAAACTGCACCTGATCGAACAGAAAATGCTCGACGGGGACAACAGCCAGAAAGAACTGTGGAAACGCTACGACTGGGAGTTTCACCAAGCGCTCATTCAGGCCTGCAACTCGCAAAACCTGCTTTCCCTGCACGGCACGATTTTCGACAAATATCTGCGCTATCAGATGCTGGTGTTAACCCACCGCGGCGCGCCCGCAATCGATGAACATAAATCCATGTTTGACGCGGCTCTTGCCCGCGATGTGGCAAAGGCGAAGACGGTCTTGGAAAGTCATATCCGATCCGGGCTGGATCATACGTTGGCCGCGATGAAAGACTTGCCAAATTGAGGATCCGATTTTCCGCTGCCAGTCACTCAAATTATGGAACCTAAAGTCGGAGCTTGATCCATCGTGCGATTATCCCCACAATGACCGCTTCCGCGCCTAAGCTTACAACATACGCAAGCAAATTTTACTGGGTCTCAGAAATGCTGCATCAGCAGTGGCCGCAACTGCATAAGTCCGCTTTGTCCGCATAGAAGACCTCTGTGCAAACTGCAGCGAATGTCCGGTTCCCGCCCTTCATGTAGCAATGCTGCAACGCAATGAAGCAGTGCCCGTCAGGGTCTTTCAGTCAGGGCGCCAGCCATGTGCCCGCCCACTCGTTTTCGCGAATAAATTCAGCGCGCCGATGGCGTGCCCCAAGATGCACGAGGTCTATCTCCAACAAA
>JAQXBV010000109.1 GCA_029252195.1 Yoonia sp.
AAGATCCAAACCGCATGTCGCATCTCGGTAAGCGATCCAAGACCGCTGCATCTTGCGCGCCGCATCCGTGAGCTGGTTCGGTTGATAGCCCAGATCGTCGCTCTCTTCCCGTTTCGCCAAAACCAGCACCTCTTGATACAATCGGTTCAGCGCCCCGTCCCAAAAGCCCTGTTCCGCTTCAAAACAAGCCGATAAAACCATATCCGCCCCGCCACCATAATCGTCGTAACACGCCAGCGCCTGCGTGCCGACACAGAACATCGCCGTGTCTTGGTTGATCCCCAAACAGCGGTCAATACGGTGCGGGTCGATTTTAAAATCTTGAGCATAAGTGGTTGAACAGACCAGATTAAGCCATAAAAATAGAAAAACTTTCATTGGATGACCACGCTCCAGTTTATTGCACGATATCATAAATTTCCCGCAATGCGATCATGCGCTCTGCGTTCATGTAAAGCCTGCAATTGGCGCCCATAATCTGACGCATCGTGCCCGCCCCATAAAGCCCGTAAGCGGCTGCGCAATTGGCATCCCGAAACGCGATCCATGCACGCTGTGCCGCCAGCAAGTCCGTTGAGCGAACCGCAAACTCAGGAAAATTTTCGGCATCAAGGCTATCCATGTTTTTGGCGGTTCTCTGGGCTCTTTGATATTCGTCATTGAGCAAAACGTCCCAAGCGTCGGCCTCGTCACCGGCGCAAAACATCATACCCACCGTCGTTTGACCTTCCGGCTCTTCCATGCAACTCCCTGCAAGAATACCGATACAATCGCGCGCGCCCTGTTTCTGTCGCTTCGTCAAGACATTGTTCAAGCTCCGTGACCGCAAAGGGATCCGTCTCGGCCATGACAGGTGCGGGCACCAGCGCCAGCAAAAATGCAAGTCTTCGCATCACATCGCTCCCATCATTTCGCGGCCGATCAGCATCCGCCTGATTTCAGACGTGCCCGCCCCGATTTCCATCAACTTTGCGTCACGAAACAAGCGTGCGACTGGCGCGTCGGCAAGAAAGACTGCCCCGCCCAGCGCTTGCACGGCTTGGTGGGCTTGCTTCATGGCCTCCTCGGAGGCGTAAAGACAACATGCGGCGGCGTCTTGGCGGTTCACAGTGCCCCGATCACAAGCGCGGGCGACCTCGTAGACGTAAGCGCGGGCCGAGTTCATTGCGGTATACATATCCGCGATTTTGCCCTGCATCAGTTGGAAGTTGCCAATTGGTTGGCCGAATTGATGGCGCGAGGCGAGGTATGGCATAACCTCATCCAGACAGGCGGCCATGATCCCAAGCCCGATACCCGCGAGCACAACGCGCTCGTAATCAAGCCCCGACATGAGCACACGCACGCCCTTGCCATCTTCGCCCAGCACCTGTTCGAAAGGCAGGGCGACATCCTCAAAAATCAGTTCTGCCGTGTTGGAACCGCGCATCCCCAGCTTGTCGAAATGCTTAGAGGTGCTGAACCCCGCCATCTCTTTTTCAATCAAAAAGGCGGTCATGCCCTTGGCCCCGGCATCGGGATCGGTCTTGGCATAGACGACCAGCGTATCGGCATCCGGCCCGTTGGTGATCCAGTATTTATTGCCGTTCAGCAGATAATGATCGGTCCGCTTTTCAGCCCGCAGCGTCATGGACACAACGTCAGACCCCGCCCCCGCCTCTGACATGGCCAGCGCGCCGACATGCTCGCCCGAAATCAGTTTTGGCAGGTATTTGGCCTTTTGCGCAGGCGTGCCGTTGAGGTTGATCTGGTTGACGCAGAGGTTGGAATGCGCCCCGTAAGAGAGCGAAACACTGGCGCTGGCGCGCGCGATTTCTTCAACCGCGACGGTATGCGCAAGATAAGACATGCCCGCGCCGCCAAATTCCTATGGCACCGTGACGCCCAGCAACCCCAGATCGCCCATTTCGCGCCAAAGTACATGGGGAAAGAGGTTATCGGCATCGAGCTTTGCCGCGATCGGCTTAACCCGCTCTTGCGCCCAAGTATGGACCATGTCGCGCAGCGCGTTTGTCTCGTCACCAAGATTGAAGGTCATTGAGGCGTGGAACATAGGCGCACTCCATTAAATGAACACTCGTTCAATAATAGGATCAGCCCGCCCCGCTGTCTAGCCCCTGATAAACCGTCTCGACGACCTCTTTGATGATCCGCGCAATCAGGGCGCAGTCGTCCACGGAAAACGTCAGCGGTAAACGCATATCGATGATCCCCGCCAAAACGCGGTCGCTGGCGGGCATGGGCGCGGATGGCGCATAGCGCCAACTGTCGTAACGCGAGGTAAAGCCCACGGGCTCTGCGCCGCCGAACCACTTCAGCTCAACGCCCCGCGCCTTGCACCGCGCCAGAACGTCCGCCACCGCTGGCTTGGGCCAGTCAAGCAGCAGGAATTGGAAGGATGAAGCGACGAAGGCTTCTTTTTCGGGGCGATGAGGCAGCCGTAACCCTGTTGTTGCCGCCAAGCCCTCGGCCAGCACGGCATAGCGCTCGTTCCACCGTGCCGCTTGCGTGGGGAGGTCGCGCAGTTGCGGGCGCAGAACGGCAGCGCGTAGGTTGTCCATGCGCCCAGAGATGTTGGGCGTCTCGTATTTGATCTGGACAAAGGCCTCTGGCGGCGGTGCTGCGCGGTGCGTGCCAAACAGCATATAGCTGCCCGACAACATGATCGCGCGGGCCATCCCTTCGGTATCGTCCGAGATCAGCAAACCGCCCTCGCCCGAGTTGATGTGCTTGTAGGTCTGCGTCGAATAGCAGCCGAATTTGCCCCAGCGACCAGACGGGATGCCGTTCCACGCGGCCCCCATTGTATGGGCGCAATCCTCAATCACGGTCACATTTGCCGCGTCACACAGCGCCATCAGCCGTTCCATATCGCAGATATGGCCGCGCATATGCGATAGCAGCAGAACGCGGGCTTGCGGCAGTTTGGTCGCCAGATCGTCGAGGTCGATCACTAGGTCTTCGGTCACGCCAACATAGACCGGCACGCCCCCGACTGCAGCAATCGCACCGGGAACAGGGGCGAGTGTGAAGGCGTTCGTCAGCACATGATCGCCGTGTGTAACGCCACTGGCCCGCAGTGCCGTTGTCATGGCATAACCGCCAGAGGCCACAGCAAGGCAGTATTTCGCGCCGGTTTGGGCCGCGAATTCTTCTTCGAGCAAAGCGGCCTCTGCGATCTCCGTGCCGCTGGTGTTATAACGGTGCAAGCGCCCGTGCTGCATCACAGCCAAAGCGGCGTCGATGCCAGCTTGCGGGATTGGTTCTTGCTGGGTGAAATTACCGGTGAAATTTTGTGTCATGGCGTAAGTGTGTGCCGTGCCTGCAAAATCGTCAATCGCAACTTACGACATCGGGAGTCGGAAACAGCTTAGATGTCTGGGAAAGCCGATCTAAGCTTTGGGCATGACTGATGCAATTTCCTTTGTGACGGGCCTCAAATGGGCCGATGTACCAAAGCCTGTCAAAGCGCGGGTCAAGATGGCTTTGCTTGATGTGATTGGGGTTGGCGCAGGTGGCGCTGGTTTTCGCGCGGCGCGAATTTCACAGGGGTTTGCCCGCGATCATTTGGGTGGCGCTGCGCCCTTGCTGTTTGCAGAAGGTCACGCCAGCCCTGCGGGGGCCGCTTTTGCGTCCGGCATGTCGATTGACGCGCTGGATGCCCATGACGGGTTCAACCCCGCGAAAGGGCATATCGGCGCGACGCTCTTTTCATCGCTCTGGCCCTATATGGCGGGGCTGCAAGGTGAAGCGTTTTTGACGGCCCTTGTTGCGGGCTACGAATTTGGTGCGCGTGCCGCGATGGCACAGCATGGCACCGTCCCAGACTATCATACCTCGGGCAGTTGGGGGGCTGTGACGGGCGCTGCGATACTGGCGCGACTTTGGGGGCTGGATCACGAGACCGCACGTCATGCCATTGGTATCGCTGAATATCACGGACCGCGCAGCCAGATGATGCGCGACATCGACCACCCGACGATGCTCAAGGACGGCACAGGGTGGGGAGCGATGACGGCGGTGAGTTCGGCGTTGCTTGCGCAGGCGGGGTTCACAGGTGCGCCTGCAATCTCGGTCGAACAAGCCCCCACTTATTGGGCCGACATGGGAGAGCGGTGGTTCACCCTTGAGCAGTATTTCAAACCCTACCCCGTATGCCGCTGGGCGCAGGCCCCGATCGAGGGCGTTTTGGCCTTGCGGCGTTTGCACGGGCTGGCCGCGACAGATGTCGCAGGCATTCATGTGGCGACTTTCCACGAAAGTATCCGCCTCGCGACAAATAACCCAAAAGCCACCGATGAGGCGCAATACTCGACGTCTTTCCCTTGTGCCGTTGCGATGGTGCGTGGCGACGTGAGACCTGCGGATATCGATGATGATGCGCTAGGCGATCCCGAGATCGTGCGGCTGTCCAATGCGCTCACCATGTCGGAGACTGCAGAAGCAAATGCGGTATTCCCGCTGACGCGTTTGGCAAAAGCGACATTGACGCTAAAAGACGGGCGGGAGCTGTCGAGCGACTGGATGCAGCCGCGCTGGGATCATACAGCCCCCCCGACACAAGCCGAGATCACGGCGAAATTTCACGCCTATGCGGATGAACCACTGGGAACAGAGCGGGCTTTGGCCATTCGTGACGCCGTTGAGACCCTTGAGGACACTTCAACTGACCGCTTGGTCGCCTTGCTTTCTCAACCGATCAAGCGGCGCACTTCGGGCAGCAGTTCGGAATAGTGGCCGATCAACCCTTCGGGATTAAGAGCACGCACATCGTCTTCACCTGGGCCAAAGGTCACCAGAATCGAGGGCACGCCAGCGGCCTTTGACGTATTGCGGTCCGTCGCCGTATCACCGACCAAGACACAGCGACCAATATCGCCGCCCGCACGCCGCACGGTCTCGAACAGATGCTCGGGGTCAGGCTTGCGGACCGAAAGGCTATCGGCCCCCAAAAGCGCCGCGAATTCATGGCGCACACCAAGGCGTGTCAACAGGGTGTCGGCCAAGCCCTCAGGCTTGTTGGTGCAAATCGCGACCTTATAGCCAGAGGATTTTAGCTGCGCGACCGCATCCATCGCACCGTCATAGAGGAACGTATGGCGGTCAATATCGCGCGCATAAGCCTGCAAAAGCGGCTGATATTGCGCGTCCACATCGGCTTCGCCAAACCCCTCAACGCGGCTAAACCCAAGCCGCAGCATCGCGCGCCCCCCTTTGAGCGCGGTTCCTTTGTCGGCAGGCGTGAGCAGATCACCCAAGCCAAGCACCTGAAAACAGGCGTTTGCGGCGGCCAGCAAATCGCCGCTGGTATCGGCAAGCGTGCCATCAAGATCAAAAACAACGGTCGGCATTGGCGGTCCTTTGTTAAACTTCGCTTCCCATCTGTAACGATCAGTAAACTGATGTGAAGCCCTAGACCTTGTGATAATCGTTTGGTCAGGTAGAACACAGCAAAAATAACAAGGCGTGAGCGGGACATGAGCACAGCATTAATTATTCTAGGCGCGGGCATGGGCACGCGGATGAACTCCGAATTGCCCAAGGTCTTACACCCGATTGGGGGCGCCCCAATGCTGGTCCACGCGATGCGCGCGGGTGCGGCCCTGAACCCCGAGATAACCGTCATTGTTGCCGGTCACGGGGCCGAAGCCGTGAGCAAGGCCGCGCTTGCCTATGACCCTGATGCGCAGACGGTTTTGCAGGCCGAGCAATTGGGTACGGCGCATGCGGTGGCGCAGGCTCGCCCCGCCTTGGAAGATTTCGATGGCGATGCGATTGTTCTTTACGGAGACACCCCTTTTATCTGTGCCGAAACGCTCGAAGCGATGGCCGAAGCGCGCAGCGCGTACGATGTCGTTGTGCTTGGCTTTGAAGCCGCCGATCCGGGCCGCTACGGGCGCTTGATCACGCAAGGCGAAACCCTTGAGCGGATCGCAGAGTTCAAAGACGCGACGAATGAAGAACGTGCGGTAACACTTTGTAATAGCGGCGTTGTTGCGGCGAAATCTTCGGTTTTGTTTGACCTTGTCGCGGCTGTTGGCAATGACAATGCAGCGGGCGAATATTACCTCACCGATATCATCGGCCTTGCGCGGGCCAAGGGGCTTTCTGCCACTGTTGTGCGCTGCGCAGAGGCCGAAACCTTGGGCGTTAACAGCCGTGCAGAACTAATCGCCGCAGAGGCCGATTTTCAGGCGCGCGCCCGTGCAGCCGCCATAGAAGACGGGGTCACATTGCTTGCACCCCAGACAGTCTTCTTCGCCTATGATACCTATCTGGGGCGCGACGCGATTATCGAGCAAAACGTGGTCTTCGGCCCGAATGTGACGGTGGAATCCGGTGCCAAAATCCGTGCTTTCTCCCACTTAGAGGGTTGCCATGTGTCGCAAGGTGCGACTGTCGGGCCATACGCCCGCCTGCGCCCGGGTGCAGAATTGCAGGAGAATGTGCACGTCGGCAATTTCGTCGAAATCAAGAATGCGATTGTGGCCGAAGGTGCCAAGATCAACCACCTCACCTATATCGGTGACGCAGATATTGGCGCGCGCACGAATATCGGCGCAGGTACGATCACATGCAACTATGACGGCGTGTTCAAGCATCGCACCGTCATCGGTGAGGATGCGTTCATCGGGTCGAACACAATGCTCGTGGCGCCTGTGACCGTCGGCCATCAGGCCATGACGGCCAGCGGATCGGTCATCACCCGCGACGTGCCTGACGGCGCACTGGGTGTCGCGCGCGCGCGGCAAGACAACAAGGCAAGCTTTGCCGTGCGTATGTTTGAGAAGTTGAAGAATTTAAAGGCAAAACAGGTTAAGGATCAATAAAATGTGCGGAATTGTAGGGGTCCTTGGCCACCACGAAGCAGCGCCAATTCTGGTTGAGGCGCTCAAACGGCTCGAATATCGCGGCTATGACAGTGCCGGTATTGCCACCATCAACAACAACAACAACAACAAACTGGAGCGCCGTCGTGCGATTGGCAAATTGGCGAACCTGTCCGATTTGCTAGTGCACGAACCATTGGCAGGGAAAGCTGGGATCGGGCACACCCGCTGGGCCACCCATGGCGCGCCAAATGTAAACAACGCACACCCGCACCGCGCGACCTCCGTGGCCGTGGTGCACAATGGGATCATCGAAAACTTTCGCGAATTGCGCGTGTTTCTGACCGAGAACGGTCTCCCCTATCAAACCGATACGGATACCGAAACAGTGGCGCTGTTGGCGCAATACTATCTCGATCAAGGCCTCGCCCCGCGCGATGCCGCCGCGCAGACAATTGCACGGCTTGAAGGGGCTTATGCGCTTTGCTTCCTGTTTGACGGCGAAGACGATCTGCTGATCGCAGCGCGCAAGGGATCGCCCTTGGCGATTGGCCATGGCAAAGGCGAAATGTTTGTCGGGTCGGATGCCATTGCCCTGTCCCCGATGACGGATCAGATCACCTATCTCGAAGAAGGTGACTGGGCCGTGATCAACCGCAATTCCCTCGAAATCCGCGACATCAACGGTGACTTGGCCAATCGCGCAGTTACGACGATCACCATCGATAATAATTCGGCGGACAAGGGCGGGTTCAAGCACTTTATGTCCAAAGAAATCGCCGAACAGCCGACGGTTTTGCAAGGGGCCCTCTCGCAATACATCAATGCTTCGGGCACGGACGTCGTATTGCCAGACGACGGGATCGACTTCGCGCAAGTGGAGCGCCTGACAATGGTCGCTTGCGGCACAGCGTTTTACGCCTGCCATGTTGCAAAACACTGGTTCGAGCAGATCGCAGGTCTGCCCGTCGAAATCGACGTAGCGTCCGAGTTCCGTTACCGCGAACCGCCCGTCACGAAAGGCACCGTCGCACTGTTCGTCAGCCAGTCGGGCGAGACCGCAGATACGCTGGCCGCGCTGCGTTATATGGAGGGCAAGGCCGCGAAAATCCTGTCGGTCGTCAACGTCACCACGAGTTCGATCGCGCGCGAAAGCGATCTGGCCCTACCGATCTATGCGGGCGTCGAGATCGGTGTGGCCTCGACCAAGGCCTTCACCTGCCAGTTGACAACACTGGCGATTTTGGCGCTGAAAGCTGCAAAAGATCGCGGGATGATCGACGCTGACACCTTGACCCAGAAGCTCGCAGCGCTCCGCGCTTTGCCTGGCGTCGTCAACCACGCATTGGCAATCGAGGACAAGGTTTCAAAGGTGGCCCGCCAGCTGTCCAAGGCCCGTGATATTCTCTTCCTCGGACGTGGGGCAATGTTCCCCCTCGCATTGGAAGGCGCATTAAAACTGAAAGAAATCAGCTACATCCATGCCGAAGCTTATGCATCAGGTGAACTGAAACACGGCCCGATCGCCCTTGTGGACGAACATGTGCCGATCATTGTGATGGCCCCGCATGACAAGCTTTTCGAGAAAACCGTCTCCAACATGCAAGAGGTGATGGCCCGTGGCGGCAAGGTTCTGTTGATCACCAATCAGAGGGGATCAAACGAGGCCTCGATGGGCGTTTGGGATACGATCATCATGCCAGAGATCGACGACTTCCTGGCCCCGATCCTCTATGCGATCCCTGCCCAATTGCTCGCTTATCACACCGCGATTGCAAAGGGCACAGACGTCGACCAACCCCGCAACCTCGCCAAATCGGTGACAGTAGAATGACCCCGCAAGAGGCGCTCGACCTGCTCGGGACAGATGCAGCCAAGGCCGCAGAGATGCAGTCTTATCATAAGGTGGAACGGCCCTATCTTGGGGTAGCAACTCCTGTGATTGATACGGCTGTCAAAGGCTGGCGCGATACACTTGATCTTGAGGCCCGTCTGGCGCTGGCCTCTGGGCTTTGGCAGAGGAATGTGCATGAGGGCCGCGTGGCCGCAGCAAAGCTGTTGACCCAAGCCCGCATCCGCCCAGATGACAGTAGCGCGTGGGATTTGATCTGTGCGTGGGTGCCTGATCTTGACGCCCTTGGCATTACCGATCTGGTTTGCGTCGCAGGGCAAAAACGGCTTGTGGCCGACCCTGCCCGCCTTGAGACGCTTGCCGAATGGGCGCAATCAGAAAACCCTTGGGCGCGGCGCGCAGCCTTCATGATGACCCTGCCATGGACCAAACAAAATCACCCCAAACCCGCCGAAATCGAGGTGCGCCAGCGCGTCCTTGGCTGGGCTGCGGATCTGGTCGCGGAAAAAGAGTTTTTGGTGCAAGACGCTATTGCGGGCTGGCTGCGCGATCTGTCCAAACATGATCACGACCGAACTGCGGAATTTCTGGCCGAGCATGGCCCGTTGATGAAGAAATTCGTCGTCAAAGAAGCAAGCCGCTATATGGGCTGATCAGTTGGCGTAGACGGTGAGTTCCAACAGGCCTGTCAGCGGGGCGTCCAAAAGGCGCATCGCTGGCAGACTGATTTGGCTGCCCGACCCGTCAGCCCCGCCAGAGGGGCGCAGTTCGAGCGTCACGCTTTTACCGTTGGCCCCATAGACCGCGCGGCCCATGACCAGCGTTTTGACCAGCGGCGTTTTTAACCAGATCCCCGGATCAGCAGGCGAGCCCAGCGTTGCGATCGTCGTGCCCAGCTTTGTCTCGCCGGCCGGCTTGGGCTTTGCTGTCGCAGCGGCCCGATCTTCGGCGGTTGTTGTGTCAAATTGCGCCACAATACGCGCCTGCGGTGGCGGCGGCGGTGGCGGCGTGGGATCAAGGGTCGCGACCACGGTCGCTGGCACCTCCGCGGCATTCGCGGCTGTGGCGGGGGATTGGAACGCGTCTTGCAGCGACGGCGAATCGCAGCCAGCAAGGATAACAAACGGAACAAGAACAACATATTTCATGCGTCCAACCGTATTGTGTTGATTTCGCGGGTGCAAGCGTTCCAAATCGCCTTGCGCAGCCAGTCGCGTGCCCCTAGGTTTGGCACATGACAGTTCCCTTGATCGACCCATTCGCCCGCACCATCAGCTACCTGCGCGTCTCTGTGACGGACCGCTGCGATTTTCGCTGCGTCTATTGCATGTCCGAGAATATGACGTTCCTGCCCAAGAAGGAACTGCTCACCCTCGAAGAGCTCGACCGAATGTGTTCGGCCTTTGTGCGCATGGGCGTGAAGAAGCTGCGGATCACGGGCGGCGAGCCGCTGGTGCGCCGCGATATCATGAAATTCTTCCAAGCCATGTCGCGGCATTTGGAAACGGGCGCTCTGTCGGAGTTGACCCTGACAACCAATGGCAGCCAGCTTGAGAAATACGCCGCTGATTTGGCTGCTTGTGGCGTCAAGCGGATCAATATTTCGCTTGATACACTGGACGAAGAAAAATTCGCCCGCGTCACCCGCTGGGGCCGCCTGCCCCAGGTTTTACGTGGCATTGATGCGGCACAGGCTGCGGGTATGCGGGTCAAGATCAATACCGTCGCTCTTAAGGGGTTCAACGAAGCCGAACTATTCACCCTGACCGATTGGTGTGCGGCGCGTGACGTTGACATCACCTTTATCGAGGTCATGCCGATGGGTGATCTGGGCAATGAAGACCGCATCGGACAATATTGGTCGCTCAAGGATTTGCGCGCCACATTGGCAGAGCGCGGTAAGCTGACGGATTTGCCAGAGCGCACGGGTGGCCCAGCGCGCTATGTCCGTGTCGATGAAACGGGGCAGAAAATCGGCTTTATCACGCCGCTTTCGCATAATTTCTGCGAAAGCTGCAACCGCGTGCGGATCACCTGCACGGGCGAGATTTACACCTGCTTGGGTCAGGAGGGTCATTCCGACCTGCGTGCCCCTTTGCGAGCCTCCGAGAATGACGCCACCTTGGAAGACGCTATTCGCGCGGCGATCGGGCTAAAGCCAAAGGGCCATGATTTCGACTATTCCCGCCAAGAGGTCGATGGCCAAGTCAGCAGGCATATGAGCCACACAGGCGGCTAACCGTCAGGAAAGCCGCCTTTTTCAAGGCTGGCCGTTATCCGCGCTGTCTTCGGCAAAGGCTTCGTAGAGCCAATTCTCAAAAAGAAGCACCTCGGGCCGCTTGGAGCGTTTTGACCGCGGCCGCATCAGATAATGCCCGTTGGGAATTGGAACCGGCCCGCCCGCGACAGCAACGCGCGGGTGTGTGGCATTCGCCATATTCACCAGCCGCTGCATGACGACGGCATAGCCTCCGCCGGCCGCCGCCAATTCGATCGCCGCCGTCATGGTGTCCACGAAATACTCTGCAACGTTCGCGGGCATGCCAAGATCATGCGCGGTAAAGTAGCGCACCCAATCCGACTCCTGTCCGAGAATACGGATGAGCGGCCCCTTGAGGAGGTCTTCTTGCTGGCTGACGCGCCCCTCCGACCCGATGCTACATATCGGGACAATGCAGTCGTCAGACAGTTTTTCAGAGGGGCTATCTGTCCAGTCGCCGCGCCCCACGCGCAACTCGACATCGACGTCGTCAAACCCCGTTGCATCGGTCCAGATGTTAGACACCAAACGCAAATCAATGTCCGGATGCGCCTCTTTGAATTTGGGCAAGCGCGGCGCCAGCCAGAGCGCGGATGTCGATATCGGCGCTTTGAGCGTGATCATCCGGCTTGTTGCAGTGCCAAACAGGCTGGCCGTGGCAAGACTGATATCGGACAAGGAGTGCCGCACAGTCGTGACATAGGCCTGCCCGATCTCTGTGAGTGAGAGGTGACGCGCGCGGCGATGGAACAAGCGGTTCCCCAGCCGCTCTTCCAGCGAGCGGATGTGCAAACTGACTGCTGCCTGTGTCAGCCCAAGCTCCGCTGCCGTTTCGGTGAAGTTCAGGTGTCGGGCGGCGGCTTCAAAGGTGCGCAGCCATGTCAGGTTGATTTGTTTTTCCAGCACGATCTATCACCAAATTAATTTAGGTATAGATTGCATTTTTCATCATTTTTATTTTTATCGCAAGTGATTGATATCTGGCCCCAGCCAGTCCACTTTAACCCTCAGGAAAATGACCATGCCCGTATCCGCACTTATCGACGCCACCGCTGATACTTTCACGCTACCAGAAGCTGCAAACGACACCCCCGCCGGCTTTCTCACAATTGTGGACGATCAACCGATTGAAGGCGGCTTTGATCCCGCCTTTGGCAACGTCACATGGCAAACACTGATTTCGGGCGACAAAACCGCATCGACCGGTGTGGTCCTTGGGGTCGCGACGTTTCCTGCCCATGGCGTCTTGCACCTGCATCGTCATACCCCACCTGAATTCTACTTTTGTCTTTCGGGATCAGGTGTTGTGACGATTGACGGACAACCTCTTCATTTTGCACCCGGCTCCGCGATCTTTGTGCCCGCAAACGCCGAGCATGGCGTCCGTGCGGGCGCTGATGGCCTGAAATTGGTCTATGGCTTTGGTGAGGACGCGTTCTCGACGATTGAATACCGTTTCTCCGCCTGACGCGAAAGCCCTCTGAGGGAACGCAGGGTGCACCTTAGTCGTGGGCGAAACGCGGAATTTCGAGCGCACCGCGCCCATGACGATAACGCGATTAGGGTGGTCTTGGCAAAGACCACCCCTTTTTTTGGCGTTACGCTGCTGGCATACGCTCTTCAACGATGCCTGCCCACCAGCTACAGCCTGCAGGAATGGCCTCATCGTCAAAGTTATACTCGGGATGGTGCACAGAGGCCGTATCGCCATTGCCCACCAGAATATAGGCCCCGGGGCGCTCTTCGAGCATATAGGCGAAGTCTTCGCCGCCCATGACCAGCGGCGCTTCTTCGCAGGCCCCTGACACTTTGGTCGCGACTGCGGCTGCAAATTCGGTCTGCTCTGGATGGTTCACCATAGACGGGTAGCCGTGATAAAAGCTGATTTTGGCCTCTGCGCCGAAGGTCTTGCAAGTGCCTTCCGCAATCGCCTTAAGCCGCGTTTCGGCCGAGGCACGCATCTCTTTGGACATGGTCCGAATGGTGCCTTTGAGGTGCGTCCGCTGGGCGATGACGTTAAACGCCTTGGACGAACTCTCGATGGAGGTGGCAGAGACGACCACCTGATCCACGGGGTCCGCGTTGCGACTTGCGATGGATTGTAGCGCCGTCACCAAATGGCTTGCGACGAGAATGCTATCGACGGTTTCTTGTGGCTTGGCCGCATGACCGCCCTTACCTTCCACCACGATCTCGAACTGATCGGTCGCGGCGAAAAACGCGCCCGGACGGATTGCGAATGAGCCAACAGGTTTGCCCGGCCAGTTGTGCATGCCGTAAACCTCTTGAATGCCCCAGCGGTCCATCATGCCGTCTTCACACATCTCGCGCCCGCCGCCGCCGCCTTCTTCTGCGGGTTGGAAGATTACGACAACGGTGCCGTCAAAATTGCGGGTCTCGGAGAGGTATTTGGCCGCCCCCAGCAACATGGCCGTATGCCCGTCGTGTCCGCAGGCATGCATCGCGCCATCGGTCTTGGACGCGTAGTCCAGCCCCGTCGCCTCGTGAATAGGCAGGGCATCCATATCGGCGCGCAGGCCGATGACTTTGCCTGACTTATTGGTTTTCCCCTTGATCACGCCGACAACGCCCGTGCGGCCGATCCCCGTCACAATCTCGTCGCAACCGAAGGCCTTAAGCTTGTCGGCCACCACGCTCGCCGTGCGGTGCGTCTCAAACAGAATCTCTGGATGCTCATGCAAATCTCGTCGCCAAGCGGTGATTTCTGGCAAAAGCTCTGCAAAACGGTTCTTAACTGGCATGGGTTCGCTCCAAATTTGCGGGATTTTCCCAAAGCCTGAACCAGCGCGCGCCGACGCGCAAGACCCCAATCAGAGATTTGGACCAAGCACCAAGGTCGAACCATCCGTGAACCGCCCGAACCGAAAGCGGCTCATGTCATAGCCCGCAGCCTCGCCGCGCACCATGAGGGCCACGATCCGCCCGAAGGCCGGTCCGATCCCAAATCCGTGCCCGCACATCCCCGTCGCTATCGTCAGCCCCGACAGCGGTGCGCGATCCACGACGGGCACCACATCGGGCATCGTGTCGATCATCCCCGCCCAAGCTGTCTTGATTTTCACGGTGCCGAGTTCGGGAAATGTCGCTGCAAAATCGCGGGCGAGTTTCGCCACTTTGGCACGGTTGGGCGCAGGGTTCAGGATGCGCATCCGCTCGAACGGCGAAACCGCGTCGGCGGCCCAGTCGCGTTTGGTCCCCCACGCATCGGGAAACCCCTTGGGCGCTGCGGGCAAAAGCCGCGTGCCAAGCGGGTCGGCAAGCAGGGGTTTGGTATAGCCGCGCAAGGCCCGAAACGCGTCTGGGCCGACGTAAAGCTCGTGAAACCCTGACGGGGCGAGCGTATAGCAGCCATCTTCGCGCCGCCGCCATGCAAGCCTGTTGTCCACGGCCCCGCCTTGGTAGACATCCGGCAAGGCCTCGGTTGCGGCCACGGTGGCCCGCACGGAGAGTTGTGGAATGCTGATCCCGTGCCTGCGCAAAAAGAGCTGCGACCAAGCGCCGCCCGCAAGCACGACCTCAGGTGCCGCGATGCGGCCATTTTCAGTGACGACCCCCGCCACTTTACCGCCCGAAATATCAAGCGTACGCACAGCACAGCCTTCGATGATTATCACCCCGTCTCGCACAGCCGCCCGCGCCAAGGCGGGCAAGGCCACCCAAGGTTCCGCGCGCATGTCGCTGTCGGTCCAAAGCGCCCCCGCCCAAGTTTGCGCCGCTTTTGGCATCAAATCCGCCGTCTGTTTGGTGGTCAAAATCCGCGATGACAGCCCGTGTTCCTTGGCGTTTGGCAACCAGTCTTCATAGCGCCCGACCTCTGCGGGTTTGGCCGCGAGATAGGCCACACCCGTTTGCCGCAGCCCGATATCCTCAGGGATGTCGCGCGCGAATTGCCGCCACATCGCCGCAGCTTCGGCCATAATCGGCAATTCGGCAGGGTCGCGCCCCTGACTGCGGATCCAGCCCCAGTTGCGCGAAGATTGCTCGGCTGCGACACGGCCCTTCTCCAGCACCACGACCCTCAGACCGGATTTGGCCAGTTCCCACGCGGTCATGACGCCGATGATCCCTGCCCCGATCACAACGACATCACATGATTGGGGCAAGGCCTGCTGATGTTCGGGCGACGTTAGTAAAGCGAATGGGAAAGTCATTCGGCAAGGGCCTCGATGAGGCGAGCGATAAAGTCCTCGCCTTGTTGGAATTGATCGACGGTGATGAATTCATTGGGCTGATGCGCCTGCGCAATATCCCCAGGTCCGCAGATCACGGCGGAATAGCCGCGCTCTTGGAATTGGCCTGCCTCGGCGCCGTAGCTGACGACATGGGTGCCGTTGTCCCCCGTCAGACGCCGCGCGATTTCCTCGGCGCGCCCCATGTTTTCAGGCACCAACCCTGTCAGTTCAAAGTATTGGTTGGCCGTGATCCCTGCTTCGGGGCGTATGGCCTTCATCTCGGCCTCAAGCTCGGCCACTTTCGCGAGGACACGGGCCTCCCAGACGCGCACGTCGTCACCAGGGACAAGGCGGATGTTCACGTTGAAATAGCAGTCTTTAGCGGTGATGTTATTGGCCGTCCCGCCGCTGATCGTGCCCACATGCAGCCCCGTGTAAGGCGGATCAAAAGCGGCTGCGACAGCGGACGGTACAGCCGCCGCATTCTCGGCATTCACCTGATTACACCAGTCAATCATCTTGGCAGCCATCATCACGGCGCTGACGCCTTGATAGGCAATCGAGGAATGCACTTCGAACCCGCGAAAATGCATATCCCAGCCGATACCGCCCTTGTGGCCTGTGACCACCTGCATCATCGAAGGCTCGCCCACGATCACCGTATCAGCGCGGGGCATGCCGTAGCTGACCATATGGTCAATCATTGGTGGCGCGCCGACACAGCCCACCTCTTCGTCGTAAGACAGCGCAATTTGTAGCGGCCGTTTGATGCCGCGTTTGAGCGCGAGCGGCACGGCGGATAAGGCCAGCGCGTCAAAGCCCTTCATGTCGCAAGTGCCGCGCCCGTAAAGCTTCCCGTCTTTCTCGGTCACAGTGAACGGATCGGTGTCCCATGCCTGCCCCTCCACGGGCACAACATCCGTATGGCCCGAAAGCACAACGCCGCCTGCAATCTCTGGTCCGATATGGGCATAAAGCGCGGCCTTCTGCCCCGTTGCATCGGGCACACGGGTCGCGGCCACGCCAAGGTCGGCCAGATAGCTTTCCACAAAATCAATAAGTGCGAGGTTGCTTTGGCTGCTTACGGTCGGAAAGCTGACCAGTTTTTCCATCAGGTCTCTGGCAAGTGTCATGGATTGGGCCTCTGAATGTCACGTTCCAAAACAGCTTGGCGGTATCGTAGGGTAAGCGCAAACAGGAATCAGCTTGCAGCGAAACGAATCCGTGTTACCGTTTGGTAAAAATTAGGACCAATCAAAGAATTGGCCTCATAAAACAACGGATTAGAACCAACGGGGAGGTTCTCTATGCCCGACGGGGCGCTGCCAGTCTTGGATGTCCAAGGCCTGAAGACCGTATTCAAAACACGCGGCGGTGAAGTCCACGCAGTGAACGATGTAAGCTTTGATCTCAAGGCGGGCGAGCTTTTGGGCGTTGTCGGCGAAAGCGGATCGGGCAAGTCTGTCACGATGATGTCGCTCTTGGGACTGCTGCCCATGCCCCCTGCAGAAATTCGAGCAGGGCGGGTAATGTTTGACGGACAAGACCTGTTGAAAGTGAGCGCCGAAGAGTTGCGCCGCGTCCGCGGCGGCAAGATCGGCTTTGTGTTCCAAGACCCGATGACCTCGCTCAACCCTGTGTTTACCGTGGGCTCTCAGATCGCGGAACCGCTGCGCAAACACATGGGCATGTCCAAGAAAGACGCGGCTGTGCGGTCCAAGGAACTGCTCCAACTGGTCGGTATTCCCGATGCAGAGCGCCGCTTGGACGACTACCCGCACCAGTTTTCCGGCGGCATGCGCCAGCGCGTCATGATCGCGATTGCGCTGGCTTGTGATCCCCAAGTCTTGATCGCTGACGAGCCGACGACGGCCCTCGACGTGACCATTCAGGCGCAGATTTTGGAGCTGATGCAGGAACTGCGCGAGAAGCTGGGCATGGCCGTGATCTGGATCACCCACGACCTTGGTGTGATCGCGGGCATCGCGGACCGCGTGATGGTGATGTATGGCGGGCAAGGGGTCGAACATGCGCCTGTGCACGAGCTGTTCAGCAATCCGCAGCACCCCTATACATCCGCCCTCTTAAAAACGATCCCGTCAATCAGCGGCAAACGTGCCGCGCGTCTGACCGTGATTGAGGGCCAGCCGCCCTTGGTTGTGGGCACGCCGACCTCCTGCCCGTTCCGCGAGCGGTGCAGTAAGGCAATGCCTGTCTGCGCCGTGAAGGTGCCGCCGCGCTTTGAAATCGGCGAAGGCCATGACACGGCCTGCTTCCTTGCTGATCCCTTGGAGATCGCCCATGCTGGATAACCCGAAGAAAGCGCTGGTTTCCGTGCGCGACGTCAAGATGCATTTCCCTATTCACTCAGGGCTACTGCGTCGCAAAACCGGCGCGGTAAAGGCGGTGGACGGCATCACCTTTGACGTCATAGAAGGCGAAACTCTGGGCCTTGTGGGCGAAAGCGGCTGCGGGAAATCCACAGCAGGACGCGCTGTGCTGCGGCTTTACGATATTACCTCGGGCGAGATCACCATGGACGGGATCGAGATCGGGAGCACACCCCAAAGCCAACTGCGCGAAATGCGCCCGATGATGCAGATGGTGTTCCAAGACCCGCAAGCCTCGCTCAACTCGCGCATGACCGTCGAGGCGATTATCCGCGAGCCCTTGGATGAACACACGACCCTGACCGCGCAAGAAAAGCGCGAGAAAGTGGCCGAGTTGATGGATGCTGTTGGCCTGAACCGCGCCTTTGCAAAACGCTACCCGCAGGCGTTTTCTGGCGGACAGCGGCAGCGGATCGGGATTGCCCGCGCGCTTGCCCTTAACCCCAAGTTTATCGTCTGTGACGAGCCGATTGCCGCCCTTGACGTGTCGATCCAAGCGCAGGTGGTCAACCTGCTCGAAGACCTGCAAGAGCAGTTCGGCCTGACCTATCTGTTCATCAGCCACGACCTGTCGATGGTGCGCCATATCGCGACGCGGGTGGCGGTGATGTATCTGGGCAAGATCGTAGAACTGGCCGATCGTGAAACGCTGTTTGCGGCCCCGCTGCACCCTTACACCAAGGCGCTGCTATCTGCCGTGCCCGAGCCTGACCCGTCCCTTGCGCGCAAGACCGAGCGGATCATTTTGCAAGGCGACGTGCCCTCGCCCTCCAACCCGCCCAAGGGCTGCAACTTTTGCTCGCGCTGCCCCGCGGTAATGGACATCTGCCGCGAGGTTGAGCCCGCATACCGAGAAGTGAAGCCGCGCCAGTTTACGGCCTGCCACTTATTCAACGAGTCATAAGAATAAACCCCTGCCGAGCATAACGACAGGACCCGAGGTTAAAAATAAGAGCACCAACTAGGAGAGTGAAAACATGAAAATGAAGACAGTATTGATGGGCGCAGTAGCCTCTCTTGCCTTTGCCCCTGCGGCAATGGCGGAGCGTGGCAGCGACGGTCAACTCAACATCATCTATTGGCAAGCGCCATCGATTTTGAACCCATATCTTTCGGGCGGCACCAAAGATCTTGAGTCCGCGTCGATGATCATCGAGCCACTCGCACGCTACAACGAGACAGGCGCGCTTGTGCCTTTCCTCGCAGAAGAAATCCCGACAGTCGGCAATGGCGGCGTATCCGAGGATCTGACCTCGATCACTTGGAAGCTGAAGGCTGGCCTGCTCTGGTCTGACGGCTCGCCCGTGACCTCTGCCGACGTAGCTTTCACGGCCGAATACTGTATGCACCCAGAAGGCGGCTGTGCGCAGGCGTCCAAGTTTGACGGCGTTGCCTCCGTCGAAGCCATCGACGATTTGACCATCAAAGTCACCTTCGACAGCCCGAAGCCAAACCCTTACGGCCCTTTCGCAGGCGCTCAGTCTCCGATCATCCAGAAGGCACAGTTTGAGAACTGCCTCGGCGCCAAGGCACCTGAGTGCACAGACGCGAACTTCGGCCCAATCGGAACCGGCCCGTTTGTTGTGACCGACTTCCGCACAAACGACGTGATCCAGATGGAAGCCAACCAGAACTACCGTGACCCTGCAAAGCCAGCCTTCGCAACCGTAACCTTCAAAGGGGGCGGCGACGCAACTGCTGCGGGTCGTGCTGTGATGGAAACAGGCGAGTTTGATTACGCTTGGAACATGCAGCTTGCACCTGACGTGCTTGCAGCGATGGCTGAAGGCGGCGTTGGCACACCAATTTCTGCATTCGGCACGCTTGTCGAACGTCTGGAAATGAACCTGACCAATCCATCGCCAGACCTACCAGAAGGCGAGCGTGCAACTGTTGCGCATCCGCACCCGTTCTTGTCTGATTTTGCCGTGCGCCACGCGCTGTCGATGGCCATCGACCGCGAATTGCTGGTTGAAGTCGGCTACGGTCAGGCGGGTCGTCCGACCTGTAACCTCGTGCCTGGTCCCGAGATCTATGCCTCCACAGACAACACAGGCTGCTTGACCCAAGACATCGAAGGCGCAAATGCGCTGCTTGATGAGGCCGGTTGGGTTGACAGCAATGGCGACGGCATCCGTGACAAAGACGGTGTTGAACTCAAGATCTTGTACCAGACATCCACAAACGCTGTGCGTCAGGATTTCCAAGCCTTGATTAAAGACATGTGGAGCCAGATTGGTGTTGAAACCGAACTGCGTAACCTTGATGCGTCCGTTTTCTTTGGTGGTGACCCAGGTTCGCCTGACACGTTTCAGAAGTTCTATGCAGACGTCGAAATGTATGCCAACAACTTTGACGGCACAGACCCGCAAGCCTACCTCGCAGCTTATAAGTGTGGCGGCGAGCCAAAGCCTGACAGCCAGTGGCAGGGTGAGAACATCAACCGTTTCTGCGATCCAGCCTATGACGCGCTGATCGACGAGCTTGGTGCGACCGCCGACATCGAAAAGCGCGGCGAATTGGCCCGTAAGATGAACGACATGCTGACCAAAGACACGATGACAATCGTGCCACTGGTTGACCGTGGTCGCGTGTCTGCGAAAGCCAACACGCTTGGCGGCGTAGTGCTGAACACTTGGGACTCCGAGCTTTGGAACGTGGCTGACTGGTACCGCGAAAAGTAAGCGGGTGATGGGTTAAAACCCATCCTACGAAAACACACTCGGAGGGCAGGTTTCCCCTGCCCTCCTTCCCCAACAAAGCACTTAACCAAGGCGCCCTTAACATGCTCACCTTCACCCTCCGCAGGTTGTTGCTGTCGATCCCGACGCTTTTGTTCATTGCTTTTGTGATCTTCATGCTGCTCGAACTCGCCCCTGGCGACCCGATGGCGCAAATGCCGCTCACGATCCCTCCAGAAGTCAAAGAAAAGATGCGTTTGGCTCTGGGCTTGGGCGAGCCGTGGTGGGTGCGTTTTCCGCTCTGGCTCAAGCAGTTTTTCATTGTCGAGCCGCAATATTGGTTTGATAGCGCATTTGGTACAAACTTTGCGGACGGCGCGCAGCGGATCATCTCGTTCCAATCGCGCAGCCCGGTGTTTGATACTATCGCACAGCGTTTGCCGCAGACGCTTTGGGTTGTGGGGATGTCCTATATCGTGGGGGTGCTGATCGCGCTGCCGATCGGAATTATCTCGGCCTATAAGCAATATTCGGTTTTCGACCAGACAGGGACTTTCGTCTCGATGATCGGCTTTTCGGTGCCGCCGTTCTTTAGCGGTGTGCTGCTGATTGTGATTTTCTCTGTGCAACTCAAATGGTTGCCCTCGATTTACGACACAACCCATGTGGTCAACTCATGGGACACTTTCATGTTCCAGCTTAAACAAATGATCATGCCCGTGATGGTGCTAGCGCTACAAACAACCGCGCAAGTCAGCCGTTATATGCGCGCCTCGATGCTCGATAACCTTGGGCAAGACTATGTGCGCACCGCGCGTGCCAAAGGCATGACAGAGAGCGTTGTGGTCATGAAGCACGTCTTGCGCAACTCGATGATCCCTGTTGTGACCGTCATCGCGCTTGGCATCCCTTCCATCTTTGGCGGGGCAATTATCACCGAGCAGATTTTCAAGGTGAACGGCCTTGGCCAACTGCTCATCATCGCGCTGCAAGGCAATGATATTCCGATGGTCATGACGATCACCTTCCTGCTTGCGGTGCTGATCGTCATGATGAACCTGATTGCCGATATTCTCTACGGCGTGCTTGATCCGAGGATCCGCTATGACTGATAACTCCATGGACATGACGGCAAAGCCCCGCAATCAGTGGTGGGATGTCTGGGACCAATTCAAGACCCACAAAGGCGCTGTGTTCGGGCTCGGGTTCCTGATTTTTATCACGCTGTTTTGCCTGATTGGCCCGTCGCTTTGGAACGTCGATCCAGGCAAACTGGATATCCGCAACAAAGATGTGCGGCCGATCTATATGGCGATTTTCGACAGCGGCGCAAAGGTGAGCTGGGCGCGGCCTATGGGAACCGACAACCTCGGGCGCGATATCATGGCCAACATCATGCAAGGCGGCAGGATCAGCCTTGCTGTGGGCTGGACTGCGATGGTCCTTGCGCTGCTCATTGGCACGACAATCGGTGTCTTGGCAGGGTATTTCAAGCGGCTGGACGGCATCTTGATGCGCTTTACCGATCTGGTGCTGGCCTTGCCATTGCTGCCGCTCCTGCTGGTGATGATGCTCTTGTTCCGCGACCCGCTGCGGGCCACCTTTGGCCCCGAACAGGGTATCTTCATCCTGATCGTGACCGGGATCGGGATCACGAGCTGGATGCAAACCGCGCGGATTGTCCGCGGTGATGTGATGGCGATCAAAGAGCGCGAATTCGTGCTTGCGGCCCGCTCTATCGGCACCCCTGCGCGACGGATGATCACGCGGCATTTGCTGCCAAACGTGCTGTCGCCAATCATGGTCTCGGCGACGCTTGGCCTCGCCACCGCGATTATCACCGAGAGTGCGTTGTCATTCCTCGGGCTCGGCTTTCCGTCCGATTTTCCGACATGGGGAAAAATCCTGTTTGATAGCGTTGACCGCATGACGGCCTTCCCCGAGCGGGTCATTTGGCCGGGTCTGGCGATTTCGCTAACGGTTCTTGCGGTCAACTACATCGGTGACGGTCTACGCGACGCCTTAGACCCAAGCATTCGGGGGCTTTAATGCATCCGCCGGTGGATCCGGCGGATCATCAACCAGACCAGAACAAGGACAATCGGGGTCACGCTGGCCCCGATATAGGTCTTGGAAATCCCATAGGTTTTCTCAATCGGGCCAAGCACATAGAGCGCAAGGCTCACGGCGTAATAGCTAATTGCGACAACTGAAAGCCCCTCGACGGTTTGCTGCAAACGCAGCTGTTGATCGGCGCGTTTGTCCATGCTCGTCAAAAGTGATTGGTTCTGCGCAGAGCGCTCGACGTCCACTCTTGTGCGCAGCAAGTCCCCCGCCCGCAGCGCACGATCAGAGAGGCTGCGCAAGCGCGCTTGTGTCGATTCCACCGTGCGCATCGCAGGATCAAAACGGCGCATCATGAACTCGCCAAAAGTCTGGCGCCCAAGGAACCGTCCTTCGCGCAAAATGTTGATCCGCTGGTTCACGATGGTCTCATAGGCCCCCGTCGCACCAAAACGGTAGGCGGTTTGGGCGACGATGTTTTCAAGCTCTGCCGAAATCGTCAAAAGCTGCTTGAGCGTCTGATCGGGCGCAATCTCATCGTTGTTCAAATCGGCAATCAAATGGCCGACTTGGCCGTCAATTGTCGACATGATCGGCGCAAGTTTTCGCGCGGCGGCAAGTCCAAGCATCGCCATCGACTTATAGGTCTCGATCTCGCAGAGCCTTTGCACAACGCGTCCGATGCGGCGCTCGCCGGTCTTGGTCCGCGCGAAAACGGCCATGCGCATGTGCCCAGCCGGATCAATCCGAAAGTCGCTGGCGATCACCAACTCGTCTTCCAACACGCGGGCGATGGCGAGGCTTTCAGGCACAAACCACGCGTTGGCCTTCTCAATGATCCCCTCGTCGCCGTCGTGCCGTTCCACGCGGATCAGCGCGCTTGTCACACGCGTACCAGGGGCAGAAGACAGCCAGTCCTCAGGAAACATTTTGAAGGTTGTCGCATCAAAGGGTATCTCGGCATTGCCTTCACCGAAAATCGTATAGGTGACGAATTCCGTGTGGCTTTCCCATTTCAGCAGGTGCTTGCCAATCTGACCGGAATAATGTGTGGCCTCGGGCTGCGGATGCGCCGCCCCGTAGCGGTCCAAAAGGTCGATCAAATGCGCCAGATCAGCTGCCCGATCGCGGCCCGCAGCATGGGTTGCGGGTTTGAGCGCGAGGAAAGCGGCCCGTGATGGCGCCGCCAGTTTTGGAAACGGGCGCGCGTGAAGCTCGTTGGAAAGCGCATAGCGCAACGGATGGTCAGCAAGAGGTGGCATGGGCAAACCTTAACAAAATAAGCATGCCCGAAGCTTTGCCGCAAACGCCACCCGTGTAAAGAAAAAATCGTTACTTTTTATAAGGTTAGCGGCACACAACGGTATACTGCGTGCCGCTGTTCGCTTAGATCACTTCGACGGCAAGCGGAGGAAAGCCGTTAAAACAAACGCTTGAGTAGGTCGATGTGTAAGCGCCGGTGTTGCGGATCAACACGCGGTCGCCTGCGCGCAGACTAATTGGCAACAGCATCGGGCGCTTTTCATAAAGCACATCGGCACTGTCGCAGGATGGGCCAGCCATGATGCAAGGGCCAACGGGATCGCCGTCGCGGGGTGTTTCGAACTGATAGCGGATCGCCTCGCCTTCTGTCTCGGCCAAGCCAGAGAAGCGGCCGATGTCGAGGTAAACCCAACGGTGCATATCGCGGTCGGATTTACGCGACACGAGCAAGACCTCGGAGACGATAACGCCAGCCTCGGCAACCAAACCACGGCCCGGCTCGGCCATGATGCGTGGCACATTGCCAAAGCGGCTGATGATCTGCTCCATAACGGCCGCTGCGTATTCGGTCGGGGCCTCGATGGTCTCGCCATAGAATGCAGGAAAACCGCCGCCAATGTTGAGCAACGTCAGGTCGTGACCGGCGGCCTTTGCCGCGTGCCAGATCTCTGCCAAAGCGTCCAGCGACGGCCCCCACATCGCCGCTTTGCGGGTCTGCGAGCCGACGTGGAACGAGAACCCAATCGGATCGAGACCCAGCGCTTTGGCATAGCTCAACAAGCGGATTGCCGTCGCGGAATCGCAGCCGAATTTACGCGAGAGTGGCCAGTCGGCTTGCGACACTTCCACGATCAGGCGGATGTAAACTTGGGAGCCTGGAGCCAATACCGCGATCTTCTCAAGCTCTTGTTCTGCGTCGGCAGAGAAAAGTGTGATCCCCTGCTCATAAGCCCAAGCAATGTCGGAGGAACGCTTCACGGTGTTGCCAAAAGATACATCTTCAGGGGCCGCGCCATGCTTGAGGCAAAGCGCGATTTCGGCCTTAGAGGCAGCATCGAAATGCGACCCGAGCTTCACTAGCCGTGCGATGATTTCTTCGGCAGGGTTCGCCTTTACAGCATAGTGGATGTCAGCATGGCCGAGGCCCGCTTTGAGCGCATGATACTGCTGCTCAACCAGATCGACGTCGAGCACAAGTGTCGGCCGGTCAAAGGTTTTTGCCGCGCAATACGCATCAAGACGCGCATGGTGGTTGATTGGCTGCACAGCAGCGTTCGCAAATTCAACAGTCATCTGTCATCTCCAGTAGACCCGGCCATAGTGTGGGTATCTACCGTAACACGAGACCGCTCAGTTCCAAGGGAGAAGTTACCGTCGCTACGTAAACACAAGTGATGACTGTCACTGGCCAGAGGCGCGTGCGTTGGCTTCTATGCATGCGCTCTTAGGCTATTGGTAGATTCGTGCAAGGGCAAATTGCGTCCCGTCAGAGAAATCTTTTGGCCCTGATAAAACACACATCGCAGGGCAACCAAATTTACGGTTTCATCGCGCTTTGCGAGGGCGTATCAAAGGGCATGACCCGACTGATTTTGCTCAATAAACCCTTTGGCGTTTTGTCCCAGTTCACGGATGTAAAAAGCCCCACCGCGCGCCCGACCCTGTCGGCTTATGTCGACGTGCCGCGGGTCTATACTGCGGGTCGGCTGGACCGCGACAGCGAGGGGCTATTGATCCTGACTGATGACGGCAAGTTGCAGGCACAAATTGCCGATCCCGCCCACAAGATGCCCAAAACCTATTTGGTGCAGGTCGAGGGCGATCCGACAGAGGCCGATTTGCAACCCCTGCGCGATGGGGTGACGCTCAAGGACGGCCCAACCCGCCCCGCCGCGGTGGTGCGCATCGACCCACCTGCCCTTTGGGAGCGGGACCCGCCAGTGCGGTTTCGCAAGTCGGTGCCTGATGCGTGGATCAGCGTGACCATTCGCGAAGGCCGCAACAGGCAAGTCCGTCGCATGACCGCGCATATCGGGTTCCCAACGCTCCGGTTGGTGCGTTGGTCCATTGGTGAGTGGTCGCTTGACGGGATTGCCCTTGGCGGGTGGCGCGACGTTTAATTGCGCCCGTGGACCTGCATGAAGACACCAGCCTCGTTTACCTCTGGCTGGTTATTGATCACCGCATAGCCGCTAACACTTTCGCCTTTAACGCCGCGTGTCGGACTTTGGCCCGGAGCAGGATTGACCCGAGTGCCCACGAATTGACCCTGCATGGCCCCCTCAATGGCGTAGCTGTCCCCATCAAAGCCGACGGTCCCTGCATAATCAGCATACCAATCATTGGGGCGGTTTGTGCGGTTATCATCCACGTCGTCACCAATGATAGACAGGTTATTGCCGATGTTGATCTGGCCGCTGGTCGGGCGGATGTCCGTGCTGTCCATGGTTATGTTGGTGGCGCCGCTGAGGTTATCAATCGTGCCCGTCATGGTGCCGGCACGGAAATTGGCGGTCAGATGCGTGTCGCCCAAAATGACGATGTCATCAGAGTCGGTTGCGAAGACCGGATCAATAAAGATCAACGCGCCGCCATTGTAAGTGGCGCTACCCGTTGTTGGCATGGCCGCCCAAGCGGTTCCCGGGGTCTCGAATACCTGCGTGCCGATCCGCGCGTCTTTGTTGGCGCGCGCTTGGAATGCCTCAAGGGTACTGATACTACCGCCGCCACAGGCCGAAAGCAGGACAATGCCGGTCAGGGCTAATATGGTCGGACGGGAAACTGAACCGCCCCTTGTTTGCCGGAGACCCAGAAGTAAGGATACTGGGTTATGGAAAAGAACAAATGTGGAAACAGATATTCACCAGAGGTGCGCGAACGTGCTGTGCGGATGGTTTTCG
>JAQXBV010000110.1 GCA_029252195.1 Yoonia sp.
ACCAAAGGTAACGTGATGTTTGCGGTGTCGGCGGTTGTTTCAGTCACAGCACCTCTGTTCGTTATGGTCCTCGTGTTCCAGCGCCAGATCGTATCTGGCCTGACAGCAGGGGCTGTGAAGGGATGAGCTTTCAAGCCGAGAAGGCGCTGGTTCGCGCCCATTATGATGCCTTGGCGAAAGCCACACCTGATACTGTGGCCGAGGTTCTGGCCGAGCGCACGGCGCCTGATTGGCATTGGCGCGGGATGCATCCGTTTCATGAGCAACGGGGGGCCGAGGCCGTGGCCGAGGTGTTCTGGTCCCCGTTCCTGACATCTATGATGCACGTGCAGCGCAGGCAGGATATTTTCATCGCGGGGCGCAACGAGATCGACGGGTTCAAGTCCGTTTGGGTGATCTCAATGGGTCACTTGATGGGGCTGTTTGATGCGCCGTTTCTGGGCATACCTGCGAGCCGCAAAATCACGATGTTGCGTTATGCGGAGTTTAACCGCGTCGAGAATGGCGTGATTGTCGAAACGGCACTGTTTTGTGATTTGATCCACTTGATGCATCAAGCGGGATTACGACCTTTGCCGCCGCAGACGGGCCAGCATTTGGTGCAACCTGGCCCTGCGACACATGACGGTTTGCTTTATGAGGATGCGGAGGGTGGTGACGACACGCTCGCCCTGATCAATCGCATGATCGGCGATATTAATGCGGCAGGGAAACTGACGCCGCAAGACGAGCTCGCGCAATGCTGGCACAACGATATGATCTGGTGGGGGCCAGATGGCATTGGCGCGACCTACACGATTGAGCGTTATATCGAGCAGCACCAAAGGCCGTTTCGCACGCAGCTTTCTGACCGCAAATTTAACGGTCATGTGTGTCGGTTGGCGGAGGGAAACTTTGGCGGGTTCTTTGGCTGGCCGAACCTGACGTTGACATCAACTGGTGGGTATATGGGGTTGCCTGCAAGCGGGAAGTCAGCAGATATGCGGGTTGTCGATATGTATCGGCGGGATGGTGACAAGCTGGCCGAAAATTGGATTTTCATCGACATTTTGCATTTCCTAAACATGCAGGGCCTTGATGTGTTGGCGCGGATGAAATCCTTTCATTAAGTTCTAAAGCATTAGGTATGAGTTACGGCTCCGCGAAAGTATCAGCATGCCATGAGGCGGGCTACAGAACGAACGCCTTCGCAAAGGTCCACAAAAAAGGCGAGCGTAGTGCGCAATCCGTCTGCTGAAGTTCATCCGTCGTGCCGACCTTAGTGCCGCAATCGAGAAAGCACTAAGAACGGCCGCTCTTTCAAGAGATTGGAACCGAACAAACCAGCAGACCCACTACAAGCGGCCGTTCGTGCAGACGCAGCGAAAGCTCACTTTGTCCCGCATAGAAGACCTCTGTGCAAACTGCAGCGAATGTCCGGTTCCCGCCCTTCATGTAGCAATGCTGCAACGCAATGAAGAAGTGCCCGTCAGGGTCTTTCAGTCAGGGCGCCAGCCATGTGCCCGCCCACTCGTTTTCGCGAATAAATTCAGCGCGCCGATGGCGTGCCCCAAGATGCACGAGGTCTATCTCCAACAAA
>JAQXBV010000111.1 GCA_029252195.1 Yoonia sp.
GGAACCACCCAGAACCTTGATGCACTGAACACGGCGAGCGCCGCTGTTGTCAGCTACATCCAGATTGGTCTGCATCTGGATCATTTGGTTTCCTTTTCCGACCTATAGGGCTATCCCCGATTTCCGACCGGGCCCCTAGGGTTTCGATTTTACTGATACTTACCGCTTAAGAAGCGATAACTTCCCAGCGCTTTGTTTTCGACTTTGGTGCACACTCGATGATGCGAACCTGATCGCCCACGTTGAATGCGTTGTTTTCATCATGCGCACGATACTTCTTGGACTTACGCACAGTTTTCTGAAGCAGCGGGTGCTTGAAACGACGTTCTACTTTGACAGTGATCGTCTGCTCGTTCTGGTTGGAGGTGACAACACCGGACAGGATACGCTTAGGCATTGATTAAGCCTCCTTGGAAGCGGCAGCCGCTTTTTCGTTCAGAATTGTTTTAACTTGAGCCGCAGCACGACGTGCTTTGCGGATCCCAGATGTGTTTTCCATCTGGCCGGTTGCTTGTTGAAAACGGAGGTTAAAACCTTCCTTCTTCAGGTTTACAAGTTCCGCACGAAGCTCGTCCGGCGTCTTGTTACGCAGTTCATTGGCATCCATTGCCATATTCCTTTTTTCATACACTGGCGGGCCCATAACAAGGTCACCCCGAATCCAGTGGAGGGGTTAGAAGCTCGCCGTATAGGACGCCCTCCCCTTACTGGCAACCCCCTTATGCCCTTTGCAGCACCTCTATGAACAAAAGATGCGGGCTGGTCATTGTTCACGGGCAGCGTCAGCGCGCAACGCCGCAAGTACATTGAGCGCGAGCAACATCCCAGCAATTCTTTTGCCTTAAACTTGACCCAGATCAAGGCTGCCAGCGGCACCAAGGCGCAGGTTCTGACCGTAAGAAATGGAGGAGCACTATGACGCCGACGAAAGCCGTAAATACCCCGCAAAGCCGCGAAGAGCGCGCAGCACATATTATTGGGTTTGAGCAGGGAGAATACCCCTATGCCAAACGTCTGGGGCGCAACACTTATGAGGCCCAGAAAGCGGCCTTGCAGGTCGAGCTTCTCAAGGTGCAACACTGGGTGCAGGACACGGGCCAAAAGTTCGTCTTGCTGTTTGAAGGCCGCGATGCGGCGGGCAAAGGAGGCACGATCAAGCGGTTTACTGAACATTTGAACCCTCGCACGGCGCGCGTGGTTGCCCTCAACAAGCCCAGCGACGAAGAACGCAGTCAGTGGTTCTTTCAGCGCTACATCAAACATCTGCCCACGGCGGGCGAGATCGTTCTGTATGACCGTTCTTGGTGTAACCGCGCTGGCGTTGAGCGGGTGATGAACTTCTGTGCACCCTCCGAGTATCTGGAGTTTATGCGCCAGACCCCCGACTTTGAACGGATGCTGACGCGCTCTGGAACCAAGCTGTTCAAATACCGGTTCTCGGTTACCCGCGAAGAGCAGATGCACCGGTTTAAAGCCCGCGAAACCGACCCGCTTAAGCGCTGGAAACTATCGCCTGTTGATCGGGCAAGCATGGACCGCTGGGACGACTACACCGAGGCCAAAGAGGCGATGTTCTTTTATACTGATACGGCCGACGCGCCTTGGACGGTGATCCGCTCGAATGACAAGAAACGGGCACGGCACAATTGTATGCACCACTTCCTGTCTCAGCTCGACTACCCGGACAAAGACCGATCCGTGGCAACGCCTCCTGATCCGAAGATCGTCTTGCACGCCAATCACGTCGTGCAGAACGCGGATCACATATTGGCTACGTCACTGCACCCTAAGACACGAAAAACATAAATCCACTGGAGAACATACCATGTCACACACACCCCACGAACTATCCGACGAATTCCCTGATCAGGTACAAAAGATGCATGATCTACGCCAAACAGATGCCCATTTTGCAAAGATGTCGGATGAGTATCACGAGGTAAACCGCGCGGTGCATCGTGCCGAAACCAACGTCGAGCCGACGTCAGATGAACATATGAACCAGATGCGCAAAGAGCGGATGGCCTTGAAAGATCAAATTGCAAGCTACCTGAGCGCGCACGACTAGGGCTGCCCGCTGAAAATATTGCGCTTGGCGGGACTCTCGCCAAGCGCAAAGGGCTACGTTATGAGTGTCCCAGAAAAAGGAGCCTGCTTATGCCCACCATAGAAAGCCTGTTTGTCACCCGTCTTTACCGCGCGAGCCTGTCGGAGCATGGCAAGGCGATTGATCCCGCTGAATTAGAGAATTCTTGCCTTGTGATCGCAGGTGACGACGAAGCGGGTCAAGACTGGTGCGAGGCCAATGGCTATGCGGGCTACACCTCTTACGCCTCGCTGACGGACCTGCCGTGGCGCTTCCCGATCTTTAAGGATCTGGTGAAGGTGCTCGACAAACATGTCGCCGAATTCGCCAAAGATCTGGCGTTTGATCTTGGTGAAAAGAAGCTCAAGCTGGACAGTCTCTGGATCAACATCCTGCCAGAGGGCGGCATCCACACCAGCCACATCCACCCGCATTCGGTGATCTCTGGTACGACCTATGTCGCGATGCCTGAAGACACGAGCGCGATCAAATACGAGGACCCGCGGTCGGCGATGATGATGGCCGCCCCTACCCGCCTCAAAGACGCGCGCCCTGAAATGCGGGAGTTCATCTATGTGCAGCCCAACGTCGGTGATGTGCTCTTGTGGGAAAGCTGGCTGCGCCACGAGGTGCCAATGAACATGGCGGAAGATGACCGGATATCGGTGAGCTTCAATTACGGCTGGGAGTGACGGGCTTACCTGTAAGTCTTGGGCTTGGCTAAGCTTTCCCATCGAACGGCAGCAACGCGGACTTGGACGAAACCGCTATCGCGGTATTGGCGCGTGTTTCTGTTGTTGCGCACAGATTGAAGCGTGGTGATTTTGCGAACTGACTGATCTGTTGGACGATTGAGACCTTCTCAATCTGATAACAGGAGGTTTCGATGTCAGACCAATATGTACCGGCGCTACGCAAGCGGTTTATCGAAGATATGCAGATCAAAGGTCTACAGCCCAAAACGCAGACGATGTATCTGCGCGGGATGCGGGACTTTACGCGATTTCTGGGGCGCTCTCCGGATACTGCAACGCAGGAGGATTTACGGGCGTTTCAACTGGATATGAAGGAACGTGGCGTTAGCGCTCCGACCTTCAATACTCGACTGACGGTGCTGAGCTTCTTCTTTGCTGCGACATGCCCTCGCCCAGAGATGAAGGCGCATATGCGCTATCAGCGGACGGCCAAGAAGATCCCCATCGTGCTCAGCGCCGAAGAGGTTGTGCGGATACTTGAAGCAGCACCTGGACCTGGCCTTAAATACCGCGCGGCGTTCAGTGTTGCTTATGGCGGCGGTCTGCGGGCCAATGAAGTTACCCATCTAAAGATCGGCGATATCGATAGTGACCGAATGCTGATCCGGATCGAACAAG
>JAQXBV010000112.1 GCA_029252195.1 Yoonia sp.
CAAGCTCAAGGCGTTCTGCTGCGGAAAGAAAACCAGGACAAATCATACCCGTAGCTGAATCGTTCCACGCCAAAGCGTCAAGACGTCAAATTCGGCTTCCGAAGGACTCAGAGTATATGCAAGAATGATGTGGCAAAAAATAGGCAAAAACGCAAATCGGGCGGTTTTTCACCGGTGGTCGCGGTATTGGGGTAGGGTTGGCTATGATATTGAAACAAGATATACAATCGTGCCGACTGTGCGCGGACCGCTTTGCCCAAACCGCCACGTCACATGCGCCGCGCCCTGTCGTCTGGTTTGACGCGGCACCACGCATCGTGATCGCGGGCCAAGCGCCTGGGCTAAGGGTGCATGAGAGCGGGCGGCCTTTCACCGATCCGTCGGGCGAGCGCCTGCGTAATTGGATGGGGCTGGATGAGGCGGCCTTTTATGAACAACGCCGTATTGCGATTGTGCCGATGTCCTTTTGTTTTCCCGGATATAATGCGCAGGGGCATGACCTCGCGCCGCCTGTTATCTGCGCAAAGACGTGGCGGGGGCGGGTACTGGCAGAATTGGGGACCGTGCCGCTGACGTTGCTGATTGGCGGACATGCGCAAAACTGGCATTTACAGGACAAATCAACCGTAAATGCACGGGTGACCCGCTGGCGCGACCACGCGCCGCGCTGCTTTCCCTTGCCACATCCGTCTTGGCGCAATACCGGATGGCTTAACCGGAACTCTTGGTTCGAAACTGATCTCTTGCCTGCCTTGCGGGCCCAAGTGAAAGATGCGCTCAAATGACCGACCTTGATATCGCCCACGCCGCGATGGACGCCGACCCTGAGAATGACGCCAAGCGGCTGCAATTTTATGAACGGCTGGCAGATACCGAATTATTCATGCTGCTGGGTGCCGAGCCTACGGGTGACAAGATCGCACCCGAACTCTTTGAAATCGAAGATCAAAACTTTGTCCTTATCTTTGATCGTGAAGACCGGCTTGCGCAATTTGTCGGCCGTGAGGCCCCCTATGCAGGGCTATCGGGTCGCGTGCTTTGTGGCATGGTCGCGGGGCAAGGCATTGGCTTTGCGCTCAATCTTGAGGTTGCGCCGTCCGCGATGCTTATTCCGACCGAGGCGGTTGACTGGTTGAACGATACTTTGGCCAACAAACCCAGCGAGACCGAAGCGCGGCTTACCGAGGTCTCCGCGCCCAAAGGGTTGCCCGAGGCTGTGGTCACGGGGCTGGACCGCAAACTTGCAATCGCAGCGGGGCTGGCGCATATCGCCTATCTCGCGGCGGCCACTTATGCGGACGGATCGCGGGGGCATGTGCTGGCCTTTATCGATGCTGTGCCCGGCGCGCAGGATGCGCTTGCCCGCGCTGCGGGTGAGGCACTCACCTTTTCGGGGATCGAAGCGGGCATGATGGATGTGTTGTTTGCTCGCGGGTCCGATCCACTGGCCGCCCATCTGGCCAAAGTCGGTCTGCGCTTTGATCTGCCTGCCTTGCATGACCCTCAGGCGCCCTCCGCCCCTGGCATGGACCCGAACCGCCCGCCGAAATTGCGCTAAACTCAGTAGCCCGCGCTGCGATCCACGAGATGCAGAAACGGCAAGCCGTCTTCGCCGCGCTTGATATTCTGCGCAATGATTTTTGCGGCTGTGTCGGGGCGTGTGGTCGAGGCGATGTGCGGGGTGACGGTGACCTTCGGGTGCGCCCAAAACGGCTGATCCACAGGCAAGGGCTCGATACGAAAGACATCCAAGGTGGCATGGCCGATCTGGCCGCTGTCCAAGGCCGCAAGCAGGGCCGCGTCGTCGATCAACGGTCCACGGCCCGGATTGATCACAAAGGCCCCCTTGGCGGGCAAGGCAAGCCGTGCCGCATCAAGAGTGTTTTCCGTCGCAGGGGTTGCGGGTAGCAAAAGGATCACCACCTGCGCGTCCGTCAAGGCCTCGCGCAGGCCAGCATTACCGTGCAAGCATCTGATGCCACTGATATCTTTCGGATTGCGCGACCAACCTGTGACCGGAAAACCCAAGCCGGACAGGGCGTGCCCACAGGCCTCCCCCAAGGCCCCAAGTCCGAGGATCGTCACAGGACGGTCCGCTGCCAGTGGCGGGTAATCGGGGCGCCAAATGCCGTCCTGACCCAAGATATGGGCATCCATCCCGAGGTGATGGCGCAGTGTATGGCCGACGACCCATTCGACCATGCCTTGGGTCAAGCCGTGATCGACCATACGGGCGAGGGGTTGTGTTAATGTTTGATTGCCCACGACCGTCTCAACCCCCGCCCAAAGGCTCATGACCGCCTTGGTTTTCACAAATGGCGTAAAGTCCGTGACGGGGCCGTTCGGGGCAAAGACGATATAATCGACCTCTGACGGATCGTGCTTGCAGGCCAAATCTGCCGAAATACCTTCCGCGGCAAAGGCGCGCTGCAAAGGGACTTCGTATTCAGCCCATGCTTCGGGCTTGGCGGAGAAGAGAACTTTGAGCATTAGCGGGGCCTATGAACATGCGCGCTTTGGACCAGACCAAAGGCGACGAGCAGGACCAGCATCGCTGATCCGCCATATGAAACGAGCGGCAGCGGCACACCGACCACGGGCGCGAGCCCTGTGACCATGGCCATATTCACCGAGAAGAACAAAAAGAACGTCATCGCCACACCAATCGTCAAGAGCGAGGCGAAACGGTCTTTGTTCGAGATTGCAGAATGGATGCAAAACACAATGACCAGCAGGTAAAGCATCAGCAGGGCAAAGGCACCGGCAAAGCCGAACTCTTCGGCCAATGTGGTGAAGATAAAGTCGGTGTGCTTTTCAGGCAAAAAGTTGAGACGTGATTGCGTGCCTTGCATAAAGCCGCGCCCTGTCCAGCCGCCAGACCCAAACGCAATCTTAGCTTGGGTGATGTGATAGCCCGCCCCGAGCGGATCATTCGACGGGTCCAGAAATGTGTCGATCCGGCGAAACTGGTAATCTTTCAAAAGCTGCCAATCGGTGCCGCGGCTTTGGAACACGGCGACAATCGTGCCAATACCTGCGGCGATGACTGTCCCGAAATAGGCCCAGTGCACGCCCGCCGCAAACATGATGGTCGCCCCGCCAAACAACAAAAGAATCGCGGTGCCAAGGTCAGGTTGCTTCAGAACCAAGGCCGTTGGGATCAAAATGATCAAAAGCGGTATAATCACCCAGATCGGGTGTGAGGTCTTGTCGGTGGGCAACCATTCGTAATAGGCGGCCAGGACCATCACCAGCGTGATTTTGGTCAACTCGGACGGCTGCAATCGCATGAAGCCGAGGTCGATCCAGCGCTGGGCACCCATCCCGACTTCGCCGAACAACTCGACAGCCACCAGCAACAAAAGCGAGCCGCCAAATGCAAGGACGGACAGGTTGCGCCAAAACCAGATCGGGACCATCGCCACGCCAATCATCAGGGCCATGCCGACGCCAAACCGCTTGATCTGCGGGGCCATCCAAGGGTCCACAGAGCCTCCTGCGACGGAGTAAAGCATCACAAACCCAGTCGAGGCGACGGCCGTCAACAAGATGATAATCGGCCAGTTAAGATAGATCAGCTTGCGAAAGCCCGTCGGGACATATTTGGTGTTATACTCAAGATAACTCATGATTTATGCGCGCTCCAACCCTTTAGAGCCGGGCGGAATGCGCTCGCGGATCTTGCGTTGTTGCTCTTCAATCTTGCCGCGGACATTGGACGGATAAGCGCTCAGCTGCGGCTCGCCATCCGCAAGGGCTTGCAGCATGATATCGCGTGCAATCGGGGCCGCCGCCGCAGAGCCGCCGCCGCCGTGTTCAACAATAAGAGCAATGGCATATTTTGGATTTTCAACAGGGGCGAAGCTAACGAACAGCGCGTGATCGCGACGCTCCCACGGCAGATCGGCGTTGTTTATGACGCCACGGGCGCGCTCTTCGGCGGTGATACGGCGCACCTGACTGGTGCCGGTCTTACCCGCCATCCGCATGGTCTCATCGGTAATCCGCGAGCCATAAGCGGTGCCGCGCGAGTTATTGATGACGTCTGACATCGACTCGCGGATCCGGCGCAGGTGGTTTTCATTGATCCCCTGATCGGGGCCAAGCCCGCTTGGCTGTTCAACCCCGTCAATCGCGCGCACCAGACGCGGCGTGATTTCGCGGCCCGTCGCGATACGCGCGGTCATCACCGCAAGCTGGAGCGGAGAGGCCAACACATAGCCTTGCCCGATCGAGGCGTTGACTGTGTCACCGATACGCCAGTCTTCGCCGCGCACTTCAGCTTTCCACGCCTTGTCTGGGGCGAGACCCGCAGCCACCGCAGAGAGCGGCAATTCGTGCCTCACCCCCAGCCCCAATTTGCGGGCCATTTCGGCGATTTTGTCGATACCGACGCGTTGACCGATCTCGTAGTAATAACAGTCGCAGGACTGCTTGAGGCTTTCGTGCAAATTCACATTGCCGTGGCCCGCACGTTTCCAGCAGTGAAAACGGGTGCCGGAAACTTCGACGTAGCCTCGGCACCGTATGGTTTCTTCGGCGGTGACTTTGCCGTCTTCAAGGGCCGCCAATGCCGTAACCATCTTAAACGTCGAGCCGGGTGGGTAGGTGCCTTGCACGGCCTTGGCCGCCAATGGACGGTAAATGTTTTCGTTCAGATCACGCCAGTTTTTGGAGGAAATACCGCGCACAAAAAGGTTGGGATCGAATGTCGGGGCAGAGGCCACGGCGCGCAGATCGCCATTTTCAAGGTCGATGACCACGGCACCTGCAGATTCGCCCTCCAAGCGGGCTTGCACATAGGTCTGGAGGCGCGCGTCGATCGTCAGCTGCACATCGGCCCCAGAGGTGCCTTCCTTGCGGTCCAGCTCGCGCATGACGCGCCCAATGGCATTGACCTCGATGCGCTTTGTCCCCGCAGATCCGCGCAGGTCGTGCTCAAGTTTGTTTTCCGCGCCGGTCTTGCCGATCTGGAACTTGGGGATTTGCAACAGCGGGTCTTGGTCGTCGATGCGGCTCAGGTCGTAATCGGAAACAGGGCCGACGTAGCCAACGACGTGACCCATATCCGCCCCCCAAGGGTACATCCGGCTCAGGCCGACTTCGGCACTGATGCCGGGCAGGGCGGGGGCGTTGATGTTGACGCGGGCGACATCGTCCCACGTCAAACGGTCGGCAATCGTGACGGGTACAAAAGGCGAGCGCCGCTGCATTTCTTCCATCGCGCGGGCGAGCTCTTCAGGGTCGAGTGGCACGATTTTTGTCAGGCGCTCCAAGACTTCGCCGACGTCGCCCGCGTCTTCGCGCACCATCACAACGCGGTAGTTTTGTTCATTCGCTGCAATGGGCAAACCGTTGCGGTCAAAGATCAAACCACGGGCCGGAGGGATCAATCTGATGTTGATGCGGTTCTCTTCCGCAAGCAGGCGAAAGTGATCGGCCTGTTCGATCTGCATCGACTTCATCCGGATCCCCAAAGCACCAATAATGCCAAGCTGGGCAACACCCACGACAAGCGCACGCCGGCTGATCCCGCGCGCGCTTTCCTCTGTGTCTTTAGCGCTACGTTTCATAGGCGGTGCCCTCTGCTATCCACTTGGCCCAATGCGGGGCGGCTCACGCCAAATACGAAATGGGCGACTGCAACGACCAATGGGTAGAATATGATCGTCATGACCATTTGGATCAAGGTTAGGCCAAGTGGGGCCTGCGCGGTCATCACAACCGTGAGAGCGGCACGGTTCATCAAAGTAATCCCAACGATACCCGCCGAAACCGTGCCCCATTCGAGGGCGAAGGGCATGTTGCGGATGCCTTGCGCACGGGTGCGGATCATCTCTGACATGATCACCACAAGTGCGGCCCAAAGGCCGGGTGGACGCTGGAACAATAGATCAGACAGCAAGAAGAGTGCTGCAATCACGATCATGGGCGCATATTCAGGTCTGCGCGCGACCCATACAAAGGTGACGGCTAGTGCCCAATTGGGCGCGGCCCAGACCGTCGGGGTGGTATTGAGCGGCAGGAGTTGCGCAAAGATCAGCGCCAGCACGACCAGAACATAGACGAGACGTCCAAACCAAATGCGGGTTGTGGGGGCATCAGCCATCGGCATTCACCTGCGCGGCATCAGAGTCTGTGGCAGGGGCCGCAGGTAGCGGCAAACTGAACGGTGCAAGCAACCCTCCCGGATCGCTGATCACCTCATGCGGGCGGGCCCGCAAAACACGCAAAAACTCGAGCCGGCCATAGTCCGCGCTCAGGCGGACGCGCAGGCGGCGGTCATTGCCCAAGGCCACTTGCCCGACCAGCAGATCGGCCGGAAACACCCCGCCATCGCCCGAACTGACCACGCGGTCGCCAGGGCGGATCAGGTCGGGATTTTCCAGAAATTCAATCGGCGGATTGAGCGTATTGTCACCCGCAAGGATCGCTTTTTGGCCTGAGGGCTGAATGGTCACGGGAATCCGGCTTGACGTATCGGTGAGCAGAATGACGCGGGCCGTGCGCTCGCCCACCCCAGAGATGCGGCCGACCAGTCCGATCCCGTCCATCGTCGGCCAGCCGTCGATAATGCCGTCGCGAGCCCCCACATTGAGGAGCACCGACTGGCGGAATGGTGAGCCGCTGTCGGTCAGCACAACGCCAGTCACATAGGTGAATTTCGGATCAAGACGCACATTGTTGAGGTCGAGGAGCTTGGCGTTTTCCTGCTCTAACTGCAAAGCCGCCTCTTTCCACGCCTTCATTTGCTGTAATTCGCGGCGCAAATCACCGTTCTGCGCGGCAAGTTGCGCGTATGATTGGAAATCACCCACAAGGTTTGCGAACCCTGTCACGGGGGCCATAGCCCAATCAAACGATGGCACAACGCGGTCCAAGACTGCGGCGCGAAACCGTTCAACACGGGGGCTGTCGATGCGCCAGATGAGAAAAATACCCAAAAGCGCAAAGACGATCAGCCCGACCAGCAATCTGCGGATCGGGCCGAAATAGTCTTCGTTGTTTTGGTCTTTGGCCAAGGGGGACCCCTCGATTAACTGTCGTAGTCGATGACGTGGCGCAGTTGCTTTTCGTACTCAAGCGCCTTGCCTGTGCCCAGAGCCACACAGTTCAAGCTTTCGTCTGCGACCGAAATCGCAAGGCCCGTCTGTTCGCGCAGTGCCAGATCAAGTTGACCAAGCAGCGCGCCACCACCCGTCAGCATCACGCCACGGTCAACAATGTCAGCCGCCAGATCGGGCGGGGTCGCCTCAAGCGCCGTCATCACCGCTTCGCAGATCTGCTGGACAGGCTCGGCCAAGGCTTCGGCTACTTGCGCTTGGGATATTTCGGTTTCTTTTGGCACGCCATTGAGCAGGTCGCGGCCGCGGATGTGCATGGACTGACCACGGCCATCGTCGGGCATGCGGGCGGTGCCTATAGATGTCTTGATCCGCTCCGCGGTTGATTCACCGATCAAAAGGTTATGCTGGCGGCGCAGATAGTTGATAATTGCCTCGTCCATACGGTCACCACCTACGCGCACCGAACGGGCGTAGACGATATCGCCAAGAGAGAGCACCGCGACCTCGGTCGTGCCGCCGCCAATATCCACAACCATGTTGCCGGTTGGATCCGTAATCGGCATGCCGGCACCAATTGCGGCTGCGATAGGTTCTGCAATCAGACCTGCGCGGCGAGCACCAGCAGAAAGGACCGACTGGCGGATTGCGCGCTTTTCAACGGGTGTCGCACCGTGTGGCACGCAGACAATGATCTTGGGCTTGGAGAATGTGGAGCGCTTGGCAACCTTGCGGATGAAGTGCTTGATCATCTCTTCGGCAGTATCAAAGTCGGCGATAACCCCGTCGCGCATGGGACGGATCGCCTGGATTGAGCCGGGTGTGCGGCCGAGCATCAACTTTGCGTCTTCGCCTACGGCCAGCACCTTTTTCACACCATCCTTGATGTGATAGGCGACGACTGACGGTTCGGACAAAACGATGCCTTTGCCGCGCACATAGACGAGCGTGTTCGCCGTACCGAGGTCAATCGCCATGTCCGATGAAAACAAGCTTCCGAAAATCGCCATGGTGCAGCTAATCCTTGCGAGTAGTGAAATAAAAGGGCGCGACTCCCCAGTCGCGAACCCTTGGCGTTATAGGCAAGGGTTTCGAGGGGCGAAAGGGGCAAATATTTTTGGTGCGCCCGCTGCTGTACGGGGATGGGGAGGTCTGACACTTATGGAACAATCAAAATGTTCGAAAAGTCCAATTTTCGGCGAAAATTGGTCGCCGTCGGTATCATCCATGTCGAAAAAGTGAAGGGTGGCGTTTTATTGCCACCCCCCGAAAATATCAAACATCCTTGTAAGAAACGCTCTTGGTGTCGTAGCCAACTTGGGATTGTTCGCGCCGCACGATCAGGCGATTGAGTGCGTTGATATAGGCCTTGACGGAGGCGACGACCGTATCCGTATCGGCCGATTGACCCGTCGCGATCCTACCGTCCTCTTCCATACGCACGGAAACTGTTGCTTGCGCATCGGTGCCTTCTGTCACAGCGCTCACTTGGTAAAGCTGCAAGCGCGCGCGATGTTCCACAAGAGCCTTTACGGCATTAAATGCCGCATCAACAGGACCGTCCCCCGTTGCCGTTGTCTTGACGACGGCACCGTCTACTTCAAGCGCCAGATCGGCGGTCTGTGGACCTTCGGTCCCGCAGACTACCCGCAGCGATTTTAGCTTAACGTGGTCTTCTTCACCCTCATTTTGACGGATCAGGGCGATCAGGTCGTCATCGTAGACTTCCTTCTTGCGGTCTGCCAGTTCCTTGAACCGCACAAAGACGTCGGCCAGTTGATTGTCGGCCATATCGTAGCCAAGCTCGGTCAGTTTCGCACGCAGAGCAGCACGCCCAGAGTGCTTGCCCAGCGGCAAAGATGTTCCGGCCAAGCCCACAGATTCAGGGCGCATGATCTCGAAGGTGTCTTTGTTTTTGAGCATCCCGTCTTGGTGAATACCACTTTCGTGGGCAAAAGCATTCTTGCCGACAATCGCCTTGTTGAACTGAACTGCAAACCCCGAAACCGTTGCGACGCGGCGCGAGATATTCATGATCTTGGTTGTATCAATGCGGGTGGTATAGGGCATGATATCGTGACGGACTTTCAAAGCCATGACCACTTCTTCGAGCGCCGTATTCCCGGCCCGTTCACCAAGTCCGTTGATTGTGCATTCGATTTGGCGCGCGCCTCCGGCCACAGCCGCCAAAGAGTTTGCCGTCGCCATGCCGAGGTCATTGTGGCAGTGGGTCGCAAAGATAACGCCGTCAGCCCCAGGAACCGTCGCAATCAAGCGGCGGATCAAATCGGCGCTCTCAACAGGGGCCGTATAGCCGACTGTATCAGGGACATTTATCGTCGTTGCACCCGCTTTGATCGCGATTTCAATCACGCGGCACAGGTAGTCCCACTCGGTGCGGGTCGCGTCCATCGGGGACCATTGCACGTTGTCACAAAGGTTGCGCGCATGCGTGACCGTGTCATGAATGCGCTCGGCCATTTCGTCCATTGTCAGGTTCGGGATTGCGCGGTGCAATTCCGAGGTGCCGATAAAGGTGTGAATACGCGGCGATTTCGCGTGTTTCACGGCCTCCCAGCAGCGGTCGATATCTTTGTAATTTGCACGCGCGAGGCCACAAATCGTGGCGTCCTTGGCGCGCAGGGCAATCTCGGAGACGGCCTTGAAATCGCCCTCGGAGGCAATCGGGAAGCCCGCCTCGATAATATCCACGCCCATTTCGTCCAAAAGCTCTGCAATTTCGAGCTTTTCCGAATGGGTCATCGTCGCACCAGGGGATTGCTCACCATCGCGCAGCGTGGTGTCGAAAATCAACACTTGATCAGTCATTTTAGGTATTCCTTGTTTTCCTTAAGCCTTCGTGGTGCGTGTCCCCTCTGAGCGGTCGCACCGACATGGCACGCTCAGAGGCAGCTAAGGAGTAGCAACGCACGCAGGTTTAGACCCGAAAGGCCGCCTGAAATGATGTGTGCGTTTGTATTCATGTGGCGGACTATACTCAGGATTCGCGCGATGGAAACCCCGTTTATGGGGCCTTGTCCCCGATGCCCCAAGGTATTTTTTGCATAAAATATGCGGAAGGCTGGTCAGACCCGCTGTAAGAGCTACAACCGTGGTATGGCAAAAACATTGATCATCGGCGCGTCGGGCGGCATTGGGCAGGCGATGGCGCAGGCGTCATCTGGCAATAACGTCACAACGCTTTCGCGGCGAGATGATGGATTTGATGTGACCGATGGTGAGTGTGTTGACAGAGCACTTGGTGCGCTGGACGGTCCCTTTGATCTCATTTTTGTGGCCTTGGGTGTATTGGGCACGCCAGAGAAGTCTCTTGCCGCGATTGATGCCAATGCGATGCAAGAGGTTTTTGCGGTCAATACGATTGGTCCTGCTTTGATCTTGCGCCATGTGCCGCGGCTTTTGGCGCCACAGGGCAAGATTGCGGTGCTCTCCGCCCGTGTGGGCTCAATTGGGGACAATCACATTGGCGGCTGGCATAGCTACCGCGCGTCAAAGGCCGCACTCAACCAGATCGTTCATGGGGCAGCTATCGAGCTTGCCCGCACGCACAAAGGCTCCGTTTGCGTCGCATTGCACCCAGGCACAGTGGCCACGCCCTTTACGGCAAAATATGCGGGCCGTCATGCGACAGTATCCCCACAAGAGGCGGCCGCGAACCTGAGCGTGGTTATCGCAGACCTGACGCCTGCTGAGACAGGGAAGTTCTTTGATTACGCAGGAAAACCCATTCCGTGGTGAGGCTGGTTCTGGTGTTGGGCGATCAGCTTTCGCTTGGGTTGCATGGGCTGCGCAAGGCGGACAAGGGCTCTGATATCGTCGTGATGGCGGAGGTGGCTGACGAGGCGACTTACGTTCCACATCACCCCAAGAAAATCGCGTTTACCTTCATGGCGATGCGTCGGTTCGCTGAGCAATTGCGCGCGCTTGGGTGGCAAGTGTGCTATTCAAAACTGGATGACCCCGACAACACGCAGTCGATCGGAGGCGAGCTGATCCGATATGCGAGTGGGCAGGCAACGGCGGGCGTGATTGCGACGGAACCTGCTGAGTGGCGCTTGATTGATGCCTTGGGGGAATTGCCGCTACGGGTCCATATGCTGTCAGATGACCGCTTCATCGCCAGCCATGCAGACTTCGAGACTTGGGCTGCGGGGCGCAAACAGCTGCGGATGGAATATTTTTACCGTGAGATGCGCCGCAAAACGGGACTTTTGATGGAGGGTGATACGCCTGTGGGCGGGAAGTGGAACTTTGACCACGACAACCGCAAGGCGCCGCCCAAGGGGATCGCCCATGCCCCGCTGACCTTCGCGCCCGATGCCGAAGTTATGGCGCTCGTGCAGGCCCTCTATGGCGATAATTTCGGGGATTTGCAGCCCTTTGGCTTTGCCACCACGACTGCGGAGGCGCAGAAAGCTTTTGACCACTGGCTGATCCATGGCCTGCCCTTTTTTGGCGATTACCAAGATGCGATGCTGAGTGATCAGCCATTCATGTATCACGCCGTTATTGGCCTTTATCTGAATGCGGGGTTGCTTGATCCGCGCGCTGTTTGCGAGCAGGCGGAAGCCGTTTATCACGCAGGTGCCGCCCCTTTAAACGCTGTGGAAGGGTTCATCCGTCAGATTATCGGCTGGCGCGAATATGTCCGTGGGATCTATTTTCTGGAGGGGCGCGACTATACCGCGCGCAATGCCCTTGCGCATACGCGCAGCCTGCCGCCGATGTTCTGGGGCGCGCCCACGAAAATGCAGTGTATGGATCAAACCATCGGGCAGACGAAACGCGAAGCCTATGCCCACCATATCCAACGGCTTATGATTACGGGCAATTTTGCTCTCTTGGCGGGGATCAATCCCGCCGAGGTACATGAGTGGTATCTGGCGGTTTATGCCGACGCTTATGAGTGGGTCGAGGCCCCCAATGTGATCGGCATGTCGCAATTTGCCGACGGGGGGATTATCGCCTCCAAGCCCTATATTTCGAGCGGCAACTATATCCACAAAATGTCGGATTACTGCAAATCCTGCGCATACCGCGTTCAGGATAAAACGGGCGAAAAGGCCTGTCCGTTCAATCTGCTGTATTGGGATTTTCTTGACCGGCATCGCGACAAGTTCAAGGGCAATCCACGCATGGCCAACATGTATCGCGTTTGGGACAAGATGGACGCGGCAAAGCGGGCGTCAGTCTTGAACGAGGCGCAGGGGTGGCTCGCAAAACTCGATAGAGGCCACAGCGTGTGATCGGCACTATGTTCGATTTGTTCAATTCACCAAAATGCAAATTGACCAGCGGAAGGGGCCGAGCGAGCGCCGTCTTTACTGGTCTGCGACAGGTGCGGCCTCTTGCGGGGCGCCGTCAACAGGGAGCGCGGTCGCGTCTGCTGGCGTGTCGGCTGGTGCGGCATCGCCCGTCGGCAATGTGCCATCGATCCAGTCGCCTGAGGCCTCTTCGCCAGTCGCGTAGCGCATTGTGCCCGCTCCCTGACGGCGGCCGCGCACGAACATGCCCTCATAGACATCGCCGTTGGCATAGGTTGCAAGACCTGTCCCGCTGATCTCGCCGTCGGCCCACTGGCCGTCGTATTTGAACCCGTCGGGCAGGGTGATCGCGCCTTTACCGTGCCGTTGGCCGTCTTTGAATTCGCCAATGTAGACGGTCCCGTCCGCATAGGTTGCCGTGCCCATCCCGTTGCGCTGTCCCTCGGCCCACATGCCTTCATAGGTGTAGCCATCCGCATAGGTCATCTTGCCCATGCCGTCATTCTTGGCGTTCTTGAACTCGCCATCATAGATCAGGCCGTTGGCATAGGTCGCGATTCCGCGTCCGTTGATCACGCCGTTTTCCCACTGACCGTCATAGCTTGAGCCGTCAGGATAGGTAATCCGACCCGTGCCATTCGCCAGATCGGCGGTGAAGCTGCCAACGTAAACAGAGCCGTCGGGGTAGGTCACTTCGCCCATGCCATCAATCTGGCCTGCCTTCCAATCGCCGATATATTTGTAGCCGTCCGAGCCGGTGAATGTTCCGATACCGTGGCGCTTGTCTTCGACAAAACCGCCCACGTATGTATCGCCATTGGCATATGTGACGGTGCCCGCGCCTTCGCGGCGGCCCGCGATCATGTCGCCTTCATAGACGTCGCCGTTGGGCTGCTGCAACCGCCCGATGCCTTCGATCTGGCCGTTGACCCACGTGCCTGTATAGATCAAGCCGTCCGCCATTGTGAGCGTGCCCGTCCCATCGCGTTCGCCTGCTTTGAGGGTGCCTTCATAGATGGCGCCATCGGGGTAGGTAATCTTGCCTTCACCCTCTTTGACGCCATTGATCCAGGAGCCTTCGTAGATATAGCCGCCCGGGCTGCGCATGGTGCCCATCCCGTGGTGCATCGCGTTGCCGAACTCGCCCTCGTAGACCACGCCGTTGGCGTAATTGGCGATCCCGCGCCCAGTGATATTCCCTTCGACCCAGTCCCCTTCGAAGGTGCCGCCATCGGCGAAAACGATCTTGCCAGTGCCAGAGGGTTTGCCTGCGACAAAGTCCCCCTCGTAAAGCGATCCATTGGGGAAAAGCGCGGTCCCTATGCCGCGAATCTCGCCGTCGACCCACTGACCGGTGTATTCATAGCCATTGGGGAGGCGGTATGTGCCCGTGCCGTTTTGCTTGCCGTTCTGGAACTCGCCTTCGTAAACGCCGCCGTCGTCATATTGCTTGGTTTGAATAGTCTGTGCCGCAAGGCCAGAAGCGATCAGCGAGAAAAGCATCACATATGCCACTTTTTGCCATCCAAAACCGTTCATCATGCCCACCCTGTCCACATTATTCTTTGGGCAACCTACTGGAGCCAGCCTGTGCTGACAACGGGGAAGGGGGCCGCAATCGGCTTTCCCTCGCTCATCAATCTGCTACATCTTGCAAAAGGTGATAAGGATAACAGCATGAGCGATCATTTTCGACTGACCTTGGCGCAGCTGAACCCGACTTTGGGCGATCTCGCGGGCAACGCCGCCATGGCCAAAGAGGCTTGGGCGCAAGGAAAGGCCGCAGGTGCGCAGATGGTTGCCCTGCCCGAGATGTTTATCACGGGATATTCAACCCAAGACCTTGTGATGAAGCCCGCGTTTTACCGCGACGCCATGGCTCATATCGAGGCTTTGGCTGCAGATTGTGCTGATGGTCCGACCTTGGCTATCGGTGGTCCATATTATGAGGACGGGCGGCTATATAACAGCTATCACGTTTGTCGCGGCGGCAAGGTCGTCGCGCGCCAGCATAAACATTATCTCCCTAACTATGACGTTTTCGACGAGGTGCGCCAGTTCCGCCGTGGTGCGATCCAAGGGCCCTATGCGATACCCGACGGCCCGCGTATCGGTAGCCCGATCTGCGAAGACAACTGGTATGTCGATGTCTGCGAGGCGATGGTTGAAAGCGGCGCCGAAATCATTCTCGCGCCCAACGGGTCGCCCTACTACCGTGGGAAATTTGTGAAGCGCGTCAACGCGATGGTCGCCCGCGTGATTGAGAACAACGTGCCGCTCGTATATCTCAACATGGTCGGTGGCCAAGACGATCAGGCCTTTGACGGTGGTTCATTCGTGCTCAATCGCGGGGGCAAGCTTGCGGTGCAACTGCCGCTCTTTGACCAAGCAATCTGCCACGTTGATTTCACCCGCACCGAAAACGGCTGGGAAGCGGCGGACGGGGAGAAAGCGATTTTGGGAGAGGAGACCGCTCAGGATTATCGCGCCATGGTTGAAACCCTGCGCGACTATATGGGCAAGACCGGCTTCAAAAAGGTGCTTCTGGGCCTCTCGGGCGGCATCGATTCCGCCATTGTCGCCGCAATCGCTGTGGATGCTTTGGGCGCGGAGAACGTGCGCTGCGTGATGCTGCCTTCGGAATATACCTCGCAAGCCTCGCTCGACGACGCGCAAGCGGTGGTTGACGCGCTGGGCTGTCACTATGACACAGTGTCCATCGCGGGGCCGCGTGCCGCAGTATCGGACGCCCTCGCTCCACTCTTTGCTGGCCTCGACGCGGACCTGACCGAGGAAAACATCCAGTCGCGCCTGCGCGGGCTCTTATTGATGGCGCAATCCAACAAATTCGGCGAGATGCTCCTGACGACGGGTAATAAATCCGAGGTCGCGGTCGGCTATGCCACCATCTATGGCGATATGGCGGGCGGCTATAACCCTATCAAAGATATGTATAAAACGCGGGTGTTTAAAACCTGCCACTGGCGTAATACCAACCATGCTGCTTGGATGAAGGGCCCTGCGGGCGAAGTGATCCCAATCGCGATCATCGACAAACCGCCCTCAGCCGAGCTGCGCCCCAATCAAAAAGACAGCGACAGCCTGCCGCCCTATGACATCCTCGACGGTATCTTGATGATGCTGGTGGACGGCGAGGCGTCGGTGGCTGATTGCGTCGCCGCAGGGTACGAGCGGGAGACGGTCAAAAAGATCGAACACCTGCTTTATATTTCGGAATACAAGCGCTTCCAATCCGCGCCCGGAACGCGGCTTTCCAAGCATGCTTTCTGGCTTGATCGGCGTTATCCGATTGTGAATAGATGGCGTGACAATTGCTAACCTTTAACAATGATGAGTAACTTTGATGCTATACTCTGAGTCCTTCGGAAGCCGAATTTGACGTCTTGACGCTTGGGCGTGGAACGATTCAGCTACGGGTATGATTTGTCCTGGTTTTCTTTCCGCAGCAGAACGCCTTGAGCTTGAGGCCTGCGTGCGTCGCCAGCGCGAAGA
>JAQXBV010000113.1 GCA_029252195.1 Yoonia sp.
CAAGCTCAAGGCGTTCTGCTGCGGAAAGAAAACCGGGACAAATCATACCCGTAGCTGAATCGTTCCACGCCCAAGCGTCAAGACGTCAAATTCGGCTTCCGAAGGACTCAGAGTATAACAAAAATTAACAACGACCCAAATTGCGCAATATTTCTGCGCGGCGGCGCGGAACCGCTCCTACGTCAAGGCAGGTAAAAACGTGCATGGTTTGCAGTCGCTCGTCGATCACAATCGCGTCCCCGACCCAACCGTGCATACCCAGATAGCTGCGCAAGAGTTTTGACATCTGGCGCAATGCGACGAGCAGATCGAAAGGGGCATGTGGCAAGGCAATGGCCTCGGTGCGCGCTTTCGGGATCCGGTCAACGGGGCCTTGATGATGGGCAGCAAGGCAAGCGAATGCCGCTGCATAGAGCGCCGGATCATTCCCCCGAAAGCTCGTGCACCCGAAGAGAAAATCCGCATTGGTCGCATCCACTAGCCGTGTAATCTCGGACAAAGCCAGACGCATTACATCTGCCTGCCCGCCCCGATCCCGCAGCCAGAACCGACCCAGCTCGATCGCGGGGCCTTGCATCTGGCTCAGATCGTAGAAACTACCCGTATAGCTCTGACAGAGACCCTCGCCTGCCCCGAAGACGCGCAAACGAAGGGTGCACACAAGGTCGCCGCCCGCTCGATCATCAGATGTTTGCACAGCGGGTCGAACTCGTCGGCATCACACCCACCCGTCCCAAAGAATGACTGATGCCGCAGCTCTTGGCAGGCCAGCAGGTCAGCTTTGCTGGTAGCAAAGCGGCACAGCGGCGCTCCAATTGGCTGTTTGATTTTCATGGCGCCTCTTGCAGGCTACCTGCTGATGCGCCGTCCACCACGCAGGCAAACAACGCAAATTGCAGATCAGCGACAGGGATCAGTTTTCACCTAAGAAATCACTCGCATTCACGCGGCCAAAGCTGCTCATCAGCTGGCGGATGAATGTCGAGTCGCGGGCTTGATTGTCAGTGACGCGGCGCGACAGAACAACGACATTGCCATCCTGCAAACCGAACCGCTCGATATTGCTTACAACGCCGCCTGCGTCAAAGCTGATCGCCAAGACCTCTCGCTCAATCTCTTCTGGCGCATAGGCGCCAAAATGCCGGAACTTGCTGGCGACATAATAAAAGCCGCTCTCACTGAGCACGCCACCAGAGGCTGGCGGGCCAATTGTTGTCGTGACAGTGTCACGGGTATCAACGCCCACGGCAATCAAGGCGAGATCTTCTTCTGGAGGCATGTAACCGTGATTGCGAATGATCGGTGTGCATGCAACCGCAACCATCAACGCAAGGACCGCGACAGATCGCTGAATGATGGATTTTCCGAAGATCGCCGAAGTTGCCATTTGTCTGCCCCCTTGCGCATAGCGCCTATGCCTTTTATCCCCAGTACATCATGCAGCCCACTATGTTCAAGAATGGAAGCACACTTGGCTGATTTGCCCACATCCCCGCACCACCTCAAAGATCTTGCCGCACGACGCGCGACACCTTTCTCGTTGCAGCCCACCGCACCAGAACGCAGCGCAATTGCGGATGCGCTCGGTATACTTGGAATCAAGAAGCTCTTGTTCACAGGCGAGCTGATCCCCGTTGGGCCGACCGATTGGGAGTTGCGCGCCAAGCTCGGTGCGACGATCGTGCAAGCCTGCGTTGTCACGCTTGATCCTGTCAGCACCCGCATCGACGAGCCCGTGAGCCGCATTTATACGGCCCACTTCGAAGAACCCGACGAGAATGACGTCGAGATGGCGGTTGATGAGAACACCGAACCTTTGCCCGCCACGGTCGATGTTGCCGCCGTGATGATCGAAGCGCTTTCGCTTGCTTTGCCGACCTATCCGCGCGTCGCGGGTGCAGAGCTTGGGGCTATCACAGTCACCGAGCGGGGAATCGCGCCGATGACCGAAGATGAGGCAAAACCTTTCGCGGGATTGGCTGATTTGCGGAAATCCTTGGAAAATAAGGCCGAATAAAACCTATAGAACGTTGAGGAATTAGGGTTGCACCGCAAAATAATCGCAGTATGTTCGCGGCCTCTTTTACATTAGTCTCGACAGGGCGGCTGCAATCGCGTAGGACGCCTCAAAGACTGACACACACGGGCCATTTGAGCCCAATTATCATAGGGTTGAGACATGGCCGTCCAGCAGAATAAAGTATCCAAATCCCGTCGTAACAACCGTCGTTCGCACGACTCACTTGTTGCAGCAAATCCAAACGAGTGTGACAACTGTGGCGAGCTCAAGCGGCCGCACCACGTTTGCCCATCTTGCGGCCACTACGCGACACGCGAAGTGATTGCATCCACAACAGACGTCGATCTGGACGAAGACGCAGCGTAAGCTGGCGTCACTTCACATGACCTCAAAATTATCGGATCAAGCGGTGAAAACCACGGATGTCATTTCCGTTGATGCGATGGGTGGCGATAAAGGGCCTGCAACTGTTGTTGCGGGCCTTGTCATGTTTCTCAAAGCGAATCCTGCCGCAAAGGCGATTCTGCATGGCCCGACAGCAGAGCTCGGCCCGATGGTCGAGAAATCAGGTTTTGCTGCGCAGATCACAATCAAAGATGCGCCTGACGTCGTTAAAATGACTGATAAGCCAAGCCATGTGCTGCGCAATGGCAAAAACACATCCATGTGGTCCGCCATTGATGCGGTGCGCAACGGATCGGCGGCTGTCGCTGTGTCATGCGGCAACACTGGCGGGTTGATGGCGATATCCATGTTGCGATTGCGCAAAGCCGAAGGGGTCAACCGCCCGGCCATCGCATGCCTCTGGCCGTCGCGCAACGCGGCTGGCTTTAGCGTGATGCTCGATGCCGGTGCCGATATTCGTGCGGATCAAGACGATTTGCTGACCTATGCACTGATGGGGGCCTCATATGCCCGTAACGGTCTCGATATCAAAAAGCCCCGCGTCGGCCTGCTGAATGTCGGAACCGAAGAACATAAAGGGCGCGCTGAGCTGAAGGTCGCACATGATCTGATCGGCGCAGCGGCAACCAAAGGCGATTACGAGTTCATCGGATTCGTCGAAGGCGGCGATTTGCCCTCAGAGCGGGTCGATGTGATTGTGACCGACGGCTTTACCGGCAATGTGGCGCTCAAAACGGGCGAAGGCACTGCCAAACTGATTTCGGGGCTGTTACGCGAATCTCTGATGAAAACGCCGTTTTCGATGCTTGGTGCGCTTCTGGCGCGCGGCTCTCTTCAGCGTTTGCAGCAAAAAATTGATCCCCGGCGAGTGAATGGTGGGGTCTTCCTCGGGTTGAACCAAACGGTCGTCAAAAGCCATGGCGGCGCTGACGCGACAAGTGTTGCAGCCGCGCTTAACCTCGCCTACCGCCTTGCCCAATCCGGCTTCTCCGAGAAGTTGGCGGCGCGGGTTGCATCTGCGGCTGCACTTGCCCAAGATACAATTCACGATGGCCCAAATCTAACCGCGGAAAAATAAATATGACACGTCGCGCAGTAGCCATAGGCGTTGGGCATTACCTGCCTGAACGCGTTGTTCCGAACGCCGAGTTTGAAAAAACACTGGACACAACCGACGAGTGGATCAAGTCGCGCTCGGGCATTGAGCGCCGGCATTTTGCAGCCCCCGGTCAAACCACTTCCGATCTTGCCGCGCGCGCCGCGCGTGCCGCGCTTGAGATGGCGGGCCTGACGGGCAACGACGTTGACGCGATTATTCTGGCCACATCCACTGCCGATTTGACCTTCCCGTCTTCTGCGACGATGGTGCAACATGCGATTGGTAACACCAAGGGCTATGCCTTTGATATCCAAGCCGTTTGCGCCGGATTTGCCTTTGCGCTCAGCAATGCAAATGCATTGATTGTGTCAGGTCAGGCCAATCGCGTTCTGGCGATCGGGGCCGAAACATTCAGCCGGATTCTGGACTGGACCGACCGCGGCACATGCGTGCTGTTTGGTGACGGTGCTGGCGCGGTGCTGCTTGAGGGCCAAGAGGGCAATGGCACAACTGAGGATCGCGGCATTCTGGCGACGGACCTCAATTCAGACGGGGCCTACCGCGATCTACTTTATGTCGATGGCGGTGTCTCGAAACAAACGACTGGTATGTTGCGCATGGAGGGCCAGGAAGTGTTCCGCCATGCTGTTGAAAAGCTGGCCGAAACGGCCCATGCCGTTCTTGGTAAGGTCGGGCTGACGGCGGACGATGTCGATTGGGTTGTCCCCCATCAGGCCAATATCCGGATTATCAAATCCACGGCGCGCAAGCTTGGCGTGGGCATGGACCGTGTGATCGTGACGGTGCAAGACCACGGCAACACCTCTGCGGCCTCTATCCCACTGGCCCTGTCGGTCGGTGTGCAAAATGGCCAGATCAAAAAGGGCGACCTGCTTGTGACCGAGGCCATTGGTGGCGGGCTCGCTTGGGGCGCTGTTGTCATCCGCTGGTAGCGGAAACACCCTATTAAGACCACCGTTCAAGTCCTTGTTATTGACTCTGAATTTATGACTCGCTTATGCTTGATCAAATTTCAGGGGATGGACATGGCTGATAAGACATTAACGCGCATGGATTTGGCTGACGCCGTCCATAGCCAGGTAGGACTATCACGGAACGAGAGCGCTGATTTGGTCGAGAGCGTCTTGGGGCATGTCTCCGATGCATTGGTCAACGGCGAGACCGTTAAGATCTCATCATTCGGTACCTTCTCGCTGCGCGAAAAAGCGGCGCGCGTTGGCCGAAACCCGAAAACAGGCGAAGAGGTGCCCATTCATCCCCGCCGCGTTTTGACCTTCCGTCCGTCCCACTTGATGAAAGATAGGGTCGCTGCGGGCAACAAATAGGACCATTTCGCATGGCCAAGTCCCGCGACGCGTTTCGCACCATTAGTGAAGTTTCAGAGGCCCTCGATACGCCTACGCATGTGTTGCGTTTCTGGGAAAGCAAGTTTGTGCAAATCAAACCTGTCAAGCGCGCCGGCGGGCGCCGCTATTATCGTCCCGAAGATCTGGACCTGCTTGCGGGGATCAAAACCTTGCTGCACGAGCATGGTATGACGATCAAAGGGGCGCAAAAACTGTTGAAAGAACAAGGCGTTAAGCATGTCTCTGCCCTTGGCGCGGTCCCAGAGACCGATCCAGAGCCGCAAGATGCGCCCGTCATTATGGCCCCTGAGACCGAGGCCACGCCTGCCGCCGAAGCGGAAGAAGCTACTGTTGCACCTGCGCCAAAGCTTGCCGTCGTAGCTGCCGATCTCCCCGCGCTCGTCACAACCGCCCCTGCCGCTCTACCACAACGCAGCGCGATTTTGGCCGATATCGCGATCCCAAATCAGATCATGATCCAAAAGAATGCGGCCAAGATTGCACCATTGGTCGCGCGGCTGGAAAGCCTGCGTGATGCGATCCGCACGCAATAGCGATTTGGGTCTTGTCTGCCCCAGCAATTCGGGTATGAACACCGCCAGTCGGGCTATAGCGCAGCCTGGTAGCGCGTCCGTCTGGGGGACGGAAGGTCGCAGGTTCGAGTCCTGCTAGCCCGACCAAACAATGCCCGCTTGCGTATCTGCGCAGCGGGCGTTTTTGTAAGCCCGAAAGGACGACACAATGACACATTCCGGCGTTTTGGCTGATCATCAGATTCGCGACATGATCGCGGATGGCGGCATTTCAGCCTCTGTTGCGATTGCAGACGGCCAAATCCAGCCTGCGAGCTTGGATTTACGCCTCGGGGCAACCGCATACCGTGTCCGTGCCTCTTTTCTTGCTGGGCGCACGCGCAAAGTCACCGAACGCCTTGCTGACTTTCAAATGCACGCGATTGATCTGACCGAAGGTGCCGTGCTTGAAAAGGGCTGTGTTTATGTGGTTCCGCTGCTTGAAGCGCTCGCCCTGCCCGCTGGCATGACCGCTGCGGCCTCTGCCAAGTCCTCGATTGGTCGTCTTGACCTACTCACGCGGATCATCACCGACCACGGCGTCGAATTTGACCGCGTGCCTGCAGGCTATACCGGCCCGCTATTTGTCGAAATCTGCCCGCGCTCGTTTTCTGTCGTGGCCCGCATGGGGCAAATGCTCAATCAGATCATCTTTCGTCAGGGCAAAACGATGATGTCTGACGACGAGCTGCGCGCGCTGCATGCCCAATCACCAATCGTGTCCGGTGATCCTGTGATCTCGGAGGGGCTCGGTTTCTCCGTCGACCTGAAGCCCGCCAGCGGCACCCTTGTCGGATATCGCGCCAAGCCGCACACTGGGGTGATTGATCTGTCGCTACTGGCCCATTACGACCCGACCGATTATTGGGAAGAGGTGCATAGCAAGGATGGCTGGATCATCCTTGATCCCGGAGCGTTTTATATCCTCGTCAGCCGCGAATCGATTGTCATCCCGCCGATGCAAGCCGCTGAAATGGCGCCCTACTTGGCCATGGTTGGCGAGTTTCGCGTGCATTATGCAGGCTTCTTTGATCCGGGCTTTGGTTACGCGGCAGCGGGCGGTGCGGGCTCTCGCGGGGTGCTGGAAGTGCGCTGCCACGAAGCCCCGTTTGTGTTGGAGCACGGCCAAGTCGTCGGTCGCCTCGTCTATGAACACATGAGCGCGATGCCTGCCGCCCTGTATGGCCAAGAGATCAAATCCAATTACCAAGGCCAAGGGCTGAAGCTGTCAAAGCACTTCAAGTCGACTTAATCCTCAAACAGCTCTGACTGGTCGTCGTCATCATCGCTCTCCTCATCCTCGGAGGATTGGCCCAGTTGCGACATGCCGGGCGGTGGCCGGTTTTCGAGCAGACCAGCGGCACGCAGTTCCTTCAAACCTGGCAAATCCCGCGCATTCTCAAGCCCGAAGTGGTCGAGGAATTCTTGCGTCACGACAAAGGTCACAGGCCGTCCGGGCGTCATGCGACGGCGGCCAATGCGCACCCATCCCATCTCGATCAGCTGGTCAATCGTGCCGCGGCTGACGGAAACGCCCCGGATCTCTTCGATCTCGGCGCGGGTCACGGGTTGATGGTAGGCCACAATCGCCAAGGTCTCGATGGCGGCGCGGGACAGTTTGCGGGTCTCAATCGTTTCCTTTTGCATCAAATACCCAAGATCGGGGGCAGTGCGAAATGCCCAGGCATCGCCGATCTTGATGAGGTTCACGCCACGCCCGTCATAACGCTTGCGCAGGTACACCAGCGCCTCGGCGGGATCGCAGCCATGGGGCATCCGTCCGATCAATTCGTGCACCGTCACAGGGTCTGCCGTCGCAAACAAGATGGCCTCCACCATCCGCTCTTGTTCGGCCATGGGCGGGGCCTCAAACAGGCTGTCGTTGTCAGGCTTAGCCATCACGCGGCTCCCTTTTGCGGATCTGGATAGGAGAGAAGGTTTCCCCCTGTCGAATGTCGATTTTGCCCTCTTTGGCGAGTTCAAGAGAGGCGGCAAAGGTCGCAGCTGTCGCAGAGCGGCGCTTGACAGGATCAAGCTCCCAGCCTTCAGGCAAGTAGCTCACGATATCTGTCCAATCGCCCGCAAACCCGATCAGCGTGCGCATCCGCGCCAAGGATTGCTCCATCGTCATCACCGAATCGCGGTCCATCACAAAGGGGCGGAAATCATCCTTCGTGCGAATGCGCGCATAGCCCTGCATCAGATCGAGCAGCGTCGCGGTATAGGTTACGCGGCGCACACGCTGCACGTCTTCGGTGATCCCACGGGCAAAGAAATCGCGCCCCAACTGATCACGCGCCATCAACCGCGCCGCCGCATTGCGCATCGCCTCCAAGCGCTCCAACTGGAAGGCAAGATGCGCGGCTAGCTCCTCGCCCGATGGCCCCTCGTCCGTCGGATCGGGGGGCAAGAGCAGGCGCGATTTCAGAAAGGCGAGCCAAGCGGCCATCACAAGATAGTCCGCGGCCAATTCAAGGCGCAGCTTTTTGGCCTGTTCGACAAACGCCAGATACTGCTGGGCCAAGGCAAGAATGGAAATCTGGCGCAGATCAACCTTTTGGGTGCGCGACAGGGTCAGGAGCAGATCAAGCGGCCCTTCAAACGCGCCCACGTCAACGATGAGCGCTTCTGCAGCAACCCGGTCGCTGACACTGATCGTGTCGTCCTGAAAGTCCTGATCGGTCACTTTGTCCTCACGCCAGAAGCGCTTCAAGTTCCGAAACTAAGGCGTGAATGTCAATCTTTTCGGGCGTTTTACGCTGCGCCAAGGCCCGCTCTGCGCGTATCTCCGCCGCTGGTATCATCGCACCAGAGGCCGCGACGACCGCTTCCATCTCGGCCGCATCGCCGTTGCAATGCAAGGCAATGTCACAGCCCGCCGCGATCGACGCCGCAGCCCGTTGGCCAATCGTGCCTGACAAAGCCTCCATCGAGATATCGTCTGTCATCAAAAGCCCGTCAAACCCGATATCCTCACGGATCAACTGCATCATTTTGGGTGATGTCGTCGCGGGCGCCTTAGGGTCAATATCCGAGAAAACGATGTGGGCGGTCATGCCCATCGCCATGTCGTTCAACGCCTTGAATGGTGCAAAATCACGCGTTACCAAGTCGTAACGGGCTACGGCCACGGTCGGCAAATCCTTGTGACTATCAACACAAGCACGCCCATAACCGGGAATATGCTTGAGCACGGGCAAAACGCCGCCCGCCAGAAACGCATCGGCACAGATGCGCGCGGCGTCAACCACGGGTTCCACATCGGCTCCGTATAGGCGATTACGCAACACGAGGTGGGTCTCATCTTCGACAAGATCCGCCAAGGGCGCGCAATTCACGTCGATGCCCACGTCAAAAAGTTCCTTCGCGATCAAACGGTTGCGCACCCATTGCGCGCGCATCGGATCGTTTGCGCGGGTCATTTGATCCAAGGCGGGCAGATACTCCCGCCAATGCGGGCTGCGCATCCGTTGCACGCGGCCCCCTTCTTGATCGATGAGGATCGGGGCCTGCCGCCCGACGGCCTCGCGCAGCGCGGAGGTCAGATGCCGCAGTTGCTCAGGCGTGTCGATATTGCGCGCAAACAGGATAAACCCAAACGGATTTGCCTCGCGAAAAAACGCTTTCTCCCATGAGGTAAGCGCGAGTCCTTCGCATCCGAGAATCGTAGCGCTTTGCACCACTTAGCGCACCACAACAGGGATACAGTCCACGTTTTCGGCAACCATCGTGGCGCAGAATCGGCGGGCGTCACTCAGTTCGGCAAAACCTTCGGCGCGCAGGCGGTAGAACGTCTTACCCCCCGATGTTGCGGCCTGAATAACCCGCGACTTGCCATCAAGCACCTCGCCAAACCGTGCACCAAGACGGCGCCATTCGGCATCTGCCACATCAGGCGACGGGAAAGCGCCGAGCTGGACCAAGTTGGTGCCAGCCGTGAAATCCGCTGTCGTCACCAATGCGTCAGGCTGTGCAGGCGCGAGAGCCGCAGCCAGAGCCGCCTCAACAGCGCTGTCATCCGAGACGGCGGTTTGGGTGGTTGGGCGCGCTGTCGGGCGCAAAGAGACCGTCACGATACCGGCAGCAGCTGCGACCGTGGCGGGCGCGGGTGTCTCTTCAACATCCGCCCCGTCAACGCTCAGCTCGGGTGACGTATCCATACCTTCGGACAAATCCTGCAATGGGGCCGCCCCTGCCGCGATCTGATCGGCGAGCGCCAGAATATCATCTGTGGACAGTGGCGCATCGACCAGTTGCGCCGCATTCAACGCAACGGGCACTGCGACCTCGGTGGACACAACCTGCCCCAACGGATCAACGACGGCCATCATTTCATCGGCCTCGGCCATGGGCTGTGCCTCTAGGTCTTCGTCGGACAAACCTGAGGTTGGCGGCGCCAATGCGACGGTATCTTCGGGTGCCGCAGCGACACCGATCGCCGCGACCTCGTTGACGGAAAGACCTGTATGCAGCGTCACCTCACCGCCCGGATTATCGGGCAGCACGCGCATTTCACCAGCCATCGCACGCACGACAGGAATGCCCGTCACATCGCGCACCACAAGCTTATAGCCCCAAACGCCAACACCGATCACCAATGCACAAGATATTGCTGCGCCTGCATAATTCACGAGAGCGCCGGCGCGTGCCGCACCGCTCAAAGGGGCTGGCCCCTGATCATAAACTGCCATGTTTGCCTCACTGCCCGCGCCACTGCTAACGTCGGGTGGGTTACCTCAATTACATCCCCTGTGATGGCACGCTTTAGCGCATCTCTTCCGCAGGGGTCACGCCAAGAATACCAAGACCGGAGGCAATAACAACTGAAACGGCCCGAATAAGCGCAATTTTCGATTGTGTTGTGTCATTGTCACCGTCTTGCAAGAACCGCAGGCTCAGATCGTCATTGCCACGGTTCCAAAGCCCGTGCAAATCGGACGCCAGATCATAGAGATAAAACGCGATCCGGTGCGGCTCATGGCTTTTGGCGGCGATTTCGACCAGACGGGGCCATTCGGCAACCTTCTTGGCAACATTGATCTCGGCCTCATGGGACGCTTTGGTCATATCCGCAACAGCCAAGGCCGCGTCAGAGACATCAACGCCCGCCTCAACCGCCTTACGCATAACCGATTTGATCCGTGCATGGGCGTACTGCACATAAAAGACGGGGTTGTCCTTGGACTGCTCTGTCACCTTGTCGAAATCAAAATCGAGCGGCGCATCGTTTTTGCGGGTCAGCATTTGGAAACGGGTGACATCCTTGCCAACCGCATCGACCACGTCGCGCAGGGTCACAAAGGTCCCTGCCCGTTTGGACATTTTGAACGGTTCGCCATTTTTATAGAGTTTGACCAACTGGGTCAGCTTCACATCCAAAGGCACCTTGCCGTCAGAGAGCGCCGAGACCGCCGCCTTCATCCGCTTCACATAGCCGCCATGGTCGGCGCCAAAGACGTCGATCAACTGGTCATAGCCGCGCTGCACCTTGTCGTAGTGATAGGCGATATCGGGCGCGAAATAGGTCCATGCTCCGTCGGACTTTTGCACAGGACGGTCCACGTCATCGCCATGGGCCGTCGACCGGAACAATGTTTGTTCACGAGGCTCCCAATCGTCTAGCAGCTTGCCTTTTGGCGGCTCGAGCGTGCCACGATAGATCAGGCCCTTGGCGTCCAGTTCGGCGATCGCTTTTTCAATCAGGCCCGTGCCATAAAGCGACTTTTCGGAATAGAAACTGTCCATGACAACGCCCAGCTGGGCGAGGTCGGCGCGGATCATATCCATCATCTTTTCTGTGGCAAAGAGGCGAATTTCTGCGAGCCAGTCGTCCTCTGGGGCCTCAAGATATTTATCACCAATCTTGGCCTTCAGTTCTTCACCAACTTCGATGAGATAGTCGCCCGGATAGCTGCCTTCGGGCCAATCAACGCTCAGATCATGCGCCTCTTGGTAGCGAAGATAGACCGACCGCGCGAGCACATCGACCTGCGCGCCGCCGTCATTGATATAATATTCACGCGTCACGTCATAGCCCGCGTAATCAAGCAGACTGGCCAGTGCGTCGCCAAACACAGCGCCACGGGTGTGGCCGACGTGCAGTGGGCCTGTCGGGTTGGCCGACACATATTCGACCAGCATCTTTTGATTTTGGCCCAATGTGGAACGCCCGTATTGCGGGTTCGTAATCGCGGCCTTGACCACACCTTGCCAGACTTCAGCCGCCAGTTTCAGGTTCAAGAAGCCTGGCCCTGCCACTTCGGCAACGGTCACACGTGGATCCGCCAGCAGCTTGGCCGCCAGAGCTTCGGCGATCTGGCGCGGGTTCATCGCCGCAGGTTTAGCCAAGACCATCGCGGCATTGGTCGCCATGTCACCATGGGCCGCGTCACGGGGTGGCTCGACCGAGACAGCACCCATCTCAAGCCCCGCAGGCAGCGCCCCTTCGGCAACCATCGCATCAAGGCAGGTGATCACAAGACCACGAATATCAGCAAATAGGTTCATGTCAGGCGTCCTTTGGTCGGCTTTTGCAATTTGGTTTCATGTCGTTTAGCACGGCCAGCCGCACGGTCAATGTCAGGCGTCGGCTGGCGGTTGAATGTTCGCCACGTCAGGGTCGCTTTGCGGTGGGCGCATAGCGATGATCCGCACGCCTGCGGCCCCCTTTACATCTTCGTCGCGTCGGATGAAAGAAATCACCCCTTTGGGCGAAATCCGCGCGACAAGCTTGCTTTCTGCCCGCTCGGACCGCCATTTTTCAAAGGTGAATTCCTCGGACAACCGCGTCACGCGGAATGTCCAGCCAGCGCGCACCAAGCGGCTCATCCCCTCGTGGGTTTCCTCGGGGCCAAATCTGCGCCCGCCAAGGGTGCGTGGCAATTGATGTCGCGCACTCTCGTTCTTTTCGCGCATGACTTGATAGACCTTTTCGCGCATGACTTGATAGACGTTGTCACGGCCAAACTCTGGCGCAAGGTCGGTCGCCACCAGCGTGTTGTAGGCGTCATTGCTGGTCGCGGCGATCAGCGTTGCATAGCTGACCAGTTCCAACCGCTGTTCTGCGGCCTCAGACAAGATATCCCCTGAAAAGGTCTCGATCCCCGATGCGCGCGCGGCACGCAGATTACCAAAGTTCGGATCGGCCATGAGCACTGGCACCTCCGCCTTTTTAATAGCCTCCGCGAGGGCCGTCGTCCACTCGGACCCGCCGATCAGAATGACACCGGGCGTATCCGCCCCCGTCAGCCCCAGAAAGCGGGCGAAAGGTGCGAGCGTAAATCCGTGCAAGACCACCGTGACCGCGACCAAAACAAAGGCCAAAGGCCAAAGGCCCGATCAAGGCCGCATCGGCAAAGCCCAAGCCAAGCAGTCTCTCACCAAACAACCCCGCCACGGCGACCAGCACAACGCCACGCGGCCCTGTGAAGGCAACCAAAACCTGCTCGCGCAATGGAATACCTGATCCGAAAAGCGCTATGAAAACGGTGATTGGACGCGCCACAAAAATGACCAACCCCACAAAAATGACTGCGCGCAGATCAAGTTTCGCCAAAGCGCTGAAATCGAGCCCCGCCGCAAGCAGGATAAACACCCCGGAGACCAGCAGAACAGTCGCATGTTCCTTGAAGCGGCGCAGCTCTTCGTAGCTGGGCAGATTGGCGTTGGCGACGACAATCCCCATGATTGTCACGGCCAAAAGCCCGCTTTCATGCAGCACATGATCCAAGACCCCGAAAGTCAGCAGCAACAGTGAAAACAGCACCGGCACCTTCATGAATTCAGGCACCCAGCCCCGCTTGAAGGATTTCGCAAGACCGTAGCCCGCAGCAAATCCTAAGCCCGTGGCGAAGCCGATCCCTACCGCCAGATCCCAAACGGCCTCTCCCGTCGTCGTGGCGGTGTTCAAAACCAGCACCACTTCAAAGGCAAAAACCGCGGCCAAAGCTCCGATGGGATCGTTCACGATCGCTTCCCACTGCAGCAAGGCCGCGGGCCTGCGCGACAGCCGTGCCGTGCGCAACAAGGGCGCAATGACCGTCGGGCCTGTGACGATCATGATGCCGCCGAACACCGTGGCACTTTCCCACGAGAGCCCTGCCCCATAGCGCAACGCCAAAGTCGACATGAACCACCCCAAAGGGGCACCGACAAAAACCAGCCGCCGCACACCTTTCACCGCATCTTGCAGCGAATGGAAATTGAGCGTCAGCCCGCCTTCAAACAGAATAATCGCCACCGCAATCGAGATAATCGGTCCCATCAGCGGCCCGATGTCTCGGGCGGGATCAAAGATGCCAAGCACGGGGCCGACAACAATACCCGCGAGCAACATCAGAACAATCGCGGGCATCCGCAGGCGCCATGCGAGCCACTGCGATCCCACGCCCAAGGCGCCCACAAGTGCGAAGGCCATCACTGGCGCCATTGCGTCTACTGCTGTCTCAACTGCCATCGATAACTCCTGCAGGGATTTCTTCCCCGCCAATAAGCCGCTTGTGTTCCTGAATAGCAAAGCGGTCCGTCATCCCCGCAATATAATCCGCCACAATCCGCGCGAGCGCGGTTTTGTCGGGCGCGTCAGCCACGTCCTTGCGCCATTGTTTGGGCAATTCATCGGCGTTTTCCATGAAAAACGGGAACAGGTCATTGACCATTTTTGTCACGACGATCCGCATCTCGACCACGGCGGGCGCGCGATACATCCGCTCGAAGAGGAATTGGCGAATAACCTTCAAATCCGCCCAAAGCGCAGGCGAGAATTGCACCATCATCCGCCCTGCGTGCCGAATGTCGTGCACGGATTGCGGGTTAAACGCGGTCAAGTTACGGCTGCTAACCGTGATCACGTCCTCGACCAGCACGCCAAAGAAGCGCCGCAAGGCTTCGTGTCTGCGCCGATAATAGTTGAGGTCGGGATATTTGGCATCGACCCGCGCAAAACAGTCCTTCAAAATCGGCAATTCGGCCAATTCATCGGTGCTGAACAGTTCGGCCCGCAGTCCGTCATGCAGATCGTGGTTGTTATAGGCGATATCGTCGGCCAAGGCGGCGGCCTGTGCCTCTGCACTCGCATGGGTGTGCAATTCAAGGTCATGGCGCGCATTGTATTCGGCCAAGGCCCAAGGGATTTCGCCCGTCACGGGGCCATTATGTTTGGCAATACCCTCAAGCGTTTCCCACGTCAGGTTGAGCCCGTCCCACTCCGCATAGTGCCGCTCCAGATCGGTCACGATCCTGAGCGCCTGCGCATTGTGATCAAATCCGCCGTAAGGTTTCATCAACGCATCCAGCGCCTCTTCACCTGTGTGGCCAAAGGGGGTGTGGCCGAGGTCATGGGCCAGCGCCACAGCCTCCGTCAGTTCCACATTCAGCCCCAAGGCCGCTGCGACCGTGCGCGCAACTTGCGCCACTTCGATCGAATGGGTCAGGCGCGTGCGGAAGTAATCACCCTCATGTTCAATGAACACTTGGGTCTTGTGCTTGAGCCTGCGAAACGCGCTCGCATGGATAATCCGGTCGCGGTCGCGTTGGAACGGAGAGCGGAAATAGCTCTCTTCCTCTGGAGACAGACGGCCGCGCGCATTGGCGGGGTCTGTCGCGTAGGGGGCTGCCATGGTGTAATGCCCTTTTTGCCTGTCTTGTCGAATTTGCCTCAGCTACCTATATTGCAAATATAATCAAACTGTAAGGCTCGCAAAAATGTTGACGCTTCCCCCTATCGTAACCCCGCGCGCATTTGAACGGCTCGCTGAAATCGGGGCCGCCGCCCAAGGTAAGGCGCTGCGTGTTGCCGTCGAAGGCGGCGGATGTTCGGGGTTTCAGTATGAAATTGACCTCGACGAACCAAAAGAAGACGACCTGATCCTTGAAGGTGCGGGCGAAAAGGTGCTGATCGACAGCGTATCCCTGCCGTTTTTGGCATCTGCAACCATCGACTTCAGCGAGGAGTTGATCGGCGCCCGGTTTGTGATCAACAATCCGAACGCCAGCAGTTCTTGTGGTTGCGGAACGTCTTTCTCGATCTAAACAGGCCGCGAATTTAGAGGGATCTTGCCGCGCGGAATGACACCAAGCGGCGGGATTTTTCGTCCCACAAATCCAAGCTCGCACATTTAAAACTTTCCCACATTGTCAGGCGGCTCTGCTCCACCAATTCCTGGTGGTCGCGCAACACTTCAGGCAGGCGGTAAAACGGTATGCGGGAGTAGAGGTGATGCACATGATGGATCCCGATATTGCCAGTGAACCAGCGCAAAACTGCGGGAAGATCATAGTGGGAAGAGCCGTGCAAAGCGGCCTCGTGCAAATCCCAGTCCTCATGCTTGTCCCAATGGGTCGTTTCGAACTGGTGCTGCACATAGAACAACCAAACGCCGATTGACGCGGCCACAAGTGTTGTTGGCAAAAACACCAAGAACACGGGCCCAAGGCCAAGGAACCAGTAGATTGTGAACAAGGCGGCTGCCGCGACAATATTGGTGCCCATCGAGCTCACCCAATATTTCGCGCCGGATTTCATCAGGCCCAGCGGAATTCGGTTTTGCAGCAAAAACAGATAGGTCGGCCCCAAAACGAAAAGCGTGAGCGGGTGCCGGTAGGCACGATACTGTAACCGGCCCCACATGCCGCGCGCTTTGAACTCTTCCACGGTCAGGGTCATCACATCACCGATTCCACGGTGATCAAGGTTGCCCGCGTGACCATGGTGGATGGCATGTGTGCGCTTCCAGACATCATAAGGTGTCAGGGTCAAAACGCCCAATGCCCGCCCGATCCAGTCAGACAAGGTGCGGTTGGCAAAGTAGGACGAATGCCCGCAATCATGTTGAATGATGAACAAACGCAACAAAAACGCGCCATTCAGCGCCGAAATCACAAAAGCAGCAACATAGCTGTATTGCAGCGCCCAGCAGGCCGCGACCCAAAGTGCGAAAAACGGAATCACAGTGATCGCCAATTCAAAGCTCGACCGCCAAGTGCTTGGGTTACGGTACTTTGAAAGATCCGCCATCCACTCGCGTGCAGATTTCGTTACAGGTGCAGGTGTCATTAACATGGATGTAGCCGCTCATGGTTATTCTTTGCGACGTCGATAAAGCACAAAATGATTGAAGCAAAGTTTATTTATGATCACGGGCCAACACATCATCTTGTGGGTCTTACTTGCACCAATCGCCCTATTGGGGCAAAACGATCCGAGAGCTGGGGGATGCCATGAAGATTGCGACGTTCAATATTAACGGGGTCAAAGCCCGCATTGAGGCCCTCACGGAATGGCTGCAAGACAGTGCGCCCGACGTAGCCGTATTGCAGGAAATTAAATCCGTCGATGAGGGGTTTCCTCGACAAGCCATTGAAGACATTGGATATAATGTGGAAACACATGGCCAGAAAGGGTTTAACGGCGTTGCGATTTTGTCAAAATATCCGCTCGAAGATGTCACGCGCGGTCTGCCCGGGGATGAGACCGACGAGCAAGCCCGCTGGATCGAGGCCACAGTTGTGGGCGCCAAAGCGCTACGGATTTGCGGGCTTTATCTGCCCAATGGCAACCCTGCGCCGGGGCCGAAGTTTGACTATAAACTGGCATGGATGGAGCGGCTTTATGCCCGTGCTCAAGTTCTGCTCACGAGTGAAGAACCTGCTCTAATGTGCGGGGATTACAATATAATTCCGCAACCCGAAGACGCTGCCCGCCCCGCTGCTTGGGCGGATGATGCCCTGTTTCGCCCAGAGAGCCGCGCGACTTTCCGCCGAATTGTGAACCTTGGCTTCACGGAGGCCTTCCGCGCCTGCCACGCCGAGGCGGGACACTACTCCTTTTGGGATTACCAAGCTGGCGCATGGGATCGCAACGACGGCATTCGCATCGACCACTTTTTGCTCACGCCACAATGTGCCGATTTACTAAATGATTGCTGGATTGAAAAAGACGTGCGCGGTCGCGAAAAGCCATCTGATCACGTTCCGGTTTGGGTGGATTTGGCTATCTAGGCGGTCACGTCGTGATCGTAAAGCCAGCTGAGGCGGTTCAAGAAAGCGCTTGGTGCAACTGCGCCGAGCACCTTGAGGCCCGCAAAAGCAACGTGGCGCTGCACACTTGACAAATGATAGTTCCGCGCGTTTGCATTTGCCGCCGCAATAGCGCGCATTACACGGGACTTTCTTTCATTTTCAAAATGTTGCAATCCGTTCTTAATGCCAAAATCACAGCAAGAGCGGGCCAGAACAAAGGCATCCTCAATCGCCAAATTCGCGCCCTGTGCCAGAAAAGGAAGTGTCGGATGGGCCGCGTCACCGATGATCGCCGCCTTATCCCCGACCCACGTCGCAGCAACTGGATGACGGAACAAACCCCATAAGTTCACTTGGTCGACCTTATCCAAAATGGCCCATAAATCTGGTGCAGCTTTCGCAAAAGCAGCGCGCAAATGGGCTGGATCATCCGCATGCGACCACCCCTCTGCCGCCCATGTGGTCCGCTCTTGAACCGCAACAATATTCAGCCGCCCCCCAGTGAGCGGATATGTCACCACATGCTGATGCGGCATCATCCAGATCCGCGCCTCGGGCGCGGATTCCTGCGGGACAATTGCACGCCACGCGACTTGACCAGTGAAAAACGGCTCTGCTGCACCGTTCAAACGCACGCGCAATCCTGATCGCAGCCCTTCGGCCCCGATCAAAAGGTCATGGGGTGGCAGATTGTCGAGATCAGGCACATGCCCCAATTTGACCGCGCCCCCTGCCTCCATCACAGCCTCGGCCAAGACATCAATCAAGGTCGCGCGGTGTAAAAACAGATAATGTGGCGACTGCTGCGACAGATCAAACCGCGTCACGGCCCGCCCGCTTACGCCGTCCATCGGCACAACTGCCTGTGCCACAACGCCCCGCGCGACAAGCGCATCCCAGACACCAAGCGCCTGCAACGCGCGGCCTGCATTCGGGGTGATCTGCAACCCTGCGCCGACTTCGGTCAGGGCGGGCGCCCGTTCAGAAACGCAAACGCTGGCCCCCTGCTTTGCAAAGGCCAGCGCTGCTGTCAGTCCTGCGATCCCGCCGCCGATAATCTCAACGTGGGGCGTTTTCATATCAATCGTCGCGGTGCACTTTTTCGCGGCGCTCGTGGCGTTCTTGCGCCTCAAGGCTCATCGTAGCAATCGGGCGCGCATCAAGGCGCTTGAGAGAAATCGGGTCGCCCGTGATCGAGCAATATCCGAATTCACCTTCATCAATACGGCGCAGTGCGGCGTCAATCTTACTCACCAGCTTGCGCTGGCGGTCGCGTGTGCGCAACTCAAGCGAACGATCAGTTTCTTCAGACGCACGGTCAGCAATGTCAGGGATATTCCGGGTCTGGTCTTTCATGCCGGCGACGGTATCGCGGCTGTCTTCCAGTAAATCCGCCTTCCAAGTCAACAGCTTGACGCGAAAATACTCCAGCTGGTTTTCATTCATAAATGGCTCGTCTTCGGCCGGACTGTAATTTTCTGGCAAGAAAGAATCGATCTTCATCTTTGTTCCCTTACGTTTGTCGGTGCCCGTTACTTTGGCAGTCTGAGACATCGTTCACCCCTTATTTTGCGGCACGTTTACTCTTTCATTCCCTCAGTGTCACCCCCCTGTTTGATCAAAGCGCAAACAGTTGAACCGCCCGCCGTTCCCGCATAGGTTCATATCGAGTTATTCGAGGAAGAAATCATGCAATTTCAGGGCACAGACACCTATGTCGCCACCGACGATCTGACCATGGCGGTCAATGCCGCGGTCACCCTAGAGCGCCCTTTGCTCGTAAAAGGCGAGCCGGGAACGGGCAAGACAGAGCTTGCGCGGCAGGTCAGTGCAGCCCTTGGCCTGCCGATGATTGAATGGCACATCAAGTCTACTACCAAGGCGCAACAAGGCCTTTATGAGTACGACGCCGTCAGCCGTCTGCGCGACAGCCAGTTGGGGGACGAAAAAGTGCATGAGGTCGCCAACTATATCCGCAAGGGCAAGCTCTGGCAGGCTTTTGGCGCCGAGGGCAAGGTCGTGCTTTTGATCGACGAGATAGACAAAGCCGACATCGAATTCCCAAATGACCTGCTGCAAGAACTCGACCGCATGGAGTTTCACGTTTACGAGACCGGCGAGACCATCAAGGCGGTGCACCGCCCCGTTGTGATCATCACATCCAATAACGAAAAGGAACTGCCCGACGCCTTTCTGCGCCGCTGTTTCTTCCACTACATCAACTTTCCCGACCAAGACACCATGCGCAAAATCATTGCCGTGCATCACCCCGATATTAAGGAGCAATTGCTCACGACGGCGCTGACGCAATTCTACGAAATCCGCGACACGGCGGGCCTGAAGAAGAAGCCGTCCACATCAGAAGTCCTTGACTGGCTCAAACTGCTCTTGGCCGAAGACCTGACCCCCGAAGACCTCAAACGCGACGGCGCCAACGCGCTCCCGAAACTGCACGGCGCTCTGTTGAAAAACGAACAAGACGTGAACCTGTTCGAACGGCTTGCTTTTATGGCCCGATCCGGACGCTAGACAGACGCCGAAAGTCAGCCTAAAAGCGCTCAGGGTTCAAAGCACCCGCCGCTTGCAGGCCTCGGCCATGGTGAAGCTTTGATAAACCATCTCAACTGACGTCA
>JAQXBV010000114.1 GCA_029252195.1 Yoonia sp.
CGTTGACGCTTTATCGGAAATGGTCCTAAAAGCGGTCCCGATTTATACATCAGATCAGAGTGACGATTTGCGGCTTGCACCTAAAGCTAGACTGGTTGGCAGGTCTGCTTCCGGCCCATACCGGACCTTCGTGAACTGCGCAGCAAATGGCAGGTTTGAGCCCAGTGCAGAAGTGTTAAATATTCGCTGCATGCGCACGCAGTACAAAAATTGCTGCAACGGCCAAGAAGTTGACATTGCAATGCAGCGTACAAACCAGCCGTTTGTGCAACTTGCAGCGAAAGAAAGACCTTCGTGTACGCGCCTTGAATATCAATGGTTGCTCGGCCCTCCCTACCGCAATGTCAAAAATCTTATCTGCCTATAATTTAGGACCCTTCGTCAAAGGCGATTAATTTTTAGCCATAAAATCCAATGGTCGGATGTTTAATGCACCTGTTCAATGGCCATCAACATCCAGCTCAAACTAATCATTGGAATGGAATCTAGGGCGAACCAACAACACCATGCTTGACACACTTGGCAGTTTTCAGCCCCGTGCGAAGGGCCAAGCGGTCCTATCGTCCAAGTTGTGCGCGACAGAAAGTGTGATCGATGATTTGTATCAGTCGGGGTGCATGCGCATCCTTTTTCCGCGCAGCAGCCCCTCGCTGTCTGCGGTCTTAATCAATACATCTGGTGGTGTCACGGGGGGCGACAGGATTGCTGTGTCAGGTCAGGTTGGCAAAGGGAGTTCGCTCACGCTGACGACCCAAGCCGCCGAGCGGGCATATCGCGCTCAACCGCATGAAATTGCAACAATCGAGACCAAAATCGAGGTTGCAGATCAGGCAACGCTTCATTGGCTGCCACAAGAACTCATCCTTTTTGACGGGTGCAGGCTGCGGCGTAAACTTGGCATTCATCTTGCGCAGACGGGGACGGCACTCTTAGTTGAACCTATCATCTTTGGCCGCACTGCGATGGGTGAAATGCTAAACGATATGCACTTCTCGGATCGCGTTTCTATCACACGCGCGGGGCGGCCCATTTATCTGGATGGCGTCAATCTCATCGGCGATGCGACAGCTCAACTGGCACATGCAGCTACAGGTTCAGCGGCAACAACAATGGCGAGCATTGTCTACGCCGCACCAGATGCTGCCCGACATATCACCGCAATCCGCGCTTTGCTGCCGCAGTTTGGTGGCGCATCAGTATTGGCGGACGATCTGCTTGCTGTCAGGCTTTTGGCGCAAGACAGCTATTTGCTGCGCAAGTCGCTTATTCCGATAATCGAACAGTTATCAAACACCCCCCTTCCTGCTGCATGGAGACTTTAAACGATGCAACTTACTCCCCGTGAAAAAGACAAGCTACTGATTGCATTGGCCGCCGAGGTCGCGCGCAAACGGCTTGCACGTGGCGTCAAGTTGAACCACCCCGAAGCGATAGCCCTCATCACCGACTTCGTGGTGGAGGGAGCGCGAGATGGACGCTCTGTCGCGGAAATGATGCAAGCAGGCGCGCATGTGATCACCCGCGATCAATGTATGGAGGGCATCGCCGAAATGATCCCCGATGTGCAGGTCGAAGCCACGTTTCCAGACGGCACAAAACTTGTCACCGTCCACAATCCAATCAGGTAGGAGCAGACCATGATCCCCGGAGAAATCTTTCCCGCCGACACCGATCTCACCCTCAACGCAGGGGCCACCCAGATCACGCTGATGGTCGCAAACACAGGCGACCGCCCCGTGCAGGTCGGTAGCCACTACCATTTTGCCGAAACCAACCCCGCGCTTGATTTTGACCGCGACGCTGCACGCGGTCACCGCCTTGATATCGCCGCAGGTACCGCCGTCCGGTTTGAGCCAGGTCAGCGCCGCGAGGTAAACCTGATCCCGTTTGCAGGCGCGCGCCGCGTATTTGGCTTCAATGCCGCCATCATGGGAGACCTGTAAATGCCCGTCCAAATCAAACGCAGCGAATACGCCGCCATGTTCGGCCCAACAACAGGTGATAAGGTGCGGCTTGCCGATACCGACCTGATCATCGAGGTCGAACGCGACCTGACCACTTACGGCGAAGAGGTCAAATTCGGCGGCGGCAAGGTGATCCGCGACGGCATGGGTCAATCCCAAGTCACCCGCGCAGGCGGTGCCGTAGATACTGTCATCACCAACGCTCTGATCGTGGATCATACGGGCATCTACAAGGCCGACGTCGGCCTGCGCTCTGGTCGCATCCACAAAATCGGCAAGGCAGGCAACCCCGACACCCAACCCAACGTCGATATCATCGTAGGTCCGGGCACAGAGGTAATCGCAGGCGAAGGCCGCATCCTCACGGCAGGCGGTTTCGATAGCCACATCCACTTCATCTGCCCGCAACAAATGGACGACGCGCTGCACTCTGGCGTCACAACAATGCTCGGCGGCGGCACCGGCCCCGCACACGGCACGCTCGCCACCACCTGCACGCCCGGCCCATGGCATATCGGGCGCATGCTGCAAGCCATCGACAGCATTCCCATGAACATCGGCTTGTCGGGCAAAGGCAACGCCAGCCAACCAGAGGCACTCGTCGAAATGGTCATCGGCGGCGCCTGTGCGCTCAAGCTCCACGAGGATTGGGGCACCACCCCCGCCGCCATCGACTGCTGCCTCTCCGTGGCCGACGACATGGACGTCCAAGTCATGATCCACACCGACACCCTCAACGAGAGCGGCTTTGTCGAACACACCGTGGGCGCCCTAAAAGGCCGCACAATCCACGCCTTCCATACCGAGGGCGCAGGCGGCGGCCACGCCCCCGACATCATCAAAATCTGCGGCGACGAAAACGTGCTGCCGTCCTCCACCAACCCCACGCGCCCCTTCACCGTGAACACACTCGAAGAACACCTCGACATGCTCATGGTCTGCCACCACCTCGACAAATCCATCCCCGAAGACGTGGCCTTCGCCGAAAGCCGTATTCGCCGCGAAACCATCGCCGCCGAAGACATCCTGCACGACATGGGCGCCTTCTCGATCATCGCCTCCGACAGCCAAGCGATGGGGCGCGTCGGAGAGGTGCTGATCCGCACATGGCAAACCGCCGACAAGATGAAGAAACAACGCGGGCGGCTATCCGAAGAAACCGGCGACAACGACAATTTCCGCGTCCGCCGCTACATCGCCAAATACACGATCAACCCCGCAATCGCCCACGGCATGAGCCGCGAAATCGGCTCTATCACCGAAGGCAAACGGGCTGATCTGGTCCTGTGGAACCCCGCCTTCTTTGGCGTAAAACCCGAAATGGTTCTGATGGGCGGCATGATCGTCTGCGCCCAAATGGGCGACCCGAACGCGTCGATCCCAACACCGCAACCCGTCTATTCACGCGCCATGTTCGGCGCGATGGGCGGCGCCGTCGCCCACACCGCCGTCACCTTCATCAGCCAAGCCGCCCAAGCAAACGGACTGCGCGAAACACTCGGCCTGTCCAAGCAAACCATCGCCGTGCAAAACACCCGTAAGATCGGCAAACGCGATCTGATCTTGAATGACGCGCTGCCAAAAATGGAGGTGAACCCCGAAACCTACGAGGTTCGCGCAGATGGGGTTCTGCTGACTTGCGAACCCGCAACAGTGCTGCCCATGGCGCAGCGCTACTTTATGTTTTGATGGAGGGCTCAATGGCATTCCTCCCGCTTGCGCAGACTGTGGTTACCGATTGGGACGGGGACGCCGAGACCTGCTGTCTTGAATATGACGCCCGCTTTGTGCGGCGCAAAACACTGGTCACGGATACGGGCAAACGCTTCCTCGTTGATCTCGCAAAAACCACTTCACTGAACGCGGGCGATATCCTTTCGCTTTCCGATGGAACCTACGTGAAAATCACCGCCGCCGCTGAACCCGTCCTACGGGTCACTGGCACTAACATGGCCCAACTCGCGTGGCACATCGGCAACCGCCACACCCCGTGCCAGATCACGCCCGAGGCGCTCACCATCCGCGACGATCCCGTGATTGGGCACATGCTCGCACACCTTGGCGCGACACTGACAAGGGCGATGCAACCCTTCACCCCCGAAGGCGGCGCATATGGTCACGGGCGCACGCACGGCCACGCACATGGCAAAACGGCCCATGACCATTAGCGGCACACTTACGCTCGCCCAATGGCTCTCGCCGTCATTTCCGTTGGGCAGCTTTGCCTATTCGCACGGATTGGAAACCGCTCTCGCAGAGGGCTGGGTCAATGATGCGGCCTCCATACAAGACTGGCTTCGTGATGTGCTGGAGTTTGGCACAGGACGGTCCGACGCGATCCTGCTTGTCGCGGCCTATCACGCTGCATCACCACAAGCACTCGCCGACATCGACGCCACAGGCCGCGCCTTTGCATCAAGCGCAGAGCGCCTGCGCGAAAGCCTGCACCAAGGGGCGGCATTCACGCGGACCACAAGCGTAATTTGGGGCGATACAAACCAAGACCTGCTGTTCCCCACCGCCCTCGGATTTGCCGCAGCCCAAGCCGACATTGCCGCGCACCTGACCACCGCCATGTACCTGCACGCCTTTGCCAGCAACATCATCATGGCCTGCGTACGGCTTGTCCCGTTGGGACAAACTGAGGGGCAGCGAGTGTTAAACAAACTCACCCCATTCTGCGAAAACATCGCACAACAGGTTCAAACATCGACCCTTGGCGATCTTTTCTCCAACACCTTCATGTCCGACATCGCCGCTATGCGGCACGAGACACTTCAACCAAGGATTTTTCAATCATGACCACAATGAACGGCCCCCTGCGGATCGGTATCGGCGGCCCCGTCGGCGCTGGCAAAACCACTCTGACTGCGAGACTTGCGCAATTGCTGCACCCCGCCCATTCTATCGGTGTGATCACCAACGACATCTACACCCAAGAGGATGCCGAGGCGCTCACCCGTATGCAAATTCTACCCGCCGACCGGATCATCGGCGTCGAGACGGGCGGCTGTCCCCACACTGCGATCCGCGAAGATGCCAGCATCAATCTTGCCGCCATTGCGCAGATGGTCGCGCGTCACCCTGACGTCGAAATCATTCTGATCGAGTCTGGTGGAGACAACCTGTCTGCAACATTCAGCCCCGAATTGGCCGACCTGACGCTCTATGTGATCGACGTTGCTGCGGGTGAAGAAATTCCACGTAAGGGCGGGCCCGCAATCACCAAATCCGATGTGCTTGTCATCAACAAAACCGACCTTGCGCCATATGTTGGGGCATCGCTTGACGTGATGGACCGCGACGCGAAACGGATGCGCGGAGATAAGCCATTTGTCATGACGTCATTGCGAAACGGCGACGGTGTGGATTCTGTGCTTGATCTAATTTGTGAGATCGGTGGTGTTTTGCGCTAGGGTCAAAATGCCCATTTAGTTGGCATTAGTTCATTTTTGCGGCAATTAAATAGGCAAGGACTGCCCTAACGTCATTTTATCGACCCAAAAGTTTGAAATTCCGCAGATTCGGTAAGCATCGTTGACCTACCCGAAGGGGAAGAATTGTCACGCAGAGGGCCATCCGGACAGATTGCTCCCCCTGCGCGACTGCAACAACACTGCTGCGTGTCAGAGCATATTCGGATTGGGGCCTCGAAGAAAGCCCGCTGAGAGAATTTGCCAAAAGGTGCGCGTTACAAAATAGGAACAATGTAATGCTTCGCAAACTCAACCTGACCACACAAGTCTCTGCCTTGGTGCTTGCCTCCGCTGGCGTGGTTTCAGCCGAATGCGCCGACCCTATCAAAGTGGGTGTGCTGCACTCGCTCTCCGGCACGATGGCGATTTCCGAGACAACCCTCAAAGACACTATGCTGATGCTAATCGAAGCGCAAAACGCCGCTGGCGGCTTGCTTGACTGCCAGATCGAAGCCGTTGTCGTTGACCCGGCATCCGACTGGCCTCTGTTTGCCGAAAAGGCCCGAGAGCTTTTGACCGTCAACGAGGTCGACGTGATCTTTGGCAACTGGACGTCCGTGTCGCGTAAATCCGTGCTGCCCGTGCTCGAAGAGTTGAACGGCATGCTGTTCTACCCTGTGCAATACGAGGGCGAGGAAAGTTCAAAGAACGTATTTTACACGGGCGCAGCCCCGAACCAACAGGCCATTCCTGCGGTTGATTATTTCCTTGAAGAGTTGGGCGTCGAGAAGTTTGCGCTGCTTGGCACCGACTATGTTTACCCGCGCACGACAAACAAAATTCTTGAACAATACCTGAAGGATCACGGGATCGCCGCCGAGGATATCTTCGTGAACTACACACCGTTTGGTCAATCTGACTGGGCGACGATTGTTGCCGACGTCACCGCACTTGGCGCGGATGGCAAGCAGGTGGGCGTGATCTCGACCATCAATGGTGACGCGAACATCGGCTTCTATAAGGAACTCGCAGCAGCAGGCGTCTCCGCCGATGACATCCCTGTCGTGGCCTTCTCGGTTGGTGAAGAAGAACTTTCTGGTCTCGACACGTCCAACCTCGTTGGCCACCTCGCTGCTTGGAACTATTTCATGTCTGCCGATACCCCCGAGAACGCCGAATTTATCGCAAAATGGCACGCCTTTATCGGTGATGAAAAGCGTGTGACGAACGATCCGATGGAAGCGCACTACATCGGTTTCAACATGTGGGTGAACGCAGTGACGGCGGCTGGCACAACCGACGTGGATGCTGTCCGCGAACAAATGTACGGCCAGCAATTCCCGAACCTGACGGGCGGCATTGCAGAAATGCTGCCAAACCATCACCTGACTAAGCCTGTGCTGATTGGCGAAATTCGCGCCGACGGCCAGTTTGATATCATTAGCCAGACGGAACCTGTCGCGGGCGATGCTTGGACCGATTTCTTGCCCGAATCCGCAGTACTCGAATCCGATTGGAAGGATCTGAAGTGCGGCATGTACAACACTGAAACGCAAACCTGCGTTCAGTTGACGTCGAACTACTAAGCCTTCGCAGACTGGGCGCGTCAAAACTCGCGCTCAGTCACCTTTTCCCTATCCCAGAGAGCCTTCAATGCACCGCATCCTGTTGCCCGCCATCTTGCTTGTGTGCAGTATCCTCCCCGCGCAAGCCCAAGACCTTCAATTGATCTTGCAGAACCATGCCAGTGAGATCGCCCAGCCTTCGCGCAATTCTGTCCATGTCGCCCTAGAAGATATCATGGGTTCAAAGCTTGATAACGCGCCCCGCTTTCTGGAACGCTGGGCTGACAAAGGCGTTTGGCAGGAGGATGCCACTGGCCTCTTCTACTTTGGCGCAGCAAAGAGCGACGCTTTGACCCTCACTGACATCAACACATCCGCGCAATCGGAGGCCCCAACGACAGGTTATTCGCAGTTGAAGCCCAACGGCGGTGTGCGTCGCAAAATTGGTACCGCACTCGTGCAATTCCAGCTAACCGATGATGACACTGCGCGGCGCGAAACCGCCGTCGCCTCTATCGCCCGCAGACCATCAGAAGAACATCTCGAACCGCTCCTTGCGTCCATCGAAGACGAGCCTGACGCCGCCTTGAAAGCGCGCAAAATCCAACTAGCAAACTTGCTATCCGCCAGCTTTGGGAAAACCACCGAGGACCGTATCGCGGCCATCAACAGTCTCGCAGGCGACACGTCCATCGAAGCGCGCGCCGTCCTCAATCAAATCCTGACGGTGACGACCAGCGCCGCAAAAACCCTTCCCAACGCAAACATCGCTCGCACTTTGGACCCGATGGACGCCCCCATCGCTAGCTACGCGCAACTCGTCGACGCCGATCTTGCGCTGCCTTTAACGGCCCCCGATGCTATCCGCACAGGCCTTGAGGCCAATATCGAAGGGGGCAGAGTCGGCGGTATCCCCTTGATCCAGCTTGGCACTGACGAGGGCCGCACAAAGGCCTATACCGCACTCGCCGCGACAGGCACCGTGCCCGCACTCGTCACAACTGCCGACCGCGACGCGGCGGTCGCATCCCACGTCTTTTTCGAGACCTACGCTGAGCCAAACACCGAGATCACCACCGCTGCTCGCACAGCCCTTACGTCAGTCGAACGAAAAGTCGGCATTGCCCAATCCGCCGATCTTTTCCTCGACGGACTTTCCCTCGCGTCGATCTATTTCCTAGCGGCAATCGGCCTCGCAATCACCTTTGGCGTGATGGGCGTAATCAACATGGCGCACGGCGAATTCATCATGATGGGGGCCTACACGGGCTACGTCGTGCAGCTCTTTATCCCAAACTACACACTCTCGCTGATCGTCGCCTTGCCCGCCGCCTTCGCGATCACATTCGCGGCTGGGGTGGTCATGGAGCGGCTTGTTATTCGGCACCTTTACCACCGCCCGTTAGAAACACTGCTTGCGACTTTCGGTATCTCCATCGCCCTGCAACAACTTGCGAAGAACATCTTCGGCACCCAAGCCCGCCCCCTTACCTCACCCGCATGGCTCGATGGCGCATGGGTCTATTCCGACGTCATCCAGATCAGCTATATCCGGATCGCAATTTTCGTGCTGGCTCTGATCTTCCTTGCGCTCATCCTTTTCGTCCTCAAACGAACACGCCTTGGCCTAGAGGTTCGAGCTGTGACGCAAAACGCGGGCATGGCTGCCTCCATGGGCATCAATCCCCACAAGATCAACATGCTGACCTTCGGATTTGGCTCCGGCATCGCAGGCATCGCTGGTGTGGCAATCGGCCTCTACGCCAAAGTCACCTCCGAGATGGGCGCAGATTACATCGTGCAAAGCTTCATGACCGTAGTTGTCGGCGGCGTTGGGAACGTCTGGGGCACGCTCGCGGGGGCCTCCATGATCGGCTTCTTGCAAAAAGGGATCGAATGGCTCAACCCCTCCAACACCTTGGCCGCACAGACTTACATGATCCTCTTCATCATCCTTTTCATCCAATTCCGACCCAAAGGCATCGTCGTCCTCAAAGGTCGGGCCGCGGGGGATTAAGCCATGCGCAAATCGTTCATTATGCAAACCCCATCCGTGCTTTGGTTCCTTGCCGCACTGGCCCTTTTCACACTCTCGGTGACGATCCTGTCTGAATTCTCAGGGGTCGACATAATTTCAACCTCCTTCGTGAAAACCCTTGGCAAAACCCTCTGCCTCTGCCTGATCGCCGTCGCGATGGACGTCGTCTGGGGCTATTGTGGCATCCTCTCATTAGGGCATTTCGCCTTCTTTGGCATCGGTGGATATGCCATCGGCATGTGGCTCATGTATGCACGCACCGAAGGCATCGTGCTGACCAACATGGCCAACCAAACCATCCCCGCCACGCCCCAGGAAATCTCGGACGCGATAGGCAACCAAATATTCGGCGTCGTCGGCTCCTCAGACTTCCCCCTGATCTGGGCCTTCGCAGATAGCCTCACGTTGCAACTCCTCATGGTCGTTCTCATCCCAGGATTGCTGGCGCTCGTCTTCGGCTGGCTCGCCTTCCGTTCACGGGTCACAGGCGTCTACCTCTCGATCCTGACCCAAGCGATGACCCTCGCACTCTCGCTCTACCTTTTCCAAAACGACAGCGGTCTGCGCGGCAACAACGGGCTTTCTGGCCTACAAAACATTCCCGGTTTCGAGACCACCTCCCAAGCCACAATCTCTATCGCATTCTTCTGGGCCTCTGCACTGGCACTGGCGCTCGGCTACGTATTCTTCGCATGGGTCGTGTCTGGAAAAATGGGTAGTGTCGTCGCAGGCATCCGTGACAACGAAGCGCGGGTGCGGTTCTTGGGCTACCACGTCGAGGGCTACAAACTGTTTATCTTCACCATGACCGCCGTCGTCGCGGCCATCGCAGGCGCGCTCTATTATCCGCAAGCAGGCATCATCAACCCTGGTGAAATCGCCCCAATCGCCTCGATCTACCTCGCCGTCTGGGTCGCCATTGGCGGCCGCGGCAGGCTCTACGGCGCAGTCATCGGCGCGGCCTTCGTCTCGCTCCTCTCAAGCTGGTTCACAGGCGGCGGCGCCCCCGCCATCAACCTCGGTTTCTACACGATCCAATGGACCGACTGGTGGCTTGTCCTGCTTGGGCTTTCCTTCGTCGCGGTCACGCTCTTCTTTCCAAAAGGCATCGCTGGCCTCTTTGACTATCTCGTAAGGAAATAATCATGGACACACTCCTTGAGGCCTCCGGCGTCTCGGTCACATTCGACGGGTTTCGGGCAATCAACAACCTGACGATCCAATTCGCCGAGGCCGAACTGCGCGCCATCATTGGTCCCAATGGTGCGGGTAAAACCACCTTCATGGATATCGTCACGGGCAAAACTAGGCCCGACGAGGGCTATGTGATCTGGGGCGACAAAAGCATCTCGCTCATAGGCATGTCCGAAAGCCAAATCGCGCAAGAAGGGATCGGACGAAAATTTCAAAAACCAACCGTATTCGAGGCACAAACCGTGCGGAAAAACATCGCGATGGCACTGCAAAATCCACGCGGACCATTTGACGTCTTGTTCTACAAAAAGACCAAAGCCAACGGCGCGCGGATCGAAGAGATCGCCGAGGAAATTGGTCTGACAGATAGCCTGACCCGTATCGCTGGAGAACTTAGCCACGGACAAAAGCAATGGCTGGAAATTGGTATGTTGCTTGCGCAAAACCCGCGTCTGTTGCTGGTCGATGAACCCGCCGCAGGCATGACCGTCGAAGAACGCGAGAAAACCACCGACATTCTCAGACGCGCCGCCAAAACCCGCGCCGTTGTTGTGGTCGAGCACGATATGGAATTTGTGCGTAGGCTTGATTGCAAGGTCACCGTGCTGCACGAGGGATCGGTCCTCGCGGAAGGTAGCCTTGACCACGTCACATCCAACCAAACCGTTATTGACGTTTACTTAGGGCGTTCTCATGCTTGATGCCAAAAATCTGACCCTGCATTACGGGCAAAGCCAAATTCTTTATGACGTGACCCTTTCGGCAAAGGCGGGCGTTGTGACAGCCGTTATGGGCACAAATGGCGTCGGCAAAACTAGCTTGCTCAAGGCAATCGCAGGACGTCACCCCGCCTCCGCAGGTGAGATCATGATTGGGGGCGAAAGCATCGCCGTCGGATCAGCGTTTAATGCCGCGCGACACGGCGTCGCCTACGTTCCACAAGGGCGCGAAGTCTTTCCCATGATGACCGTGCTCGAAAACCTTCAGACAGGATTTGCCTGCCTGCCACGAACGCAATGGGGCATCCCCGATCACATCTTCGATCTCTTTCCCGTGCTGCGCGAGATGCAAACACGGCGCAGTGGCGACCTTTCTGGTGGACAACAACAGCAACTTGCTATCGCACGGGCTTTGATCACAAGGCCAAAAGTCCTGCTGCTTGACGAACCAACAGAAGGCATCCAGCCCAACGTGATCCAGCAAATCGGAGACGCAATTTCTATGCTTCGCACACAGGGTGAAATCGCCATTGTTTTAGTCGAACAAAACGCGGACTTTGCATTTAATCTCGCTGATGAATTTGTCCTGATGAGCCGAGGTCGCGTCACAAGAAAGGTCGCAAAAAAGGATTACACGAAAGCAGCGCTTATAAGTGATCTTGCTATTTGATTGCGCATTTTTCCATCGTTTCGTGCGGAGATCCGAAGATCACATCACTGATCGGTTTTCGCGCTTGAAAAAATAGGCCTTCGGGCTGTTCGTCGCGACTGTAATCGCTTCTTTGAAGCTTTTTGTTGAGATGAATTGCTGGCACCTCACGTTTCCCAAAAGTTTTAAGCCAGTATCTTCTGGAGGAGGTGAAGATACTGGCCTTTTTGCATTGGCGCTCCCTGTTGGACTTTTCGCCGCTGCTCGCGTTGGCTTACTCTGGGAGGAGCGAGAACCAACACTTTTCGTTTATTTCTTGGACCTGTTGATCCGATTCCTTATTCGTCCACCATCAATGTTCTGGCGTATTGTGGTATATCGGAATGACGGATGCCGATTTCGGCGAGCTGGCGGTCACTCAAGTTCGAGAGAGTCGACAACATTCGGCCCATTTGAAGGGCTCTTAACGCAGAATTCGCGCGAGTGATCGCTTTGCTTCCAATCCAAGCCACCATCGATAGAATACTATGCGCGGTCTTTGACAAAGAGATAGAAGTGACGGCCTGACGACTTTTAGGCTCAGCGTGAAGAGAATTAGCAGTCATTGGCCGCCTCCATCGCGAGCCTCTTGATGCTGCTACGCGGAATCGCCAGATCGTTAAGATCGCGGTCCGAGAGTGCCGAGAGTTTAAAAAGCGTAGCGCGATAGACCTCCTGCCGAGTTCACTCAACTTAAGGACCGAACAAAACACGAGCACGGTGGGGCATCTGACTTCGTTAAGGAAGTAGGCGTTTACAGCTAATTTTTGGAGCTCTGACGACACATTGCCGGAATAACCAAGGTCAATTTTGGTTCAGATCAATCGAGGTCACACTCATACAATGAACGACATCAATTGGCTGGAGTTGCTCTTCGCTGCAAATAGTTTCAGACGTCACCAGCCATTCGTCATTGGAAAAGTAGTGACGGCTTGGACCCGCGCCACGTTTTGTGGAGCCTTGCGCAGCGGTGGCATAGCTTGCATTTAACACATGATCACTGATTCCAATGGCTGCTTCGGTGACGCCGGCCGCTTTGTCGCGAAACTCTGCTGCATATGCGAGTAAATCCTGCGTGAGCAATCGCGGCACCAGCAAAAGGCGGGTTGGTCCGCATAGCAGACATAGCAATGCGTAACAGTAAGCGTCTGCTTTTGGAGCCTAAAGCCATGACTCGCTTTTCCGAAAGTGCCCACCGATACTTTGTTCTACACAGCGTTTACGCCCTACCTTCAAAATAAAAACAAAAACACAC
>JAQXBV010000115.1 GCA_029252195.1 Yoonia sp.
CCTCGCATTCATGCGCGAAACCATCCCGCATGAATGGACGAAATTCCGCGACAAGGTGTCAGACAACTTCCGCGTCATAACCCACGAGAACTTTCGGATTTTGGAGTAGCAGCGGTATATAACTTTCAAAAAATACTTCCCATTTCTGGAAGCTTGGCATGAGGAAAAGGTCGACGGCTCTTTGATTTACCTCTGGCAAAGCCTAGCCCAAGCATTAGAAAACAAAGACTGGAGTCGCACGGGTGAAGATGCAATAGAAAACAACCTGTGATTGCCGAAAGACTGTCGAAAGAAGTTGTTACTTTACCCTCGTCTTAGTCGAGCGTTTAAAAGGTGCTGGAGATGCTTCGGAGTATCTCTTGGGAGCCGCTGCCATAGGATTAGGGGCGAAGCGCTGACGTCAGACACCGTTGTGCACGCTTATGCCGAATTGGCAATTGAGCCCCGACAGGTCATCGGTCACATGATTTATAAAAAGCCCGCTATCTAGAAGCGGGCGGCCTTGCTGAAAGCCTTTCAAAAGCGCGCGAGGCGTTGCTGTAGCGCGACGGATGGCCTGCGACAGCCCGTCCCCTGCCTCATGCACCATGACCGACAGGGCTCGGGTCATCTCGAGATCGGCACCGGCGAGGGTGCCGTCCTTCAAAGTCAGACGGTGGTCTTTTCTGATCACCTGCCTGCCATTGAGGACAAATCCATCAATCTGCGATCCGGCCGTGGACATGGCGTCAGTCACCAGCATCATCCGCTCATTGTTCTGGGCCGCGGCGAGCGCAATACGGATCACTGCGGGGTGAACATGAATTGCATCGGCAATCAGTCCCGCGTGGATGTCGCTCCGCGCGAGTGTTGCGCCAACAAGTCCCGGTTCGCGGCTGCCAAGCTGGCTCATTGCATTGAACAAATGCGTGACACAGCGCGCGCCGGCATCAAACGCGGCCATACAAGTGTCGAAATCAGCGTCGGTATGGCCGAGCGAAACAATAACACCTGCATCCGACATCGTACGGATTTGCGCATTTGTCGTGTTTTCTGGCGCGACAGTCATCATCACATTTGGCAAGCATTCTGCTGCATCCAGAACGATTGCCAGATCGTCGTCCGACATCGGGCGGATCAGGCTGGGGTCATGTGCACCCTTCCGAGCGACGGATAAATGCGGTCCTTCCAGATGAATGCCGACGATCCCTGCAACCTGCGCAGCGATCGCCTGTTTTACTGCTTGGATCGCGGCTTTGGTTCGATCTGGCGTATCAGTGATCAGCGTTGGCAGAAATGCCGCGGTTCCGATTGATGCGTGTGCTTGGGCAATTGTGCGTAAAGCGTCGACGGACTGATCGTCATTGAACATCACCCCGCCGCCGCCGTTCACCTGCAAATCGACATAGCCCGGCGCGATGATACCACCGGGCAAGATTTCTGCGGGGCAGTCGTCGGGCACATTCGGGCGCGCGATCAGACCGCGTGATCCGTCAGAATATATGACGAGAGCGTGGTCGTCGTAGAGATCAACACCATCGTGAATGCTTGCGCCCACATAGGCCTTTGCAATTCGGCTCATACTGTTTCGGTCACTTTTTTCAGATGGCGGGGCGCGTCAGGGTTGATTCCCCGCGTTTGCGCCACCCGCTCGACCATGGCATAAAAGCTGGCAATCAAACTAATCGGATCCGTCAAAGGATGACCGGTGCGGATGGTCGTCAACGATGTGGCCTTGCTGACTCTCTCGCTGGTGGCAAAGACTTTCGCGCCCTTGGCGGCGAGGTAATCTGCAACGCGCGCCAGTGCGCTTTCGGCTTCGTCCCGCGCGGCAAGGCCTATCACCGGAAAGCCGCCATCCACGATGGAAACAGGCCCGTGAAGCACCTCTGCGGAGGAATAGGATTCTGCGTGTATTTCGCACGTTTCTTTGAATTTCAATGCGGCTTCATTCGAGATCGCAGAGGCGGGCCCGCGTCCAAGACAGAATATAGAGTTGCGGCCAGCCAAGGCTGCGCGTGCTTCCGGCCAGTCAATTTGCACGGCCTTTTCCAGTTGCGATGGCAAATCTGCAATTGCGTTTCGCAGGGCATCATCATCGGCGCATTCGGCCAGAAACCAAATCCCCGCAATGGCCGAGTTCACAAAGGTCTTGGTTGCAGCGACACTGATTTCGGGGCCAGCATAAATGTTGAGCGTGTGATCGGCGACCTGTGCCAGTGGGCTTTCGGGCTGGTTCGTCATCGCAATGGAAAGGGCGCCGCCGATCCGTGCCATGCGCGCCATTTCAACGATGTCAGGGCTTTTGCCTGACTGCGAGACAGACAGGCATACGCTGCCCTCTAGCCTGAGCTTTCGTCCGTAGATCGAGGCGATGGACGGCCCGATGGAAGCAAGCGGCGTGCCGAGCAGAAGTTCGGATGCGTATTTCAGGTAGGTTGCGACGTGATCTGATGATCCACGCGCAACGCTCACCATAAACTGTGGGTCACGGGCGCGCGTCGCGTCGGCTGCGCGCCGGATGGCATCGCCGCCATTCGCAAGCAAACGTTCGGCAGCTACGGGAATTTCCAGCACTTCGGTGCGCATTTGGGTTTGGGCGGTGGTCATGATCTAGGCCTACTCTTTGGCAAGGCGAAGTTCGGCTACAAAGTTGTAGGCATCTCCGCGATATATGGATTGGGTAAATTCGATAACGCGACCGTCTCGCAGATAGGACGTACGTTCGATGCGCAAACCGGCCGTACCGATCGGCACATCCAGCAGGTTTGCATCGCTTTCCTTGAGGTTGATTGCCGATATTTTTTGTAACGCACGATCTGGCCGCAGACCGGATTTCTCTAGGACGGCATAAAGTGACGTTTCAACTTCCAATGGGTTTGGCAGCATCGAGGTCGACAGCGATGCGCGCTCGATCGCCAGCGGTTTATTGTCAGCGGTTCTCAGGCGTGCAATCCGCGAAACGGACGCATCAGGTGTCAACGCAAGCGCCAACATCTCGTCAGGCGACGGCATAAACACACCCCGTTCCAGCCAAACACTGGTCGAGTTCATGCCGCGCCGCGCCATATCCTCACTGAACGAGGTCAGACGCGACAAAGATTGCTCGAATTGGGGGGTATCTGATGCCACAAAAGATCCCGACCCTTGCTTTTGAACAATGATGCCGTCCTCGGCAAGTGATTGAATGGCTTTGCGGACAGTGACACGCGACAATTCTGTGATCGACGCAATTTCCCGTTCGGGCGGCAGCGGGTTGCCAGCCTTTAACACCCCTTGCTCAACGCCGTCGGTCAACCGTTTGCGCAGTTGCATGTAGCGCGGCCCGCCATCTGATTGCAGCCATCTGTCCGGCGAGAGGAACTCTGCGATGCTCATAGTAGGGCCTCTAGGTTTTTCTTGAAATTCGCACGGGCAAAGTTGAAGGCACCGTCGAGCGCATTTCCCTTGTGCGCCTGCAAGCCCGATGTGACGTCCGAGGGTAAGTAATCCGAGTAATGCGGGCCAACCCCGCCCGTCAAACACAGCGCGTCGCCAGCCTTGAGCCCCAACACGTTCAGGCATTGCTGCAAGTAGTCGGCGCCTGCGCGCATGATCAATTGCCCCACCGGGTCATTGGCGCGCGCGCCTTCAATAACATCGGGCGCAAATGTGCCGTAGTCACCGGGCTTGGCGGATATGCTGAACGCGACAACCTCATTTGGATCATTCTGGAAATTCGCAAACAGTGCGCGCGTCAATTCAGTATGCTGGACCATGCCATCATGACAGAGCAGCACATGGCGCAAGCATTCCTGACCCAGCCACGATCCAGACGCCTGATCGCTAAGGTGAAAACCCCAGCCGCCGACGCTCCGGAAAATACCGTCGGTGCGAGCTGCCGCAATGGTTCCGGTTCCAACCGAAAGCAGGAACCCGTCTTGTCCGCCAAGGGCCCCGTTTAGTGCGGTCGGGCGGTCGTCGGTGACTGTGACTTGATGATAAGGAACGGCGGAGGCCACTTTTTGGGCGTCCTGCGCTGTCATGACTCCGGCAAGGCCAAGATGCGCTGTGGCCGACGTCAGGCGCTCATTCGAAATCCCGCAAGTGGCAGCGGCGGCCGCGACTGTCGCGATCACATTCTTGATCGCAAGCTCCGGATCAGAAGAAACATTTGCGCGGCCACCCTCGGCCCGGGCCAGTATCCCATCCGCTAACGTGCCAACAGCTGCGCGGCACCCAGTGCCCCCGCCATCAACGCCGATAAGTAGAGTATGCGATGAATCAACCATATAGTACCCATATAGTACCAATTTGGAAATAGCCATACCTATAAGGGCCAATTCTGACGTTATTGGCCCTATAAAGCGATGGATTTGATCGAAGATTTAAAAACGGTAGACAAAAGGTATTATAAAGGTATTGTTTAGTGAGCTGGGGGATTCGGATGTCGTTGCCAACAACTGAAACAGTATCCAAGGGGCCGCATATTGATGCGCGGTCAATGCCTGCGGCTGCGGATTTCATCCTGGACGGGCAACTGGAGGCGATTGATGCTGTGAGGTCGGCCATCCCTGCGCTCTCGAATGGCGCCCAAAAGATGGCGTCTGCGATCCGTGCGGGGCACAGTATTCATTACGCAGCTGCGGGAAGTTCGGGCCTGATGGCCCTTGCTGACGGGAGTGAGTTGCGTGGAACCTTCGGTATCCCGACTGACAAAATCCATATTCACATGGCGGGTGGCGTGCCTGTCGACGGGCACATGCCCGGTGATACGGAGGATGATGAACAAGCGGTTGCGCAATTTGCCGGAGAAATTACGACAGGCGATGTTGTCATCGTCCTGACGGCCAGCGGTACCACGCCTTTCGCGCTTGAAGTTGCGCGCGCAGCACAGCAAAATGGCGCTTTTGTTATTGGAATTGCGAATAATCCGGGCACGCCCCTGCTTGCAATCTCGGACATGCCGATTTGGACCTGTCACGGTTTGATGCCGCTCCTTTGATAGCATTTACTGCAACAAAGGAGACTGACTATGTGACTGAAACGAACGAACGAATTTCGGCAAGATGCGGTGCGGATCGCACTGACCAGTGGGCTCACGCGTAAGCAGGTGGCTGATGATCTTGGCGTCGGCATATCGACGCTGAATAAATGGATCACCGCACACCGAGACACAGACGTGGTGTCGAAAGAGGATTTGGGACTGTCGACACGCGGAAGGCGGCATCGAAGCCCCATCGCAGGTCCACGCTCGTAATGTTTTGTGCCTCGACCACGAGACCGTGGCGGGCCGCGACATCCTGGCATGCCTTCAGCATCTCGCGCTGCAGCCGCTGGCAGAGCACCGGGGTCAGGTTTCG
>JAQXBV010000116.1 GCA_029252195.1 Yoonia sp.
GCCAAAGTCGTCAACGCCCGCGTTGTTGGAGGCAAAGGTGAGATCCCTGGTGCCCGCGTCCCTGATGGCCGACAGCAACAGCTCGGGAATGCCGCAAAGGCCAAACCCGCCTGCCGCGATGAACATGCCGTCATGCAACAACCCGTCAAGGGCGGCGGCGGCATTTGGATAAATCTTTTTCATGAGGCTCCCCAGAAATGAAATGCCCGCGAAACCTGAATGGCGTCGCGGGTAAAGTCAATGCAGTCGCTGCATCGCAGCAAAGCAATTGGGCGCCCGCAATCAAATAATGCGGACCTGTGTGCCAATCGGGGCTATCTCAAACAATTGGGCCACGCTTTCGTTATACAGACCGATGCAACCGTCGGACGACGGGCGCCCGATTTTGCGCGTGTCATGGGTGCCGTGAATAATATAGGCGGGCCAAGACAGATACATTGCGTGGGTGCCAAGGGGGTTTTCGGGGCCGGGCGGAATATATTTCCAGTCATAGCGCTCGCGCTGCGACGCGGTGGGGGTCCAGTCAGGGCCAACCTTTTTGCGCACAATGCTTGTATAGCCGCGCTTCGTCAGCACTTCGCTTATGGGCACGGAGGTCGGAAACACGCGGTAGGTGTCTGCGGTCCAGAAATGCAGCGCCCGTGACTTTGTGTCCGCGACAATCGAGGCCGCGCCAAGGGTGTCAAAGTGATCCTGCCAATCTTGACTCACAAAGCTGGCAATGTTGCGTGAGCTTTGCGCCAGTGCGGGCGTTGCTAATAGGCTAGCTGCGCCTGTGAATAGGACAAATCGTCTATCGAGTTTGCGATGTGGCACCCTGCGCTCCTGTTTCATAATCATAGTTTTGAATGTGAGTGATTGCGAAACAGGTCAACCGCAGGGTGGTCACGAAGTCGTTAGAGCAAGGCTACTCGATGACGTCCCCGTCATCGGCAGGTTCGGCTGCCTTTTTAGTCGATGCTTTTTTCGCGGTGGGTTTCTTTGCCGCTGGCTTTTTAGCCGCAGGTTTCTTGGTGGCGGCTTTCTTCTTTGGTGCGGCCTTTTTTGCACTTGGCTTTTTCTTACCCGCTTTGGCCGCGCGTTCATCAATAAGATCAACAGCTTGTGCCATAGTCAGATCAGCGGGCTCAATCGTGTCTGGGATCGTCGCATTGATCTTTTCCCACTTTACATAGGGGCCGTATTTGCCTGTGTAGATGTTCACAGGGCCGCCAGCTTCTGGGTGCTCGCCCAATTCACGGATCGGCACAGCTGCTTGACCGCGTCCGCCACGGCTCGCCACTTTGGCTGCCAAAAGCTCGACCGCATGGTTCATGCCGACGGTCCAGACGTCTTCGATCCCCTCAAGGTTCGCGTTAGTGCCGCCGCGATCGGACGTCGACGGTGCGTGCTTGAGGTAGGGGCCATAGCGCCCGATATTGGCCCAAACGGTTATGCCATCCTCGGGGTGTGGACCGATTTCGCGGGGCAGCGATAAGAGCATAACAGCCCGCTCCAGCTCCAACTCCTCAGGCTCCCACTCCTTGGGAATGGACTGGCGGGATGGCTTTTTATTATCGTCTGTCACCTCGCCGCGCTGGACGTAGGGGCCGAAACGGCCCTTAAAGACGCGGATTTCATCGCCCGCATCGGCGCCCAAAAGCTTGCCCTCTGGTGGAATCGCAGAGGCTTCGGCCTCTGGGTTCGGTGGGCCGAAGGGGCGGGTGTATTTGCACTCTGGATAGTTCGAGCAGCCGATGAAAGCCCCGCCAGAACGCGCCGTGCGCATCGACAAACGCCCCGCGCCACAGTTGGGGCAAAGGCGTGGATCGCCACCATCCTCTAGCGCGGGGAAGAGGTGTGGCTCTAGAACATCGTTAATCTTTTCAACAACTTCGGTGATCCGCAGATCCGCGGTCTCGGCAATCGCTGCCGAGAAATCCTTCCAGAAGCGCTCCAACACTTTCTTATAGTCGGCGTTCCCTGCACTCACCTCATCAAGCTGGTTTTCCAGATCGGCGGTAAAATCGTAGCCTATGTATTTGCTGAAGTAATTCGACAGGAAGGCAGTTACCAAACGCCCCTTATCCTGCGGGATCAGGCGATTTTTGTCTTTCTCAACGTAGCCGCGATCTTGGATCGTGGTCACAATCGAGGCGTAGGTCGACGGGCGACCAATGCCCAGTTCTTCCATGCGTTTGACCAGCGTCGCCTCAGTATAACGCGGCGGCGGCTGGGTGAAGTGCTGCTCTGGATCGATGGCGGTTTTCTTGGCCAACTCGCCCTGCTCGATTTGCGGCAGTTTCTTATCGTCCTCATCGGTGCTGTCGTCGCGGCCTTCCTCGTAGACTGCAAGGAAGCCGTCGAAAAGCTGGACCTGACCGTTGGCGCGCAGCATGACTTGGCCGTCCTTGGAGCCGATATCCACGGTCGTGCGCTCGAAACGAGCGGCGGCCATCTGGCTTGCGATCGTGCGCTTGTAGATCAGATCGTAAAGCTTGCGTTGGTCCGCATCCGTGATTTTCGCCTCTTCAGTGGAGACCATCAGATCGGTCGGGCGCACACATTCGTGGGCTTCCTGCGCGTTTTTCGCCTTGTTTTTATAGATGCGAGCCTCGGTAGGCAAATAAGCCTTTCCGAATTTTGCTTCAATGGCCTCTCGCGATGCAACGACCGCCTCTGGTGCCATATCAATGCCGTCGGTCCGCATGTAGGTGATCAAACCTGCCTCATACAGTCGCTGGGCGACTGACATGGTTTGGCGCGCGCCAAAGCCGTATTTGCGGCTGGCTTCTTGCTGCAAGGTCGAGGTCATGAACGGGGGCGACGGATTGCGCGAGCCTGGTTTCGCCTCTACCGTTTGCACGATCAGATCGCGGCTATTGATCGCTTGGACGGCCAATTCGGCTTGTGTGGCGTTGGTGATGCTGAATTTCTCAAGCTTTTCACCTGCCAAAGTGGTCAAGCGGGCCTCATATGTCACGCCGCGCGGGTTTTCGAGCACGGCCTTGACGGACCAATACTCTTGATTGCGGAAGGCTTCGATTTCCATCTCGCGCTCGACGATGATCCGCAAGGTCACCGATTGCACGCGGCCTGCCGATTTTGCACCGGGCAATTTGCGCCAAAGCACGGGGGACAGTTTGAAGCCCACGAGATAATCCAGCGCACGTCGGGCAAGATAGGCGTCCACCAAAGGCACGTCCACTTGGCGCGGGTTTTTCATCGCTTCGGTCACGGCGGATTTGGTGATCGCATTGAACACGACGCGCGAGACAGGGGTGTCTTTTTTGATCGCTTTCTTCGCGAGCAGGGTCTCGGTCAAGTGCCAGCTAATCGCCTCGCCTTCGCGGTCGGGGTCGGTTGCGAGAATAAGTTCGTTATCGTTTTTGAGCGCATCAACAATCGCTTTAATGTGCTTTTTGCTGTCGCTCGCAATCTCCCATTTCATGTCGAAATCTTCTTCAGGCAGCACAGAGCCGTCCTTGGGAGGCAGGTCGCGGACGTGACCATATGAGGCGAGCACAGTGTAGTTGCTCCCCAAATATTTGTTAATTGTCTTGGCCTTAGCGGGGGATTCGACGACGACAACTGGCATGGGAATCCTTTGAAAAACGAAGCAGTCACTATGACCGCGGAACATGGTGTTGGCGGGTAATGAATGTCAATGCAAGGAATTGTCAAAGGGGAAACTTGGCGGTTGATGCATCACACCCTGTCAAGAGAGCTAGTTGCGCAACGACAAAAGTCCACCAGCTTGCCGCGCAATTTTGCCGTCAAGTTCAAGCATCACAATCGCAGGGGCCGCTTCACGAGAGCCTATTCCAAGGTCGCGGATGAGTTGGTCTTCGGCGATGGGCGACGGTCCCAGCCGCTGCAGAATTTGACTGTGAAGCCCCGCGATATCGCGCAAGGATTTTTGACGCGGCGCGGGTGGTTCCAGTGGCAATTCGGGTGCGGCTGCCATGTGTACCGGTCCGAGCGCCTCGATGATGTCGGCGGCATTGCGCACCAAAGTGGCCCCGTCACGAATGAGCATGTTGCAGCCGTAGGTGCGTGCGTCAAACGGATGCCCAGGCACGGCGAGCACTTCGCGCGATTGGTCAAGAGCGGTGCGGGCGGTGATCAGGCTGCCGGATTTTGCGGCGGCTTCGATCACGACAACGGCGTGCGACAGCCCCGAAATGACCCTGTTGCGCGCAGGAAAATGCCGCGCCTGCGGTTGCATGCCCATCGGCATTTCCGAAATCCGCAACCCATATTTGGCAATGTCTTCCGAAAGATTATTGTTTTCAATGGGATATATTGTGTCTACGCCACCAGCCTGCACGGCAATGGTGCCCGTGTTGAGCGCGCCGATATGTGCCGCCGCATCGACACCTCGCGCGAGCCCCGAGACTACGACAAAGCCTTCCTGCCCCAGCTCTGCGGCCAAATGTTTCGCCATGCGGGTGCCAAGAGATGACGCGTTGCGCGCGCCGACAAGGGCAACCATCGGGCGTGACAGCAATGTCGTGTCGCCCATTGCCCACAGAATTGGCGGTGAATCATGGATTTCGTCGAGGGCCGTGGGGAAATCAGGTCGTCCCGTGATCAGAAGCTTCGCGCCATTGGCCCGCCCTGCTTTCAGCTCTGCGTAAACAACACCTTCGGGGCAAACTTCATAGTCATAAACGCCCGCCGCTGCCGCGATTTCGGGCAAGGCTCTGAGCGCTGCTGCCGCCGAGCCATATTCATGGATCAGACGGCGATAGGTTGCAGGGCCGACACGTTTTGAACGCAACAGGCGGAGGCAGGTCGCTGCATCTTCTTCCAAGGTGGGTGGGATTGGGGAGTGAGTAGAAGCCGCTAATTCTCCAGACATCCTGTCCTCCGCCTTGTTGCCTGATCAGATTAGGACGGTAGAAGTTAACAGGGCGTGAACAGCTTCCCGATAATTTTCATAAAACTGACGAAACAAGCGCGGTCATAAAATTTATTTTTATACCGCTGCTACTTCAAAATCCGAAAGTTCTCGTGGGTTATGACGCGGAAGTTGTCTGACACCTTTTCGCGGAATTTCGTCCATTCATGCGGGATGGTTTCGCGCATGAATGCGAGGACGGCGTCGGCGAACT
>JAQXBV010000117.1 GCA_029252195.1 Yoonia sp.
CTCGCATTCATGCGCGAAACCATCCCGCATGAATGGACGAAATTCCGCGACAAGGTGTCAGACAACTTCCGCGTCATAACCCACGAGAACTTTCGGATTTTGGAGTAGCAGCGGTATAACGCAAAATTATCTATTTTATCAGCAAATAGTCGCACTGCAACGTCAGGAGGTTTCGATGCAATTCCGCCCACATAGATATCGGACAGAATTTCCGACATTATTGTCGACCCCGATCGGAAAGGTCAAAATTGTCATTAACGACGTGAATGAAACCGGTGCGCTCATCACGTTGAACGAGACACTTTCGCGAGGACACAGCGTCGAAATGGTGGTGCTCAACCAACGGATCACTGGCATTGTGCAATGGGCCAACCGGGGGAAATGCGGTGTGACGTTCCGCCCGCACCTGTCAAGCGCGCAGGTTGATTTGCTGCGCTATAAACAAGGTGGCCATCGCGGCGCGCGGCATATGCCACACAGCTATGCCGAAATGCGCTAGGCGTCAGGCTCGATCAAATACTTTTGCAAAAGAACGATCTGCGCCCAGAGGAACAGGAATAACACCACAGGAAAGGCGAATGTCTCAAGCTTGACCCAAAGTTCGGTCGACTGTGTCCGCCAGATATACTCATTGGCCAAGGCCAAGGCGCCAAACATCGCGACCAGACGGCGGGTCAGGATCATCCATCCCGCGTCTTGCATCGGTAGTAAATCTTCCATGATGTAGCGCAAATAACTGCGCCCGCGCAGCAAACCGACCCCCAGAATCGCGGCGAAAGTGCCGTAAACGATGCTCGTCTTCATCTTGAAAAAGCGCTCGTCGTTGAACCAAGCGGTGAGCCCGCCAAAGAAAATCACCATAAACGCGGTAAAGACCTGCATACGGCTCAATTTACCTGTCAGCTTCCAAAGGACGGCCATCGAGCCGAGCAAAATGGGGATAAATACAAGCGTCGCCATGATGAACCCCGAATAGTCGGTGCCCGCAATCGTATAGGTGCTCTCTTTAATCCGCAGATAAATAAGGAAAAAAACCAAAGTCGGACCAAGTTCCAACACTTGTTTCAAAATTGGATTGATCTGTTTTTCGGCCATTTTGGTCTCCCTTATCCGCCCATTTCAACGATCACGGCCCCAAGTGCAACCATTGCCATGAGAAACAAGCGGCGCGGCCCCACTTTTTCGCCCAAGATGAACCAGCCGATCAGGGCTGCAAACACCGTCGAGGTCTCGCGCAAAACCGCAGCCTCGCCGACCTTGTCCAAGCGCGTGGCCATCATCACGCCACCGAAACTGATCCAAGCGATCAGCGCCCCTGCAAATCCGCGCCACATGAGCGGCCCCAAGTCTGGCTTCACCGCCATACGCCGATACCGCAGCCCCGCAAGGATCGGGAAATCAAGCGCCGTGATAAAGAAAAACCACGCGAGGAAAGTGAACGGATTGATGCTTGAGCGGATCCCGTAGGCGTCCCATGTCGTGTAAACCGCGACCATGATCCCGCCCGCCACCGCCCATGCCAAACCGATCTTTAAGCTATATAAATCAATGGTTTCTTCCGATAAATTGCGCGCCGCCAAGAGCAAAATACCGCCCGACAAACAGGCCACGCCGACCCATTGCATCGCGGTGAAGTGCTCTTGGAAAAACACGGTCGCCGCGATCACCGTCACAAGTGGCCCCGTGCCGCGCACGACGGGGTAAACCACTGTATAGGCTGCCTTTTCGTAGGCAGCAGCCATGGTGCACTTGTATATAAAGTGGATGACCAAGGCGCCCGCCAGCAGCCAGAAGGTATTCGCCGTGGGCCAAGGCACCAAGAAGAACGCAACCGGCGCCGAAATCACGGCCAGCCAGCCGTCAATCGCGCCGCGCGTCAACCAAGGATCAAACCGCCCCTTTTGCAGCGCACCAAAGGCCGCATGTGCCACAGCCGACATCAGCGCCAGCATCGTCGCCAAGCGCGCGCCCTCGGGCGTGCCCGCGATGGAAACGAGCCACTCGCCCACCTCTATTTCTCTAGCCCGACAAGCGCATTGGCAAAGTCTTCAGGATCAAATGCCGCCAAATCATCAATCTGCTCACCCACGCCAATGGCATGAATGGGCAGGCCGAATTTATCCGCCAAAGCGACCAGAACGCCGCCCTTGGCTGTCCCGTCAAGCTTGGTCATCACAAGGCCTGACACATCTGCAAGCTCTAGAAAGACCTTCACTTGTTGCAGGGCGTTCTGTCCCGTCGTCGCATCGAGCACGAGCAAGGTGTTATGCGGCGCATCGGGGTCTTTCTTGCGGATAACCCGCACGATCTTGGACAGTTCTTCCATCAAATCCGCGCGGTTCTGCAACCGCCCCGCCGTGTCGATCATCAGCAGATCAGCGCCGTCATCATGGGCCTTTTGCATGGCATCAAAGGCGAGGCTCGCAGGGTCAGACCCTTCGGGAGCCGTCAACACAGGCACGCCTGCGCGGTCGCCCCAGACCTGCAACTGCTCGACCGCCGCCGCGCGGAATGTGTCGCCTGCTGCGATCACCACAGATTTGCCCGCCGCCTTAAACTGGCTCGCAAGCTTGCCGATGGTCGTCGTCTTGCCCGACCCGTTCACGCCCACAACCAAAACAACCTGCGGCTTTTTGGCATAAAGCGGCATGGGACGCGCCACAGGCTCCATGATCCGCGCCACTTCCTGCGCCATCAACTCTTTGATTTCCTGAGTCGAAAGTTTCTTGCCCATGCGCCCTTCGGCCATATTGGCGGTAACGCGCAGGGCCGTATCAACGCCCATATCCGTGGAGATCAGCAATTCTTCCAACTGTTCGAGCATGTCGTCGTCAAGCGCACGGCGCACGACAACCTTTTCATCCTTGCGCCCCACCAAACGGCCTAAAATGCCGGCCTTTTTCGCTGGCGCGTCAGCCTCTGGCAGGTCGAGCGGCGACGGGGCCAGTGTCGTCATCGGGGCCACGACGGCCTCACGCCTAGGGGCTACTGGCTCTGGCTCTGGCTCTGGCTCTGGCTCTGGCTCTGGCTCTGGCTCTGAAACCGGATCGAGCGCGACAGGTTCTGCAACCTCAATTTCTTCAGGCTGCTCGACGACTTCGGCTAGCTCCGCAGCGCCCTCACTGACAATCGCTTCAAGGCCTTCATCAATTTTTGACGAAGACCGCGTAAGCTTATCTTTGAGCTTTTTGAAAAATGACATGACTTCGCCTTTGAAAACGCTGTTGCATTCCACCTAATCGCGAAATGGACCTTAGGAAAGGGTCAGAGCGGCAATTGGCCGCCAAAGCCCAGCAAAAACAGCAACTGTGCCGCAAAATATGTGCCCCAAACGACCCGCGACGTGATTTGGCGGATGGACGCGCCGTGGGGGAGAACGAAAACCTCCAGTGATAACACCGCATCTGACACCACAAAGACAAGCGCCGCCAAAAGCCCCACTCGGGCGGTCTCAGGCAAGCCAAGCGCCAAGATCCCCATTGTCGCAATGATCACAATATAGCCCAAAACAGGGACACGAAGCGCGCCCGCGAACTGCCAAAGAAAGAGCGCCAAAAAAAAAAAAAAAAACCCCAAGCAGGACCGTCCAGATCGAGACCGCCGCAACGGCGCCAAACTGCCAGAGCAGCACACTATAAGCGATATGCCCGAAAGCAAAGCTGACCAGCCCGACAAGAACCGAACGCGCGCCATCGCGCGACAGCCAAAAATCCCCCATTGCGCCAAATAGTAAGCCCAGCACCAAGTCAAGAGGCCCGCCCCCGACAAGGGCAAGCACTGCCAAAATTACAACGGAGCCCGTTTTGATCGCGGATTTTGTCCAACTGGGGCCAGCAAGGCTAAACCGGACCCCATAGATCAGGGCCAATCCACAGGCAAAGCTCAGTAAAATCATATTCATAGCGCCACGCTACTCCGCTGGGGCCATAGCGTGAACAGTTTTGTGCGATCTTTGCGCCTGACGCGCGGCAGGTCGCGTGCTAGATCATCACTATGTTCAAACTGCTTTCTCCGATGCGGCTATTTAACTTGGCCACCTTGACCCCCGTGATCCTGATCGCGGCGGCGGCACTTTGGGGTGGCTGGTGGATTGCGGCTGCGGTGGTGTTCCTGTCTGCGCTGACCGCGACCCTGGACGAGGCCGTGCACCACGTCACGCCACCTGCTGAGCAAAGCGAGTTTCCGGCAACGACATGGCTGTCGGTCACGCTTGGCCTGACCCATTTCATTCTACTGGCCCTTGTCGTGTCTACACTCGCAAATGCACCAATGTCGCTTGGCGGCAAGATCGGCCTGTTTATTGCTACCGGTTTCTTTTTTGGGCAGGTCAGCAATTCGAACGCGCATGAGCTCATCCATCGCGGCGGGCGCGGGATGCACGCTTTGGGCAAATGGGTCTATATTTCGCTTCTGTTCGGGCATCATACCTCGGCCCATGTGCTTGTGCACCACCGCTTTGTAGCGACCCCCGAAGACCCGTCGACATCGCGCTTGGGCGAAAGCTATTACCGCTTTGCGCAGCGGGCTTGGCGCGGGTCATTCCGCAAGGGGCTGGCCGCCGAAACAGAGCGACAAAAACGCGTCGGCGCGCCTATCTACCTGCACCCATACGTCAGCTATACCCTTGGCGCGATCGGGTTTATAATCGTGGCAACTTTGATCGGCGGTGCCAAAGGCGCGCTGCTCTATATCGCGCTGGCCAGCTTCTCCACATCGCAGCTCTTGCTGTCGGATTATATACAGCACTACGGCCTTATGCGCGCGAAAGTGGACGGAAAATATGTGCCGGTGAATGCGACGCACAGCTGGAACAGCCCGCATTGGTTCTCGTCCGCCGTGATGCTCAACGCCCCGCGCCACTCGGATCATCATGCCCACCCTTCGCGGACCTTCGAGACGCTGCTGATCCCCGACAACAGCCCGATGTTGCCACGCTCCTTGCCGATGATGGCCACGCTTGCGCTGTTCCCAAAACACTGGCGCAGGGTCATGGACCCGCTGGCCGCGACATGGTCCGCGGATCAATAAACCGCTGGTCAAATCGGCCTGCTTTTGGCAGCTTATGGGTATGCGCATTTTCGTTCTCATGCTTCTTGCCGCCACTCCGCTCAGTGCCGAAAAGGCCATGAACGCGGATGCTTTCGACGCCTATACCGCAGGAAAAACCATCACCTTCGGACGCACGGGCGAACCCGCCTACGGGATGGAGCAGTATCAGCCCAACAGGCGCGTGGTCTGGCAATTCATTGGCGGCGATTGCAGCAACGGGGTCTGGTATGAAAGCAAGGGAAACATCTGTTTTCATTATGACGCTGACCCGGAAAGCAAATGCTGGAAGTTCTACGACGACCCGAAAGGGCTACGCGCTGAATTCGTAAACCGCCCCGAAAGCGGGGTTTTCTATCAGGCGCAAGACAGCCAGGAAACGCTCTCTTGCCCCGGCCCTGATCTTAGCTCCTAAGGCAGTTTGACACGCCCGTCGGCAAATTCGATTTCCAGCGCTGTCGCAGCCTTCACCTGCGCCACGCTCGTCACAACGGCACCGTCCCCGCGCACCACGGCATAGCCGCGCTTGAGCGTTTCGACGTAGCCAAGCGTTTCTCGCAAACGGTCGAGCGCCGCCAGTCTGGCACTGCGCGCCTCTTGCTGACTGCGGGCACGGTCGCCGATCCTGCGCAAGATAACCTCCAAGCGCTCGGCCTTGCGCGTCAGATCCCGCGCGATCACATCTGTCTTGAGCCCCCGCCCTGCATTGTCCAGTTTATCCTGTGCCCGCCCGACACGCGCCTGCAAGGCCGGCTCTAACCTCGCCGCAATCTGCGCAAGCCGACGTCGATCCTCGGCCAAGCGGCTGCGCAACACCGCAGGCCGAAGCGCGCCCGCCGTCTCAGACAACATCAGTCTTTTGGCCCCAACCCCTGCCTGCAAGGCAGATGGCAGCTTCTCGGCCCAGTAATCATACCGCTGGCGAGGCCCGTCCAACAGGCTGTCTTTGTTCGGTAATCCCCGCGACAGATCGCGCAACCGCTGCCCGCGCCCTGTCAATCCATGCGACAATGACTGGCTTAACCGCGCGCCTTGGGCATCAACCCAAGCCATCAATTCAACCCGCACTGGCACCGCCAATTCGGCAGCTGCCGTCGGCGTCGGCGCGCGCATGTCGGAGACAAAATCAATCAATGTCGTGTCTGTCTCATGCCCCACCGCCGAAATCAGCGGAATATCAGAGGCCGCCGCCGCGCGCGCGACACTTTCCTCGTTGAAGCCCCAGAGGTCTTCAATCGAGCCGCCGCCCCGCGCCACGATGATCAAATCCGGCCTTGGCAGTGCTCCGCCGGGCGTCAGCGCGTTAAATCCGCGGATCGCATTTGCCACTTCGGGCGCGCATGATTTCCCCTGCACCGCCACTGGCCAGACCAGCACCTTGCGCGGGAACCGATCCCGCAAACGGTGCAGGATGTCACGGATGACGGCCCCTGTAGGCGAGGTCACAACACCAATAATTTCAGGCAGATAGGGCAATGGTTTTTTACGCGCAGGATCAAAAAGCCCCTCGGCCGCAAGCGCCGCTTTGCGCTTTTCAAGCATCGCCATGAGCGCACCCGCACCCGCGACTTCAATCGTATCGACGTTGATATTATATTTCGACTGCGCCCCAAAGGTGGAAAGCTTGCCCGTGACGATGACTTCAAGCCCCTCTTCAGGGATGACGCCAAGCCCCTCAACCTGCCCCTTCCATGTGGTGCAGGCGATGACGTTTTTGTCGTCCTTGATATCATAATAAATATGGCCTGAACGGGCGACCATGACCCGGCCCACCTCTCCGCGCACGCGCACACGCCCAAAAGTACCCTCAAGGGTCTTTTTCACCGACCCCGTCAACTCGGATACGGTAAACTCTGGCGCATTCGTCGCCGCAGGTTCGTCAAAAAGGTCCATTATCCGCCCTTGTGGTCACGTCTTGGCAACCTTAGAACGCAGGGGAGAAAAGGCCAAGCGGGAGACGACCATGAACATCCTCATTTTAGGCAGCGGCGGACGTGAACACAGCCTCGCTTGGGCCATCCAGCAGAATCCGAAATGCGACCGACTCATCGTGGCGCCCGGCAACGCCGGGATCGCCCAAATGTGCGAAACGGCAGACATCAATATTCTCGACGGTGATGCGGTCGCCACCTTCGCCGAAGAAAACACTATCGATTTCGTGATTGTCGGCCCGGAGGCCCCCTTGGCAGCAGGCGTAGCAGACCGCCTGCGCGATGCAGGGCTCTTGGTTTTCGGCCCCTCCAAAGCCGCAGCGGCGCTCGAAGCTTCCAAATCTTTCACAAAAGCGATCTGCGACGCGGCCAACGCCCCCACCTCCGCTTATGGCCACTTCACCGACGCCGATGCCGCGCGTGCCTATATCCGCGCGCAAGGTGCGCCAATTGTCGTCAAAGCTGATGGCTTGGCGGCGGGAAAAGGCGTGATCGTTGCCGTGACCGAAGATGAGGCCTTAGCTGCCGTCGACGATATGTTTGACGGCTCATTTGGCGACGCGGGCGCAGAGGTTGTGATCGAGGAATTCATGGAAGGCGAAGAAGCCTCCTTCTTCGTGCTCTGCGACGGCAAAACCGTTTTGCCCATCGGCACGGCCCAAGACCACAAATGCGTGGGCGACGGCGACACGGGGCCAAACACAGGCGGCATGGGGGCTTATTCCCCCGCGCCTGTGATGACGGATGCCGTGACGCAAAAAGCGCTCACAGAAATCGTGCAACCATGCATGGACGAGATGACCAAACGAGGCACCCCGTTCGAAGGCGTGCTCTTTGTGGGGCTTATGATCAAGGATGGCCAACCGCGGCTCGTTGAATACAACGTGCGCTTTGGCGACCCCGAATGCCAGACGCTCATGATGCGCATGGGCGGGCAAGTGCTCGATTTGCTGCAGGCCTGCGCTGAGCATCGGCTGGCAGACTGCAAAGTCCATTGGGCCAATGACCACGCTATCACCATCGTCATGGCTGCAAACGGCTACCCAGGTGACTATATAAAGGGTTCTGTGATCAACAACTTGGACGCGCTTCCAGAAGACAGCAAGAATATGGTATTCCACGCGGGCACTGGCACCAAAGACGGAAAAATCTTCGCCACTGGTGGCCGCGTCCTCGCCGTAACAGCGCGCGGCGATAACCTCTCTGAGGCCCGCGACCGCGCCTACGCAATGACCAAAGAAATTGACTGGCCAGAAGGTTTCTACCGTTCAGATATCGGTTGGCGCGCGCTTTAGACTTTCCATGTCCAGTCAAACTCCCGCCGGAGGCATCCTTTTTTCGACGAAAAAAGGCCGCGCCCTTTCGAGCACGGCCTTCAACCTAACGCGGTGTAATCAAGCCGCGCGACCAACCAAAACGGAATCGATCTCTGCAGCGGCTGATTGCTCGTCATTGCCAGCAACCGCGGCAATCTCGCGCGTCAAACGCTCCAAAGCGGCCTCATACAACTGACGCTCGGAATAGCTCTGCTCGCGCTGATCGTCTTGACGGTGCAAATCGCGCACAACTTCCGCAATCGCAATCAGATCACCCGAGTTGATTTTCTGTTCATATTCCTGCGCACGACGGGACCACATCGCCTTCTTGACTTTGGCCTTGCCGCGCAACGTCTTCATCGCATGCGACACAACATCAGGCGTCGCAAGGGCACGCATGCCCACATCCGTCGCCTTATGCGTTGGCACGCGGAGCGTCATCTTGTCTTTCTCAAACGCAATCACAAACATTTCAAGCTCAAAGCCCGCTACCTCTTGGGTCTCGATGGACACAATCTTACCCACACCATGCGCAGGATAGACTACAAATTCATTCGGGCTAAAGTCGTTCTTCTTCTTAGTCATGTTCGTCCTTTCGGTGACGCACCAGATTACGCCACAACAATAACCGACGGGAACAATGGTTTCCGTCGGGCTTGTCGTGCCTAAGTCTGGTTAAATATTCAGCAGCATTGGCATCACTATACCACAAAAACGGCCACAAAAAAAGCGCCCTGATTACAGAGCGCTTTTCCATATAAATAAGGGATTTATCAAAGATTGCCCCCGAATCAGCCGCCTTCGCCTGGCGTTTCGGAAAACAGCTCCAACTTGCCCTCTTTGCCGTCCATTTCCTCTGCATTCGGCAGCGGATCTTTTTTGGTGATAATCACTGGCCACATCTCGGAGTACTTGCGGTTGAACTCAACCCATTTCTCCATGTCAGGCTCCGTGTCTGGGCGGATCGCGTCCGCTGGGCACTCAGGCTCGCACACACCGCAGTCGATGCATTCATCAGGGTGGATAACCAGCATGTTCTCGCCCTCATAGAAGCAATCCACCGGGCACACTTCGACGCAGTCGGTGTATTTGCAGGCGATACAGTTGTCGTTGACGATATATGTCATGATCTCATCCGAAAATTTCTCACGCGTTAGCTAGGATAGTCTGCCGCGTCATTCAAGCGTGAAAGACCCGTCAGGGGCCCGATGAGACAGCATGTCCCGGCGATCCTTCTTTGTCGGGCGACCTTTTCCCTCAAATCCGGGGTTTTTCGGAACATGTACCTTGGGAGGCGACATATCCTCGTAAAGCGCTTGCGCCTCGGGGGCTGGGCCGCGGCGCGTGCCGCAGGCCAGAATTTTTACGATCCGAATGTCATTGGCTTGTTGAAACGTCAGAACGTCCCCTGCCCCGACCGCGCGCGCAGGCTTGACTGCGGGCTGCCCCGCAATGCGCACCTTGCCCCCTGTTACCACCCCAGTTGCCAGCGAGCGCGATTTGAAAAACCGCGCTTGCCAGAGCCATTTATCGAGGCGGATCGTTTCGCGCCCTTCACTCAACCCTTGTTGAACCCAGCCAAAGCAGCCGCAAAGGGGTTGTCGGGATCAATCTTCTTTTCGACCTTCGGTTTTGCGCTGAACTTCTGACGCTCGTCGCCACCCTTGGCAGGCTTGCCGCGTGGCTTGCCCTTGGGTTTCGCGTTTTCACGCTTTGGACGGGCATCGGAACGAGCCGCGCGGCCCACCCAAGTGAAGGTATAAAAGACTTCCATTTCTGGCGCTTCTTCTGCCTTTTCAACGGCTTCACCCTCGACCTCAGGCTTTGGCGCCTTCACTTTAACGCGCTCGCCTTTCTCGGCCTTATAGCCAAGGCCAGCCATCAGATCAGCGAATTGATCAAGCGTCATCCCCGTGATCGACAGCATATCCGCATTCGCCTCAAAACCACCGCGGCTATCTTTGTCGCGCAGCATGTCGGCCAGACGCTCCAGCATATCAATGCGGATCGCCCGCTCACCCGCCGCGCGGTAGCCTGACATCGCGTAATAGCCAGCAACTGCATCTTTGGCGGCAAGCAGGGTCACCAGACCCGGTGGCGGGCTTTCTGGAAACTCGGCCAAGCCTTTGGACAGCGACCAAAGCACCAAGCGCAGACGCGTTGGCGCGGGCTTGAGCAGCAAAGGCATGAAAATCGTGAATTGACCAAAACGAATCCCATGCTTGCGCAACGCGCCGCGGGCATCCTGATCCAAGGCCTTGACCTCGTCGGCAACCTCGCCGCGTGGCAAAATTCCGAAGTTCTCGGCCATACGGAAGGCAAAACCCTTCGCAGCACCTGTCAACGTCTCGTCATTCTTGAGGTTCAACAGCGGCTCGAAACCGGCAGCAATTTTACGGTCGATGAAATGCTGCAAACGACGGGCGACCTTTTTGGCCACCTCTTCGCCCGCTTCATCGTCCACAAATGCGACCACAGTCGGCTTGAGCGGATCAGCTCCAACTGTGAGCTTGCCCACCGCCGTATCGCCCCACATCAGCCCGCCTTGCTCTGTGAAATCAATCTCTGGATCGGGCGCGTTATAGAAACGATCCGCGAGCAGATGGAAATGGGGGACCAGCGCAGCAACAGAGGCCTGACGCAATGTCTTGGCCTCATCAGGGCTACCAGCCTTGTCCATTTGGAACCGGAAACCTTGCAATTTCCCTACGAATTCACCCTCTACGGTGACTTCACCTTTGTCGTTTACGTCGGCCAAAAGGCTCTCCTTCTGCTTGAGCCGGCGAAGCAAAATGCTTGTCCGCCGATCCACAAATCGTTGGGTCAGTGCGCCATGGAGCGCATCTGACAAGCGGTCTTCTACCGCACGCGTCTCGTCGCGCCAATGACTTTCGTCACGCAGCCACCCTTTGCGCTGCGCAACGTAGGTCCAAGTGCGAATATAGGCCAAACGCTTTGATAATGCGTCAATATCACCGTCCGTCCGATCAATGCGCCGCACTTGCAGGCCAAACCAATTGCTGTCGACATGGCGATCTTGGTGCAAATCCGTGAAAATCTGGGTCAAAAGCCCCGCGTGCTCGCCTCTGCTTATACCACGAAAGTCGGGGATTCGGCAGACATCCCACAAAAGTTTCACCGATGGACCATCTTTTGCGCGGGCGGCTATGATCTCGTCTGCGGCCAAAGCCTTCAACGCCGCAAGATCATCGCTCTCGCGGACCCTTGTGAGCCAGCGGTCATCGGTGCGTTCTTCGAGCGTCGCAATCAGGCGTTTGGTCGAGCCGAATTGCAGCTTGCTGTTGCGCCACTGCAATTTCGCAATCGGTGCAAAGCGGTGCTCGCAAATCGCATTCGCAACCTCCACGTCCAGCTCGGGCGCCTCGCCTGTCACACCGAACGTGCCATTCTCTTTGAACCGCCCCGCACGCCCCGCGATCTGCGCCAGCTCGTCCGGCATCAAGTGCCGCATGCGGTGGCCGTCGAATTTCACCAGATTGGAGAAAGCCACATGGGAAATATCTAGGTTGAGCCCCATCCCGATGGCATCCGTCGCCACCAGATAATCAACATCACCGTTTTGATACATCTCGACCTGCGCGTTGCGCGTGCGCGGAGACAGTGCCCCCATCACCACCGCAGCACCACCCTTTTGGCGGCGGAGCAACTCGGCGATGGCATAGCAATTTTCAACCGAAAACCCCACAATCGCGGCTCGTGTAGGCATCCGACTTAGCTTTTTCGAACCTGAGTAGGTCAGCGTCGACATTCGCTCGCGCTGCATGAAAACCGCATGCGGGATCAATTCCGCAATTGCGTTGCGCATCGTTGCGGCCCCCAAGAACAGGGTCTCGTGCAGGCCACGCGCATTGAGCAAACGGTCGGTAAAGATATGTCCGCGCTCTGGATCGTTACAGAGCTGGATCTCGTCCACGGCCAGAAAATCGCAGCCCATCCCCTCTGGCATCGCCTCGACGGTGCAGACCCAATAAGCGGCACGCGGCGGCACGATCCTCTCTTCGCCTGTGATCATCGCGACCACACCCGGCCCTTTGATCGCAACAATCCGGTCATAGACCTCGCGCGCCAAAAGGCGCAGCGGCAAGCCGATCACACCCGTGCGATGCGTCAGCATCCGCTCGATTGCATAATGGGTTTTACCAGTATTCGTCGGCCCCAAAACAGCCGTAACACGGGATTGTAACATAGGTTTTCCCGTTCTACGGGTCGGGCGCTAGAGCGCCTGACCTTCCAAAGCCAATTGAATACGTTCAGCGGCTTCGGCGACGCCGTCCGCCAGAGGATTGATCTGCAAAATCGCCTGATAGACCTCAAGCGCCTCGGCGGGGCGCTCCATGCCTTCAAGAATCACCGCAACGCCGCGCATCGCACCAAAGTGGCGCGGGTTCAACACCAGCGTCATGCGCAAATCATCAAGCGCAGGCCCGAGCAGACCCACGCCATAATAGGCCGTTGCCCGTTCACCATAGGCTTCTGCAAATGTGGGATCATGATCCACAAGGGCCGAAAAATGCTCTAGTGCCGCCTCAGGATCACCCGCCGCAAGCGCGTCTTTGCCGCGCTGAAGCAGCAAATCAAGGCTGGCAGAGCCGCTTTTCTCCCATTGCGCGATGATTTGACCCTCAATGCGGTCATGGCTCAACGCATCGGCTTCAACCAATTCGTTAAACAATTCGTCTAACGTGGCTGCGCCGACAGGTAAGGAATAGCAGACTATTACAGCAAATGCCGTAACGGTATGTTTGAAGGTGTTTATAAGCATGCTCATACTGCTAATGTAGCGCATCACACGACCAGCGCCAGAGGGGCAACGGTCACAATAGAAAACAAAGGATCACACATGAGCGACGTCATCACCGAAGCCGTAGCACAACTTAACGCCAAACTCGGAAGCGCGGGCTTCGACGGATCTGCAAAGTTCGTCCTGACAGGTGAAGGCGCGATCATCATGGACGCTGACGGCGCACGCAGCGGCGACGACGACGCGGATGTCACCCTGACCGCCAGCACCGACACCTTCAAGGCCATCCTTGACGGCGAGCAGAACCCGACAGCGGCCTTCATGACAGGCAAACTCACGGTCGACGGCGATATGGGTCTCGCGATGAAGCTCGCCGGCGTATTGTCTTAACTGATGATCAACGCCCCATTTTTTTCGGATATCGCCCAAGGGCCCGATGGCGGCAGCGCCAATTGGGTCAAAACCAACGACGGGTTGAATATCCGCGTGGGCCATTGGGTGCCGGCGGACAGAGGGGCATTTGACGCACTAAAAGGCACGGTCCTGCTGTTTCCGGGCCGCTCAGAGTATATCGAAAAATACGGGCCTTCCGCGGCAGACTTTATGTCGCGCGGCTATGCCACCGTCGCGATTGATTGGCGCGGGCAAGGGCTTTCTGACAAGACAACCGACAACCCGCGTTTGGGGGATGTGTTTGATTTCAAGGACTATCAGCGAGACGTCGCCGCATTCATGGGACATGTGAGCGGCCTTGATCTGCCAAAACCCTACTTTCTAGTGGCGCATTCCATGGGCGGCTGCATCGGCCTGCGCGCCTTGATCGAAGGGCTGCCTGTCAAAGCGGTTTCATTCTCCGCCCCCATGTGGGGGATTTCGATGGCGGCCCCCATGCGCCCGTTAGCATGGGGCATCTCAGGGATGTCGCGAAAAATGGGTTTCGAACAATCCCTCGCCCCGGGCCAATCCGCGCAAAGCTATATCTCGCGGGTGGCCTTCGCAGAAAACACCCTGACCTCGGACCGCGACATGTTCGACTTTATGCGCGGGCAACTCGACGCACATCCGGAATTGGAACTTGGCGGGCCGAGCCTACGTTGGCTCAACGAAAGCCTGCATGAAATGCGCCGCCTTAAGGAGGCGACGTCACCCGAGCTGCCCTGTCTCACGTTTTTGGGGACAAACGAGGCCATTGTTGACCCTGCCGCGATCCGCAGCAGAATGGGGAACTGGCCGATGGGCGCGCTTCAGCTGCTGACCGCAGGCCGCCATGAGGTGATGATGGAAACCCCCGTCATGCGCACAGAAGTCTTTGATGCGATGACGGAATATTTCGACCGTCACCGCTAACGGTCTTTATCGCTTCAAAACAGCGCCGCGCAGGCCTATATCCATGGGAACACAAACAAGAGGTTATTCCATGGCGCATCCCACACCCCTATTCGACGCATACACAAGCGGCGGCAAAGGCTTCGGCAATCTGCCAGAATGGGATTTGACCGATCTCTACCCAAGCCCGGACAGCGCCGAATTCAAGCGCGACATGGCGTGGCTTGAAACGGCTTGCGCCGAATTTGCCGACGACTTTGAAGGTAAGCTGGCCAGCCTTTCCGCCGCCGAGCTGCTCGCTGCCGTGCAACGCTATGAGAAGATCGAGACCATTGCCGGGCGCGTGATGTCCTTTGCGGGTCTGCGGTATTACCAGATCACCACCGACAGTGAGCGGGCCAAGTTCATGGCCGACGCGCAGGATAAAATCACCGCCTACACCACACCTTTGGTGTTTTACGGACTTGAATTCAATCGCTTGGACGATGCGCATCTCGCAGATCTGCTCGCCATGAACGCGGATCTGGCGCGCTACAAACCTGTGTTTGACCGGATGCGCGCTTTGCGGCCCCACCAGTTGTCCGACGAGTTGGAGAAATTCCTGCACGACCAATCCACTGTTGGCGCGGCCGCTTGGAACCGCCTGTTTGACGAAACCATGGCGGGGCTGGAATTTGACGTCGACGGCGAACCCCTCAACCTTGAGGCCACGCTCAACCTGCTCACCGATCAGGACCGCGCCAAACGCGAGGCCGCAACCCACGCTCTCGCCGCCGTCTTTGAGGCCAATATCAAAACCTTTGCGCGCGTTCACAACACGCTCGCCAAGGAAAAAGAGATTGAGGATCGCTGGCGCAAGATGCCGACCCCGCAAACAGGACGCCACCTGTCCAACCATGTCGAGGCCGAGGTCGTCGAGGCCCTGCGCAACGCCGTAGTCGCCGCTTACCCGCGCCTGTCGCATCGCTATTATGCGTTGAAAGCCACGTGGTTAGGGCTGGACCGCATGCAAACATGGGACCGCAACGCGCCGCTGCCGATGGAGATCACGCGCACCGTATCGTGGGACGAGGCCGAAAAAACCGTGATGGACGCCTATGCCGATTTCGCACCAGAGATGGCCGAGATTGCCAAGCCGTTCTTCACGAAAGGCTGGATCGACGCGGGCGTGAAACCAGGCAAGGCGCCGGGCGCATTTGCGCATCCGACCGTCACCACCGTGCACCCTTACGTCATGCTGAACTACCTTGGCAAACCGCGCGACGTGATGACGCTGGCACATGAACTTGGCCACGGCGTGCATCAGGTGCTGGCCGCAGGGCAAGGCGAACTCTTGTCCTCCACCCCGCTGACATTGGCCGAAACAGCCTCTGTCTTTGGCGAAATGCTGACCTTCCAGAAACTCCTTGAGGGCGCCAAGACCAAGCAAGAGCGCAAGGTTTTGCTCGCAGGCAAGGTCGAGGACATGATTAATACGGTCGTGCGCCAGATCGCGTTTTACGACTTTGAATGCAAACTGCACGCGGCGCGCAGCAGCGGTGAATTGACCCCCGACGACATCAACGCGCTGTGGATGTCGGTGCAGGCCGAAAGCCTTGGTGAGGTCTTTGACTACACCCCCGGCTACGCGACATTTTGGGCCTATATCCCGCATTTCGTGCACTCGCCCTTCTACGTCTATGCCTATGCGTTTGGCGACGGTTTGGTGAATGCGCTCTATGCCGTCTACGCCGAAGGAGACCCTGATTTCAAAGAGAAATACTTTGACATGCTGCGCGCAGGCGGGTCCAAACACCACTCCGAACTCTTGGCCCCCTTCGGGCTCGACGCCTCTGACCCCAAATTCTGGGACAAGGGCCTCTCGATGATCGAGGGCATGATCGACGAACTTGAGGCGATGGAAGACTGACCAGGTGCATTCATGACAGAGAACGTAAAAGGGCCTGCCTCCTATTTCCCCTCCATCGAGGCGAAATACGGGCAGCCCGTCGACCACTGGCTGGCGCTGATCGGCACGCAGTCGGGCAAAAAGCACATGGAAATTGTAGGCTGGCTCAAGCAAGAGCACGGATTGGGGCACGGGCACGCAAACGCGCTCGTGGCCTATGCGCTTAAATCCTAATCGCCGCGATAGGCCGCCTCCAAGGCAGCCACGTCGATCTTGTTCATCTTCATCATCGCCGCCGTGGCGCGGTTGGCCCCTTGCGGGTCAGACCCGCCCACGGTGCGCGGCAAGGCCTCGGGAATCACCTGCCAGCTCACGCCAAAACGGTCGACACACCACGCGCAGCGGCTTTCCTTGCCACCCCCCGCAATCAGTGTGGCCCACAAACTGTCGGTCTCGGTCTGATCCTTGGTCATCACCATGATCGAGGCGGCAGGGGTCAGAGCGTAATGCGGCCCGCCGTTCAAAATCGCATAAGGCACGCCGTTCAGATGGAAGTTCACCATGATCGGCTCCGCCCCGTCCCGATAATCGCCCTCCAAAGCAGACCCTTCGATCAGCGAGACGTAGAAATTGGCGGCCGCAACGCCGCCTTTCTCCATCCACAAAAAGTTGCGGATCTTGCCCATCAATCAAGCTCCGTCCATGGCCATGGCTTCACCTCTGACGCCGCCGTCTGATAGCGGATCGCCTTGGCAAACCAGACGCCCATCGTGGTGCCAAACTCGGCAAGTTGCTCGTTGGGTTGGCGCTTGTTCACCACCATGATGATGAATTGAATCACCGCAATCAGCCAGAACAGGCTTTGTGCAAAGCTCAAAAGCAGGCCGATGATGATCATCGACACAAGCCGCATCCACAGGCTTTCGACATGGGGGTCGTCGTCGGGGTCGGTCATGCGGGGCCTCCTGCCTCAAATACCATGTCCATCATCACCTGTGTGCCACGCGAAAACGCTAACGGGCAAGGATAAGCCCCGCCAGTGGTGGCGCTTGCCACGAAGTTTTCAACCTGCAGCACATAGTGGTTGGCGGCAGGCCAGCGCTCTGTCACCACCCGCTGGCCGTCGTTCTCCAGCACCAATTCGGCCAGATCATGCAGGTTCGCGTTGAACGGACAGTTCAGGCGGATCAGGCCCTTATCACCATGAAAGGTAATCTCCTGGCGGTTCTGCATACGGATCGACACCGTCGCACTATAGGTAAACGCAGGGAAATTCGCGGCCACTTGGGCAAAAACATCGACCCCGTTTTCATAACGCAGATTGGCGTAGGGCACCGATACAGGCTCGGCCCCCGTCACGAACCGCGCAGCCCCAAAGGTATAAACCCCGATATCGCGCAAACCGCCGCCGCCCATATCCGCCTTGTTGCGAATATTCGTCACGTCGCCCGCGTTGTTATAACTAAACACCGTATCCACATGCACGAGCTTGCCAATCGCGCCGCCCTGCACCAGTTCGCGGGCGCGGATAAATTGCGGGTGATGCACGATCATATAGGCCTCGGCGCAAAGCTTGCCTGCCTCTTGTGCGGCAGCCTCAAGCGCGTCGAAATCCGAGGCCTGCATCGCGATCGGCTTTTCACACAGCACATGTTTTCCCGCATTGAGGGCCTTTAATGTCCATTTAACATGCAATGTGTTGGGCAACGGGATATAGACCGCGTCCACATTCGGATCCTCAAGCAACGCGTCATAACTGTCGTGCACCCAAATCTGCGGCGCGAATTCCAAAAACGGCGCGGCCTTGGCGGGATCAGATGTCGCCAAGGCGACCAGTTCCGCGCCCTTGGCGGCATGGATCGCAGGCCCCATATGCTCGCGGGCAAACTTCGCCGCCCCTAAAATCCCCCAGCGTAATGTCATGCCAATCTCCCATAAAACGTCATCCGCACATTCTCGGACAGTGCAACATCCGGCTCTGCATTATAAGCCAAAACCGCCAGCATCCGTGTTTTGTCACTCTCATTGGGCGACACACGGTGGATCGAGTTGCGCCCACGGAACAGCACCAACGTGCCGGGGTCCATCGTCAAAACCTCTGGCTGCACACGGCCCTCCAGCAGGTCATCCACGCCCTCATAATTCATCCGCCCAGCGCCCGCATCGCGCAGGTCTTTGATAAACTCGAAACGGCTGCCGGCGTCGGGCTTCTGGATCAGGAGCGTGATCGCAAAAGAGGAATTGTCGAAATGCCAGCCAAGCTCTTGGCCGCGCTGCGCATAGTGGATGTTGATCGACGAAAGCGTATCCGCATAGGAATGCAGCCCCGCTTGCCCCGTCGTGCCGGCCACAAAATCGCGGAATTGCGGGGCATCATAAAGAATACGCAGCGGCGACTCTTGCGCCACCTCGTCATCGCAAATGCAGCCCTTGGTTGAGACAACCTGCCTGTTCGCAGGGTGATCATCGGGAAAGGCGGGGTTGTGCGGTGTCAGATAAACCGAATGATTTTGCGCACAAAAATAGGCACGGTCTTGCTTGGCCACGCTTTCGGCATGCACTGCCGCCAGTGCATCGGCCCGCAAAAAAGCAGGCAAAACCAGAACGCCATCGCTGTCCAGCGTCGCACGACACTGCGCAACAAACGCCGCATCCCCCAGCGCAAACCGGTCCGGATTAACAATATCGCTTAGCTGCATCAGATCCCCCCATTTGGGACAAGCCTAGCGCAGCAAAAAGGAAACGAAAACGCCCAACTTCTTTTGGCCAAAAATACCTGCGCCGCAGGCTTTCGTTTTCTCAGAAAACGACAAAGTGCCCCCGAAAACGGAGCCCCCCCAAAAAATACTCGTTACAAATACATTACGCGTCTGCGAGCATGCCACGTTCACGGGCCAGCTCATGCATCCGCGTTTGCAGCTTTTCAAACGCGCGCACCTCGATTTGGCGAATACGCTCGCGGCTGACGTTATATTGGCCGCTCAAATCCTCAAGCGTGACCGTCTCTTCGGCCAAGCGGCGCTGCACGAGAATATCCTTCTCGCGGTCATTCAAGACCTCCATCGCCTCAGCCATCAGCTCGCGCCGCGCAGTCAGCTCATCAGATTCCTCATATTGGCCAGCCGTATCGACGCTATCGTCCTCTAACCAATCTTGCCATTGGGTCGCACTGTCGCCATCCGACCCGACCATCGCATTGAGCGAGGCATCGCCGCCCGACAAACGACGGTTCATCGAGACAACTTCATCCTCGGTCACACCAAGATCGGTCGCAATCCGTGCCACGTTTTCGGGGCGCAAATCGCCGTCTTCCAGCGCACCAATCCGGTTTTTCGCCTTGCGCAGGTTAAAGAACAACTTCTTTTGCGCCGAGGTCGTGCCCAATTTCACGAGCGACCAAGACCGCAGCACATATTCTTGAATAGACGCGCGAATCCACCACATTGCATAGGTCGCAAGGCGGAACCCCTTTTCAGGGTCGAACTTCTTAACGGCCTGCATAAGGCCCACGTTGGCCTCGGAAATCACTTCGGACTGGGGCAAACCATAGCCGCGATAACCCATCGCAATCTTGGCCGCCAATCGCAGGTGCGATGTAACCATCTTATGCGCGGCCTCGGTGTCCTCATGGTCCACCCAGCGTTTGGCCAACATATACTCTTCTTCAGGCTCCAGCAGCGGAAACTTGCGGATTTCCTGCATATACCGGTTCAGGCCTTGTTCCGGCGACGGTGCCGGCAGATTTTTCAGATTACTCATATTCAGTCTCCCCAGCCCAATGTTTACGGACTTAACATTGATATGGCCACAGCGCAGACAGGTTTCAAGTCCATGTAACCATAAACAGTGAACGAGATATGAACATTAAACAGGCGGATTGAAAGATATGTGTCAGTGCGTTCACGCACATGAGATCACCCGAAACACGCAAGTACCCACAATCTATTGCAGCCCCCCTATACTTCTATTGCAGTGAGATGCAAATCATTCTCAATTAGAATGCATCCTATTCGCATCTTTGAAGGAACCCCGATGCAAACCCTGAGTGACAAGACCCGCGCGCGTATGAGCGATGTGCTGAGCGGCAAAAACCTTGGGCTGCGCGGCAAACTCCTCTTTGCAGGCCCCGCGATTATTGCCTCGGTCGCGTATATGGATCCCGGCAACTGCGCGACCAATATTCAGGCGGGCGCGGGCTACGGCTACAAACTGCTTTGGGTCGTGCTTTTGGCCAACCTGATTGCGATGCTGTTTCAGGCGCTTTCTGCGCGGCTTGGCATCGTGACGGGCAAGAACCTTGCCGAGTTGTCCCGCGACAACTTCTCTCGCCCTGTCGTTCTGATCATGTGGGTCATCAGCGAAATTGCGGCCATGGCCACCGATCTTGCGGAATTCTTGGGCGGGGCCATCGGGCTGTCACTGTTGTTCGGGCTGCCGCTTTTTGTCGGTATGGTCATCACCGCCATCGTGACCTACGCGATCCTGATTTTCGAGCGCAGCGGCTTTCGCCCGATGGAGATCGTCATCGGTGCCATGGTCGGTGTGATCGGGCTATGCTACCTTGCCGAAATGCTCATCGCTCCTGTCGATTGGGCCGCCGGTATTTTGACGCCCCTCATGCCCGATACCCCTGCCCTGTTTATCGCCGTTGGCATCATCGGGGCCACGGTCATGCCGCATGCGATCTATCTGCACTCGGGTCTCATGCAATCGCGCTCCGATATTCGCAACGACAGCGAGCGGGCCCGCGTGCTGCGCTTCTCCAATATCGAGGTTGTAATGGCCCTTGCAGTCGCGGGCATGGTCAATATGGCCATGGTCATTATGGCCGCCAGTGCCTTTCACCAAGGCTATTCAGAGGTGGCCGAGATCGAGACCGCCTATTACACACTCACCCCCCTGCTCGGCGCCGCCGCCGCTGCCTTCCTGACTTCCTGATTGTCTCGGGGATCAGCAGTTCTGTCGTGGGCACCATGGCGGGGCAAATGATCATGCAGGGTTTTTTGCGTATCCATGTGCCGATCTGGGTGCGCAGGCTTGTGACCATGCTGCCCGCGTTTGCCGTGGTGGGCATGGGCGTGAACGCCACCCAAGCGCTCATCATGAGCCAGGTCGTGCTCTCTATCGCCCTGCCCGTCCCGATGATCGCCCTACTGATCTTTTCGTCGCGCAAGGACATCATGGGCGCCTATCTGCCCAGCCTGACCCTACGCATCTTGGCAGGGGTCGGGGCTTGCGCCGTACTTGGGCTGAATTTCGTGCTGCTGGCGGATTTCTTCGGGCTGCCGATGACCGCGCTCTTTGTCTAGACGGTCCCGCCCAGCACCTCCAAGAGATCGACCATATCATCGGGTAAATCGGCCGCGAATTCCATGAACTCTTCCGTCACCGGATGCACAAAACCAAGCGTCGCGGCATGCAGCGCCTGACGCGGGAACGCGGCCACGGCCTCTACGCCTGCCTCGCCAATCGCCTTGGGTGACATCTTGCGCTTGCCGCCATAGGTTGGATCACCAATCAGGGAGTGGCCGCAATGAGCCAGATGCACACGAATCTGATGGGTGCGCCCCGTCTCCAGCCAGCATTCGACCAGACAAGCCACAGGCGGCGTGCCTAAAGGCTCCAGAATACGGCAGCGGGTGACCGCATGACGGCCCGTGGTAAACGACACAGCCTGCCGCTGACGGTCCGCCTTGTGCCGGCCCAGAAACGTCTGCACCTTCAAAATATTGCCCGGCTCGAACGACGTGCCCTTGATCCCGCGCAGGCGCGGGTCATTGGCCTCAGGTACGCCGTAACACATGGCGATATAGCGGCGCTCGACGGTGTGATCGGCAAATTGCGCGGCAAGGCCGTGGTGGGCGCGGTCGGACTTCGCAACCACAAGCAGCCCCGTCGTCTCTTTGTCAATGCGGTGCACAATGCCGGGGCGCTTCATGCCACCCACGCCCGACAGGCTCTCGCCACAATGATGGATCAGCGCGTTGACCAGCGTCCCCGTCGGCGTGCCGGGCGCGGGATGCACAACCATACCCGCAGGCTTGTTGATGACGATCAGATCATCATCCTCGTAAATCACCTCAAGCGGGATATCCTCGGCGCCAATATGGCTCTCCTCGGCCACATCCACGGTCACGGCAATCTGCGCGCCCTCTTCAACCCGAAACCGAGGATCGGTGACAACAACGCCATTCACCTTAACAGCGCCATCGGTAATCAGCTTGGACAGCCGTGAACGCGAGAGCGAGGCATCCTCGGGCACATCACGGCCCAGCGCCTTATCCAAACGGGGCGCCGGATTGGCCTCAATTTCAAATTCGATCAAACGCGCGGCCATGGGACAGGCTCCAAAACTATTCTCAGAGGCTCTGTAGCCGCTGCATGCAAAGATGTCATCGCCCGTATTTCAGGCAAACGTCATGTCGCGCGCGATTTAGGGGGGATGGTACCGCCTCCCCGGCTTGAACGGGGGACCCCTGGTTCCACAAACCAGTGCTCTAACCAACTGAGCTAAGGCGGCATCGGGGTTGGATTTAGCCCCATGCGGTTTTGATTGCAAGACCCCTAGCCGCCTTTTCCTTGCCAAGTGGTCAAACAGCAGGATAGATCAGCACCAACAGTGAAAAGGAGCCTCAAACATGGGTATCAACGACGAACGCGACGTAGAAGCAAACATGCAAATCGGTCCAACCGACACTGGTATGGTGCGGCTTTTCATCGAATCAAACGGCATCGAGATCCCGATGGACTTTGAACCCGAAGAAGCCGAAGAAATCGCCGAAGAAATGCGGGCCGCCGCCATGGCTGCCCGTTCTGTCAAAAAACGCTAATGCCTTCTTTTGGCTAAAAATACCAACGCGGTGCGGGGGCTGGCCCCCGCCCTTGTGGCGCTACTTCAGACCGTAGCGCTCGCCCACACTCGGATCACGCGCCGCCTGCGCACGCACTGCGGCATGTCTGGCAAATTTCTGGGTCATCACACGGCGACGTGCGCCCGCGAGCTTTGTCTCTGGTCCCATGCGAATAATCTCCGCATCATACCCATCCGCAATGATCAGTCCTGTATCATCGGGCAGCAATTCTGTCGGGAAATTCTGGTCCACCGCCCAGAAGAAGCGGTCGCACCATTCCAGATAACCTTGCCATTTACTGTCGGTCTGAAAATCAACGCGGCTTGATTTGCACTCGATCACCCAAATCTCGCCTTTTGGGCCAAGTCCCATGACATCGACTCGCAGGCCCCTCGTGGGGACCAGTTCCTCGACGCTGACAAAGTCATGCTGCCGCAAATGGCGCGACACGCCGCGGGCCAGAAGTTGGCCAGGCATCAAGTCAAGAAGGATCAGGTCATCAGGCATAGGTGGAATATGAACAAAAGGTAAACATCGGTCAAGACCCGCCGGATTGCGGCGCAAATTGGGCGGGTGATGCAGCACAACCGGAAAATGAACCCAATCCGGACATGATTTGGGCGGATTCGGGCGTCAGAACAGGAGCAACTTAATTATGGAGCTGCCCCATGACACTTTTCACTGACATCACATTCGCTCAAATTTGCCTCGCGGCCCTGACAGTTGGCGTCATTGAACATGTTGTCGTGCGCTTCGCACCGGATGCGATCCTGCGCAACATGGGTTATACAGCCTAATACGCAATGCCCCTTGCAGGTCAGCCCCCGCCGCCCTATCTCTGGGATTGGCGGGTTTCTGCTCTTCTCGATCGCTATAGGGATTACATTCCAGTGGCCGTAAGCAAATCCCAGGGAGCTGGCTCTGTTTGGACCTTGGTCCAATTACCTTGCGCCCACCTGTACATACAGGTTCACGGGAATAAATCCCTGAACGGATGCAGCGGTTCCCGCCACCTAACTGTCTGACGATCCAGCCGCATTGGCCAATGCCACAAATGCGATGCCAGAGGTCAAAAAGCTAAGCCCCAGAAACAGCCCAATCGCCCAAAGCGCCGTTGATGGCAGCCCGACGATAAGCAAGCCCCCTAACGCCAGCGTAACCACTCCATTAATAGCCAACCATCCCCAGCCCTTTTGCGGGCGGTGCTGGCTGGCAATATAGGTCTCTACCGCGCCTTGGACCAAAAACATCACCCCCATCAAGAACGTCAGGCCCACAAGACCTGTGAGGGCGAAAAAGCCAAGGTAGACGCCCAATGCAAGATGCATCAAGGCAATCAAACCTGACCAAATGGCAGACTGCCACTCTTGCGACTGGAATGCGTGATAGAGCATGACGCCGCCCGTCAGCAGGAACAACCAGCCCAGTAAGGTCTTGGCTGCAATCGAGAAAACCAGCGGAAACAAGATCGCGAGAATGCCCAGCGCAATAAGCGCATATCCGACGTTTTTGAACCGAGTGCGAAATTTGCGCACCGCGTCCATAATGTCGTCCTTTTGGATTTTGTTCAGATCGGTCATGGCGTGCTCCTTGTGCTGCAAAACAAGAATAGCACGGATCTGGCCAACTTAAAACGCGTCTGGACGCGCCTCACGGGCCATGTGATCGAGCACCGCATTGACGAACTTCGGCTCTTTGCCGTCATGGGCAAAAGCTTCGGCCACTTGGACAAATTCAACGATGACAACCTTCGGCGGGGTCTGCTTGTTGCGAAGCTCCGCGCCCGCAGCCCGAAACAGGGCACGCCAAGTCGGGTCAATACGCGCAATCGGCCACTTGGCGACCAGCGCCCGGTCGGTCATCTGGTCAATCGCAGCCTGATCATCAACAGCCTTTTCGACAAGCATGCGGAACGTATCTACGTCACCCTCTTGCATCTCGACGTCATCGAAAATCTCGCCAAAACGATGGGTTTCGAATTCGGCAATGACCCGCTCAACGGTTTGGCCAGAGGCTTCCATCTGGAATAACGCCTGCACCGCATAGAGGCGTGCTGCGGACTTCATCTTGCGGAGTTGGTTGTTTGAGATGGTCATGCTGTCGCCTTGCCGCCCTGCGCCAATAGAATTTCGCTTGTGAACCCGATACCTTGATCAGGACGGCCCCACTTACGGCTGGTTGCAACAAGGTGCAAGGCCGCAGCAGCCGCCATCTCGCCTTTGTGGGCCAATTCGGCATCATTTGCGCCTGCCGTCACAATACCCTGTCCGATACAAAGCCCCTGAAGGCCCAGCATTTGCAGGCTTTGGGCGATCTCAACGCCCTGCGCTTGTCCAACAGCAATATATCCATCGAAGTTGCTCAAACGGGCCGCGATCGAAATCGCGGCCGGAACCTTGGTGAGAGACGGCATATCAATCCGTTCAAAACGAATATTCGCCAACTCAAGCGTCACAATGGCCGCGTCAACAAGGGCCGGCACATCACCTGCCACAACCACTAGAAGTTTGACCGGCTTGTCAAAATCAGGAAGCAGTAAAGCGGTCATCGCGGTCGGTCCTCTTCATTGCAATGCGGTGGTGGGTTAAAACCCACCCTACGCAATTTCACCAGAACACATGTGTTTGGCGCAGATATCGTAGGATGGGTTTCAACCCATCGTCGCGTCATCAAATTCGCGCAAACGGGCCACATAGCGCGCCATGGTATCTATCTCAAGGTTCACTTGGTCACCCACGGCGCTATCGCCCCATGTGGTGACCTCTTTTGTATGTGGAATAATATTGACGCCAAAATCACAGCCATCAACCGCATTCACGGTCAACGAGGTGCCGTTGAGCGCAACAGAGCCTTTGGGCGCTATGAACTTGGCCAAAGACTTCGGGGCACGAAACACAAAGCGGGTGCTATCGCCTTCGTCTTTCAGGCTGATAATCTCGGCCACGCCGTCCACATGGCCCGAAACGATATGACCGCCCAACTCGTCGCCCAACCGCAGCGCGCGCTCCAGATTAAGCCTGCGCCCGACTGTCCAAGAACCGATATTGGTCGCGCCCACACTCTCGGCAGAAATCTCGACATCAAACCAGTTACCACCATCCGTACCCATTGAGACGACCGTCAGACAGACGCCATCGCAAGCAATCGACGCCCCCAGATCAATGCCCGCCACATCGTAAGACGTGCCAATACGGGCGCGCAAATCACCCTTTTGATCGAGCTTTCGCACGACGCCCAAATCACTGATGATCCCTGTAAACATGGCCATTCCTCTTGGTTGCTTGGGTCAGACCTAGCGCCTCGCTGAGATGCAATCAAGCCATGCCCGCTACGAAGCCTTTGCGCCGCGCCATAATCCTGCCAAAAGGAGCTGTTAGGCATGTAATATTAACCAGTCTGAGGATAGCCTCCCGCCGTGACCAACCTGAGCAACCGCCGTTTTCTGTTCCTTCAGGGACCGCATGGGCCATTTTTCCATAGGCTGGGAAAAATGCTGGCTGCGACTGGCGGTGAGGTCTGGCGTGTCGGGTTCAATGCAGGTGACCGCGCCTTCTGGTTCGGGGCGGCAAATTACATTTCCTACCGCGGGACGTTGGAGGAGTGGTCGACTGTCTTTCGCGCGCTGGTTGCCGACCACAAGATCACCGACATCGTGCTCTACGGCGATACGCGGCCGATCCATGCACAAGCTGTCAGCTATGCAAAATCCGCCGGACTCCGGGTGCATGTTTTCGAAGAAGGCTATATGCGCCCCTATTGGGTCACCTATGAGCGGGGCGGCACCAACGGCAACTCGCGGCTGATGGATCTGACGGTCGGCGACATGCAAGCGGCGCTCGCCCTTTCCGATCTTGAAATCGCGACGCCACCCGCAAAATGGGGCGATATGCGCCAGCATGTGTTCTATGGCGCGCTCTATCATTGGTTCGTGCTGTTTCGAAACGGGAACTACAAAAAGCTGGTGCGCCACCGCGAACTGCCTGTGATGACAGAGGCGGCGCTTTACACAAAACGATTGCTGCTCATGCCCTTTATCGCACTGGACCGACGGATTGCGACCGCACGGATCAGATTTGGCGGCTTCCCCTACCATCTGGTGCTGATGCAGCTGGAGCATGATTCCAGCTTTCAGATGCACTCGCCATTTACCCGCATGGCTGAATTCATCGAAGTCGTGATCGACGGATTTGCAAAAGGCGCGCCCAGACACCATCACCTTGTCTTTAAGGCCCATCCGCTCGAAAATGGGCGCTCGCCGTTGCGCAAAATCATCCGCGCTGTGGCCAAGGCTCACGGCGTCGACAAGCGCGTGCATTATGTGCGTGGCGGAAAGCTCGCGCAATTGCTCGACAACGCACGCAGCTCTGTGACCGTCAACTCGACCGCAGGGCAGCAGGTGCTTTGGCGGAGCATTCCGCTCAAGGTTTTTGGCAAGGCCGTCTACTCAAAACCTGAATTTGTCTCCGAACAACAGCTCGAAGACTTCTTTGCCAACCCGACGCGGCCAGACAGTCGGGCGTTCAAAGACTACAGGCGCTATTTGCTGGAAACCAGCCAAGTGCCTGGTGGGTTTTACTCCGCAGGCGGGCGCAGGCAGTTGCTGCGACAGGTCGTCGATATGATGCTGAGCGACGAAGATCCTTACGATGCGCTCAAATCGGGACGGGTTCCCCAGCGCCAGCCCTTGCGGATTGTAACCTAAGCACCACTAGACCTAGGGATGGGTCCGCCAATCGCGACATCAGCGCAACAGTCTGGTGCAACAGGTCGGGCTTCTTTTGTTGCTCGTCTAGCTTTTGCGACACGATTCCCGTAGGTTATACCGCTTCTACTCCAAAATCCGAAAGTTCTCGTGGGTTATGACGCGGAAGTTGTCTGACACCTTGTCGCGGACTTTCGTCCATTCATGCGGGATGGTTTCGCGCATGAAGGCGAGGACGGCGTCGGCAAACTGTTTCTGATTTGGGTAGTATCGATTATGGGTCACATATTGATGCAAGACGGCCCAAAGCCGCTCGATCGGATTGAGATGGGGGCAGTAGGGCGGCAGCTGAATCAGATGGATACGGCAGGCTGTCCTGGCCAGAAAAGCCCTGACATCGGGCCCTTTGTGGTAGGCGGCATTGTCCCAGATGACATGAATGATGCGCTTATCGGGGTTGCGCGCTTCGA
>JAQXBV010000118.1 GCA_029252195.1 Yoonia sp.
TCGAAAACCATCCGCACAGCACGTTCGCGCACCTCTGGTGAATATCTGTTTCCACATTTGTTCTTTTCTATAACCCAGTATCCTTACTTCTGGGTCTCCGGCAAACAAGGGGCGGTTCATACCCCGCAGACTTCGCAGTCCACCCCCTCTTGCAGGATGACAATTCGTTGGTCGGCAACTTCATTTGGCGCCCGACTCTGCTCGGCGCGCAGCTCTTACGGCACATTGCCCCGATCATTGGCTTGCTGGCGGGATTTCTGATCGCAGGTGGCTGGCTGTCTGCCCGTGTCGCCGTGCATCAAACGACCGCCTATCTGCGCGAACAGGTCAGTGCGCGCACTGACAGCCTTACGGGTGTGCTCAATCGCGCGGGACTGGAAGAACTTGTGCGCACGCCCAAATTCGACGCGCTCATCAAAGAAAGTAAAATTGCGCTGATTTATATAGATCTCAATAACTTCAAGACACTCAATGACGAGCGTGGGCATAATGCCGGCGATCTGGCCTTACAGGTGACGGCAAAGCGATTGCGCAAATCGCTGCGTGCGACCGATCAACTGGCCCGTCTTGGTGGAGATGAGTTTCTGTGTTTGATCACGGACCCAGACCCAACGACCGTTGCCAAAATTGCAACGAACCGCATCACATTCAAAACCAGTCAGCCCATAGTCGACGGACATATGACTTTGTCGGCGCGGGTCTCGATGGGCGTCGCCATTTCGCAGGCTGATCTGACGTGGGATTCGCTTTTGCTGCGCGCCGACGCGGCTATGTATAATGCGAAGCGAAGCAAACTCGTAGATGCGGTATTTTACGCAGAAGAGCTCTCAAAAGCGAGCTAAAGCCGGACCGTCACGCAGTTGGATTACTCCCACTCAAGCGCGCCCTTTTTCCACTCATAGGCGAAACCGATCGTCAGAACGCCCAGAAACACCATCATTGACCAGAAGCCGACCATCGACAGATCCTTGAAGGCAACAGCCCAAGGAAACAGGAATGCCACTTCGAGGTCAAAAATGATGAACAGGATCGACACCAAATAGAAGCGCACGTCGAATTTCATACGCGCGTCATCAAAGGCGTTAAAGCCGCACTCATAGGCCGACACTTTTTCTGGGTCAGGATTGCGCACTGCGATAATCGCCGCAGCAAGAATCAGGATCGCGCCCAGCGCAATCGCCAACCCCAGAAAAATCATAATCGGAAGGTATTCGTTCAGCAGTTCCTGCACGGGCGGTTCCTTTTCGGGGCGGTGCGCACAAGGCTGCACCCAAATAAGCTTATAGCTGCATACCCCCCTGCTTAGAGGTGGTCAACCAATCCAAGGTTAACAGACAAGGATTTTGCGCCGATTTCCTTCCAATTCACCCTGCGAGCAGCGGAGGTAATGCAGAGTCAAAGTTTCGGTTGAAGTTTTTGAGGGCAAAGTCGCGCAAAAAGCTTCAATAACGGGAATGGTTTTGAACGGGTTTTTCGGCCGCGGAAAACGGAGCAAATTGGAGATTTTTGCCAACTCTTCAGAGCTTATCACTGACTGTGACAGATCATTCTCAAGTTCCTTGAGGGAGTAATAGTCCTCTTGGTTTGCAATTTTGCTTAACTTTAGGGCCCTGTTGGCCGCATTTCTCAGAAGCCCTGCTTCAGCAAAGAAGTCAAACCCAACTTCTTTCTGAAAGTCTTTCAAGAATTTCTTTACGTCAGCAACCCATGCTTATTCGCCGGAATTTTCAATATTTAACAATTCACTAGCAGTGTGAGAATACCAATGCCGAACATCTTTGATAACCAGCGTACTTCCGCTGCCTTTTGTCTTGTCAAAGATCTGAAGGAAGAAAGAACTCGGCATGACAATCTGATTGAGATCATCTTCGGTAACTGTCCCATTGTCGCGCTTAATAGATGAAATTCGCCATGAACGGTAGCACTCCAATCCTTCCAAAAGTCGGATCAGCTCACGTCTAGCTGCATCTTTGTTCAATTCTTTGGCCATCCAACAACGCTACCCAAAATGATTCACAAAGGCAAAGCTGCCGTGTTCACTTTGGCTCGACCCGGACTTTCGCGCGCTTGCGCACCGTTCCAAAAGCCACCATTTTTTTGAACAGTCATTTCCAACTTCATTCACGATCAAGAAATCACCACACCTGAAATCCCCGTCGCTTCTGAACCAAACCCTACTTCACCCAAGGCGCCTGCGTCTTCCCAAAGAACGCAGCCAGCCCGGCCGCAGCCTCTTCGCCTTCCCAAATCTCCATCAAACTGTCGACCGAGCGGATGATTTCGGCCTGTGTGATCGGCGCGCCAAGCCCGCGTGCCATGACTTTCGCAGCACCGACCGCCTTTGGCGCACAGGACAGATAAGGCACAACCTCGGCCTCAATCGCCGCATCCAACGCTTCAGGGTCCACCGCCCTTGCAATCACTCCAAGCATGACCGCCTCTTCCGCGCCAAACACACGGCTCGACATAAACACGCGCCGCGCCATGGCTTCACCCATCCGCGCCACGACATAAGGGCCGATGGTCGCAGGCACGAGACCCAGCCTTGTTTCGGTCAGCCCGAACCGTGCGCCTGTCACACCAATCGCCACATCGCAAACGCAAGCCAGTCCGACACCGCCCCCGAACGCGTTACCATGGACCTTGCCATTAAGGGCTTTGGCAGCGTATTGAGCGCTTCCAACATGCCTGCCAACCTATGCGCCCCTGCCCGGCGGGTGGAGCGATCGGCCTTGATTTGCTCCATCATCCATTGCAAATCGCCGCCCGCGCAAAACGAAGGTCCTTCGGCAGCTAGGATCACCACACGAATATCGTCTCGCGTGCCAATCTCATGAGCGGCCTCTGTCAATGCCACCATCATGGCCTCTGATAAGGCGTTATGCTTTTCCGGCCGGTTCAGCGTCAGCGTCGCAACACCGCGCACGCTGGTTGTAAGAGTGAGGATCATTGACGCATCTCCTTGGCCATGGCTGCTGCTTTTGCGATGATCAACGGGTCAACCCCAGTCTGGTATCCTGCGGCCGTGAGCATTGCGAGCACCGCTTCTGTCGCGACATTTCCGGGCGCATTGGGCGCATAAGGGCATCCGCCCAGCCCACCCACCGCGCTGTCAAAAATGGCGCAATCCCAGCTCAAGCGACACGCCGATATTGGCCAAAGCTTGCCCCCCCGTATCATGGAAATGACCCGCAAGGACATCGGCAGGTGTCGTAGCAGTCACCGCCTCAAGCATTGCCGCAATGCGCGCGGGGGTCCCCTTGCCCAACGTATCGCCGAGAGAGACCTGCATATGAACAAGATCGCGCAGTTGGTCAACAACAGCGGCGACCCGCGCATTCTCGGTCGGCCCGTCAAACGGGCAATCGGTCACGCAAGAGACATAGCCGCGGATTGCAACCCCCTCGGCCTGTGCAGCCTGAACAACAGGGCCAAGCCGCGCCACGCTTTCAGCCACCGAGCAATTCAGATTATTTTGCGAAAACCCTTCCGAGGCAGAGATAAACACCGCAACTTGATAGACGACGTTGGGCCTGCGCGCCGCCAAAAACCGTTCCCACCCTTTGAGATTAGGGACCAAGACCGCAAATTCCACTGGCGCATTGGCGATCCGCGCCAGAACTTCGGACGTACCCGCCATCTGTGGCACCCATGCGGGGCTCACAAATGAACCGATTTCAATGTGGCGCAATCCAGAGCGACTGAGGCAATCAATCAAAGCCACTTTTTGCGTGGTTGGAATGATCCTCGCCTCGTTTTGCAGCCCGTCGCGCGGGCCGACCTCATGCAGCGTCACAAAGTTCGTCATGCCTCTGGCTCTAACACGACCAGCAACTGTCCGGCAGTAACCTGATCACCCGTCGCCGTAAGCAACGCGCCAACAATTCCGTTACGCGGCGCCCGCAGAATATGCTCCATCTTCATAGCCTCAAGCGCCAAAAGGCGCTGCCCTTCGGACACACGGTCCCCCACTGCGACGCCGACCGCCTGAATCATACCAGGCATTGGCGCGACAATCTCGTTGCCACCATGCGACACGCCGATCCGGTCCAGCGGATCGACCCGCGTGAAGTGATAGACCTGCGGTCCAAAGACCGTCACCTGATTGGCGTGGCGTACCACCGACCTGCGCTCCGTCGCCGAAGACCAAACATCCGCGACACTGCGCAGCAACATCTGTTCATCTCCTATCGAGACTGCGATCTCCTCAGGGCCAAGAACCCGCAAACCGGCATCATAGCGTACGCCATGAGCGCAAACAGATACGCTTTGACCAATAGGCTCCCAAACGGTGAAACCAGCATGTGCTTGAAAAGGTGGCTTGAGCCCTGCCGCCATGATCGCCGCAACACCAATATCAATTGGTTGCGGCGCGCCCGCGTCACACAGATGTGCAAGATCGCGGGCGATCAACCCTGTATCCACCAAACCTTGCGAAAACCCCGCTTGTGCTGCCAATTTTCAAAGAAAATTGGTGTTCGTTGCAACACCCGCAATGTGAACCGCCGCCAGCGCCGAGCGCAATTTCCGAAGCGCCTCAGCGCGATCCGAACCGTGGACGATCACCTTCGCAATCATTGGATCATACCATGGTGAGATCGCGGACCCGCTTTCAACGCCGCTCTCAATCCGCACTCGTGTCGGGAATGCAGCCTGCGCGAGCGTGCCTGCCGCCGGTAAAAACCCGGCAGGCACATCCTCTGCATAGATCCGCGCTTCAAAGCTATGCCCATTGATCCGCAATTGATCTTGCAGCAACGGCAACCGCCCGCCCGCAGCAACCTGCAACTGCCATGCGACCAAATCAACGCCAGTCACCGCTTCGGTCACAGGGTGCTCAACCTGCAATCGAGTGTTCATTTCCATAAACCAAAACCGATCTTCGCGCAGGCCATCCGAGGCATCCACGATAAATTCGACCGTACCCGCACCTTTGTACCCGATCGCTTTGGCCGCCTTGACAGCCGCGTCCCCCATTGCCGCGCGCATGGGCTCCGTCATCCCCGGCGCCGGCGCCTCCTCAATAACCTTTTGGTGGCGACGCTGAAGGGAACAATCGCGCTCAAACAGGTGTACCACATCTATGCCATCGCCAAAGATCTGCACTTCGATATGGCGCGGGCAGGTAACATATTTCTCGATCAGCACGTCAGCATTTCCAAAGGCGGTGCGCGCCTCGGCCTGCGCAGACCCCAGAGCCTCGGCAAAATCAGCAGGCTGCGTGACAAGCCGCATCCCCTTGCCGCCACCGCCAGCCACCGCCTTGATCAAAACCGGATAACCAATCTTGGCAGCCTCTGCCTCCAGATGCTGCGCTTGTTGGTTGGCACCCTGATAACCCGCCACGACAGGAACGCCCGCATTTGTCATCAACGCCTTGGCCGCGTCCTTCAACCCAATCGCGCTTATCGCCATTGCAGACGGGCCGATGAAGACCAGACCCGCCGCTTGGACGGCATCAACAAAATCAGGGTTCTCAGAGAGAAACCCATAGCCTGGATGGATCGCCTGCGCGCCTGTTGCAAGTGCCGCCGCAATCATCAAATCACCGCGCAAATAGCTGTCCGCGATCGGCGCAGGCCCAATCCGTACCGCCTGATCAGCCTGCCTGACATGCAGTGCGTTCGCATCCGCATCCGAATACACGGCAACCGTCTGCACACACATTGCGCGCGCAGTGCGCATTATGCGACAGGCGATTTCGCCCCGATTAGCAACCAGAATTTTGTCAAACATCATGCGCCCATCCTCGCACACCAATCGATCCGCTTCCCGCCCGTATAGGGCACAGCGAGCCCTTCGCGGATCAGTGTCTGCGCCACATCCTTGCCGTCCACTTTCATCGTCACAAGCATACGTCGATATTTATCGCGTGCATGACCAGCGAATGTCACCTCACCCTCTTTTGTCAATGCGCGCAGCCGCAACGTCGCCTGATCCGCAAGCACCTTTTCGACCGAGCACTGCGGGGACTTTGCCTCCGGGGCATCTAAGCCTAAAACCCGCGCCGTGATCCGCTCGGCCCCGCAGGCAAGCGCCACCGTATCCCCATCATAGACGTAATCGAGGACACAGCCCTGTGCGGTCACATTTTCATAAGGCGCCACCCAATCCGCCACTGCGACCAGACCCGCAATCAACAAAATAGCATAGGCGAACGAGATCGGATCCACGATGCGCATCCTACATCCTGAATACGCCAAAGCGTGTTTCTTTGATTTCACGATTGTGACAAGCGGCAAGGGAAAGAGCCAAAACCTCGCGCGAGTGACGCGGATCAATGATCCCGTCATCCCAAAGTCTTGCAGAGGCATAAAGCAGGTGGGATTGCTCTGCGAACATATCTATCGTTGGCTGCTTAAAGGCGGCCTCTTGCTCGGCTGACCATGCGCCGCCTGCCCGCTCGATGGCATCACGCTTGACCGATGCAAGCACCCCTGCGGCCTGCGCGCCCCCCATCACGGCAATGCGGCTCGTGGGCCATGTCCACATAAAATCAGGGCTGAAAGCCCGCCCCCCCATCCCATAGTTGCCCGCACCAAAAGAGCCGCCAACGACCAGCGTAATCTTGGGCACAGATGTCGTCGCCACGGCCGTTACCATCTTGGCCCCATGCCGCGCGATACCATCATTTTCATATTTCTGGCCAACCATAAATCCCGTGATATTTTGCAAAAAAATCAAGGGAATTTTGCGCTGCGAACACAATTCAATGAAATGCGCGCCCTTCTGGGCAGCCTCCGAAAACAGCACACCGTTATTGGCGATGATGCCACAGGGATAGCCGTCAATATGGGCAAAGCCTGTGACCAAAGTCTCGCCAAACCGCGCCTTGAACTCGTCAAAATCCGAACCATCGACAATCGGCCTGATCACCTCGCGAATATCATAGGGCTTGCGCAAATCAACAGGCACCACATCAAATAGCGTCTGCGATGACATTGACGGTGGCCGTGATGCAATCCGCGAGACCGCCTGCAAGGGCGGACGAGCACAAGACTTCACCGCCTGCCGTGCCAAGGCCAGCGCATGGGCATCATCCTCGGCCAGATAATCAGCCACGCCCGAAAGCCGTGTATGCACATCACCACCGCCCAATGCCTCCGCAGACACCACCTCACCCGTCGCAGCCTTCACAAGCGGCGGCCCTGCCAAAAATATGGTAACTTGATCTCGCACAATGATCGATACATCGGCCATCGCTGGCACATATGCCCCGCCCGCCGTACAAATCCCCATCACAACCGCGATCTGCGGGATACCTGAGGCAGACATATTCGCCTGATTATAAAAGATACGGCCAAAGTGGTCGCGATCAGGAAAGACCTCGTCTTGGTTCGGCAGGTTCGCCCCGCCTGAATCCACCAGATAGATACACGGCAAGCCGCAAGATGCGGCAATTTCCTGCGCGCGCAAATGCTTTTTGACGGTCATCGGGTAATAGGTGCCGCCCTTGACGGTGGCGTCGTTACATACCACCATAACTTGGATGCCCTCAACGACACCCACACCCGTGATCAAGCCAGCACAAGGTGCCGCGCCGTCATACATGCCATGGGCCGCCGTGGCGCCGATCTCCAGAAACGGGCTGCCCACATCAAGCAAGTTTGCCACACGGTCACGCGGCAGCATCTTGCCCCGCCCGACATGGCGCACCCGCGCGGCTTCACCACCGCCAAATGCGGCGACACGCGCCGCGTCTGCCACCTCTGCGAGCGCGTCAAGATGGGCTTGCCTGCTCATTGGCGGTAGGTCCCCGCAATCCTTTGCAGCTGGAAATACTGCCGCGCCGTCTCGCGCACGAGGCATTCCCCCAAAGCGGGCCCTGCAGCGGAGCTATACGGATACGCGCGGGCAAGATCCAAACCGCATGTCGCATCTCGGTAAGCGATCCAAGACCGCTGCATCTTGCGCGCCGCATCCGTGAGCTGGTTCGGTTGATAGCCCAGATCGTCGCTCTCTTCCCGTTTCGCCA
>JAQXBV010000119.1 GCA_029252195.1 Yoonia sp.
CGCATTCATGCGCGAAACCATCCCGCATGAATGGACGAAATTCCGCGAAAAGGTGTCAGACAACTTCCGCGTCATAACCCACGAGAACTTTCGGATTTTGGAGTAGCAGCGGTATAATAATAATATTATCATCGAATTCGTCATCAACGATATTGCCCTCAGCATTGCGCACAACGTCGCCGTACATCGGAAGTGCCGTAGGATTGGCGATTGCGTCGTCAGGCAGTTCGGTGACCCCCTGCAGAACCAGAATAACTTCGCCATCAAGCAAGACATTTGTGTCTTCGCCACTTTCGGAGGCGACCGTCGTGATGCGTTCGATAACTTGGAAACCCCCAGCGTCGTCGCGGATCAGCAGCGTGTCGCCTTCGGCAAAATCGGTGATTGTAACGGGGTCCATATTGTCGGTTGCCACAATGTTAAACCGATCTTCTTGGGGCCCCCCTGACATGACGTCACCGTTATCCCCGAACAGCGCATCCCGGCCAAAACCACCATACAGCGTGTCAGGTGTTCCTTCATCGCCATCGGCGTCGATTGCATTGATCCGGTCGTAGCCCGTATCGCCATGAATCGTATTCGAGCCAAGCGCATCGACAAGAATATCACGACCGTCACCACCGCGAATGAAATCATCGCCTTCCATGCCCGCAGTATCAAAGCTGCCGTCTTCGTTCAGTTCTACAGTTGAATCCTGACCCGCAGACATGAAAATCTTGTCGTCGCCAAGACCACCAGTCGCACGATCGTCGCCGATGCCCAAATACATCGCATCGTCTTCGTCCGTGCCGTTAGAGACGTCGTCCTCAGGCCCGAACTCCATATAATTAAAATCGCCTTCGGGCGTGGGTTCGACGGTTTCTTCATCATCGCTGCCGCCACTATCAAGTAAAAAGGCCACGCCAATCAGGGCCAAAATTGGCAATAAAAAAGTTCCATCGTTGAATATCCCCCCAAAGGATCGCCATGCGAATCACAGATAAATCATGCGACAACTGTGTTCAGTCAGGGGTAATTTGTCAAAGAATTGACTGATTTAAGCGTTTTTAAGAGTGGAATCGGCGCAAAGTCACCCCTATTGTTTCGGGCTGTGAAGCAATAGGGCGTGCATATCTTTATGAATAAGTGGTTAACTTACTCCTGCGGGTGTGTGGCATCAAAGGCCGCTTGGGCGCTTGGAGAAGCTTCGTTTTGATAGATTGCTTTCCACTGCGCAAAAGGCATGCCGTAATAGGCTTCGCGCCCCTCGTCCTTGGTCATCTCAATACCATGCGCGTTTGCCGCCTCCTGATACCAGCGGGCCAGACAATTGCGGCAGAACCCTGTGAGATTCATCATGTTGATGTTTTGCACATCGGTGCGGTCTTCCATCAAGTGCTTTTGCAAGCGGCGAAAGGCAGCGGCCTCAATTTCAAGTTGCGTTTGGGCATCCATGATTGTTTCTCCTTTAAAGGCCAGATTGGGCCAAGACATCTTTGAGAATGGGGGCGAGGTTGGCGGCCCACAAGGCCTGACCCGCGTCGTCAGCGATCAAATCGTTGCGCACTTCGATCAAGACATTGGGACGTCCGTCGCGCAAAGCATGCCGTTCGACACTGTCGCCCGGCAAATGGCCGCTATAGGGCTCGTTATCGCCGACACACCATCCCTGCGCACGGCACGCCGCGATGAACGGGCGCGCCAAGCGATCGTCGCCCGCATATAGCACGCCAACTTCCCACGGGCGGGGCGGACGGCCTTTGAGTTGCGGGGTAAAGCTATGCACTGCGCAAACGACGACATCTTCGCGGCGGCTGACCAATGCGGCGTAGGCGTTGTGAAATGGGCGGTAGAGCGCGTCCATGCGGCGCTCGCGTTCGGCCTCGTCGGCGTAACGATTGGCGGGAATGATCGTGCCGTCGTAAAGTTTCATGAGCAAGGTCGGGTCGTCTTCGCCTCGGTTCGGGTCAATCACAAGACGCGAAAAGTCTGACAAAATCGCAGGGCTATCCAGAAGCTGCGCCAAATGCCGGGTCACCCCCGCAGCACCCACATCATAAGCAATGTGGCGGGCCATATCCGCAGGGTCGAGATCCAGATCACCACCATTAACCCAATCCGGCACGCGGTTTGTCGCGTGATCGCACGTGATAAGCCAACGGCCCGCGCGATCCGCGCCGATGGTTTCGAAAGATGCTTGTGTCATGTTAACCTGTCATTCGCCTATTATGATCAATAGGCTAGTTGTCAGGGAATTGGAATTGCGCAATAAGGTCGCAACGCGTGGTGTTACCGCTAACAGCTGCGCTTTTTGATGCTTGAAGGGATATGAGATGAGACGCCACCGGAATGTGAAGATTGTAGCCACACTTGGACCTGCATCCAACGATTACGCCATGATCCGTGCGTTGCACGAGGCGGGCGCCGATGTGTTCCGTCTGAACATGAGCCACGGAGATCATGAAGAGATCCGCGCCCGCCACGCCATCATTCGTCAGGTCGAGGAAGACCTCGACAGCCCGATTGGCATTCTGGCCGACCTTCAGGGACCAAAGCTGCGCGTGGGTGTGTTCGCAAACGATGATGGCGAAGAGCTGATCGTTGGTGCCGATTTCCGTCTTGATCTGGACAAGGCACCAGGCGATGTGAACCGCGTGCAACTGCCCCACAAAGAGATTTTCGACGCACTTGAGCCCGGTGCGCACTTGCTCGTCAACGACGGCAAGATCAAACTGCGGGTCAAAGACTGCGGATCTGATTTCGCAAATTGCGAAGTGCTCGTGGGTGGTGTGATTTCCAACCGCAAAGGCGTGAACGTCCCTGATGTGATTCTGCCGCTGGCCGCTTTGTCTGAAAAAGACCGCAAAGATCTCGACTTCGTCTGTGATCTCGGGGTGGATTGGCTTGCTTTGTCCTTCGTGCAACGCGCCGCTGATGTCGAGGAGGCCCGCGCTTTGGCCAAAGGCCGCGCTGCGATCCTTTCCAAGATTGAAAAGCCGAACGCCGTCAAAGTTTTTGACGAAATTCTGGCCGTCTCCGACGGCATCATGGTGGCGCGCGGTGATCTGGGTGTCGAATTGCCTGTGCAAAACGTGCCGCCGATCCAAAAACAACTCGTGCGCAAGTGCCGTGCAGCAGCCAAGCCTGTGATCGTGGCGACACAAATGCTCGAATCGATGATCGACAGCCCAATGCCGACGCGCGCCGAAGTGTCCGACGTCGCGACCGCGATTTATGAAGGTGCTGACGCCATCATGCTGTCCGCCGAATCGGCTGCGGGGTCGTTCCCGATTGAGGCCGTGACCACGATGAACAACGTGGCAATGGAGGTCGAAGCCGATCCGACCTACACGGAAATCATTGAGGCCTCCCGTAAAGCGGACCGCAAAACAGTTGCAGATGGTATCGTCGCGGCGGCCCGTGAAATCGCGGAAACCGCTGATGTCAAAGCGATTTGCTGCTTCTCACAATCAGGTACAACCGCCCTTCTCGTCGCCCGCGAACGCCCGCGCGTGCCCATTATCGCGCTCACCAGCTTCCGCCGAACTGCGCGGCGGCTGTGTCTGACATGGGGCACCAACTGCGTCGTGACCGGCCCTGTGGACCGGTTCAAGACCGCCGTTATCGCCGCCGTGCGTGCCACGCTCAAACAAGGATTGGCGACAGAGGAGGATATGATCGTCGTGACAGCAGGTGTGCCTTTTAACACACCAGGCTCGACAAATATTCTGCGCGTAGCGCCATGTGCAGAAAATTTGATTTACGCAGCTGATCCAGAGTAGTCCCTGCTAAAGTGCAGTAACAACAGGACCAGTTTCATGGATTTAGACCTCATTTTTGTGATCGGCTGTATCGTGACCGCATTCTCGATTCCGGCAATCGTGAGTGCGTTTTCAGACAGCCGTACCCCGCGTTATCCGGCTCTCATCATTCTTATCGGGGTGTTGATGATCGGTTACGCAAGCAACGAAAGACCAGGCGCCTATACATTCGATACGCTTCCCGATGTCTTTGGCAAAGTTATTGGGCGCTATTTGGGCTAAATCCGCTTGCGTCAAAAATGGTTGCCCCCTATACGGCAGCTTCAACCCGCGCGACCGGCCAAAGTGGCATGCCGAGCCGTGCGTTCTACCGAACTCAATAGAGGAGACGGAAATGCCTAAGATGAAGACAAAGTCGAGCTGCAAAAAGCGGTTCAAAATGACTGCCACTGGCAAGGTCAAAGCAGGTCAAGCGGGCAAGCGCCACGGCATGATCAAGCGGACCACCAAATTCATTCGTGACGCACGCGGCACGACCCTACTTTCAGCTCCTGATGCGAAAATCATCAAGGGCATGATGCCCTACGCGCGATAAGGAGAATTTGATATGCGAGTTAAAGGTGGTACAGTCACGCATCGTCGTCACAAGAAAGTTCTCGACGCTGCAAAAGGTTATTACGATCGCCGCTCCAAGACCTTCAAGGTCGCCAAGCAGGCTGTTGAAAAAGCAAACCAATACGCAACACGCGACCGTCACAACCGCAAGCGGAACTTCCGCGCGTTATGGATCCAGCGTATTAACGCTGGTGTGCGCGCAATCGACGAGACATTGAACTATTCCAAGTTCATTAACGGTCTGATGCTTGCTGGCATCGAGGTTGACCGTAAGGTTCTTGCTGATCTGGCCGTGAACGAGCCAGAAGCATTTGCAACAATCGTTGGCAAAGCAAAAAGCGCGTTGACCGCGTAAGGGTTTCTTACCAAGCGAAATTTTAAAAGGGCCGCTCTGGGAACAGGGCGGCCCTTTTTGCGTCTTGCGAAGGGTCGGGCGCTCGGCACAGTTCCGCCGCCTCGTCATATTGCCACAAGATGAACCTCTCTAAGTGTAGTTCACTCCGTGCGAGGCGCCGTATGGCGCTATTAAGTTCAGAGGACATCATGATCAAATCACACCTGAAATCCGGCACCGCATTGCTGGTCTCGTTTTCGCTTATCGCGCCACTGCCCGTTTTCGCGCAATCCGCCGACGGGGTCTTCCCCTGTATCGCGCCTAGCGGCGAAGAGGTCGCTGACGCAGACCAGTTCGCGCAAAGTTTGATCGCCTCAGGCATTGCCGTTTTGGATGAGGGCACCTGTTCACAGCACGCACTTGATCAAGCTCTCGCAAGTGGTGGTGACGCATTGGCGGCGGCCCTCGCGGCTCCGACGGCAGCCGCCCCTGTTGAAGAGGCCGCGCCTGTTGAGGAGGCCGAAGTGGCCGTTGAACCCGCCGTTGTCGAAGAGCCAGTCGTCGAGCCCGAGCCTGAGGTCGTCGCCCAAGAGCCAACGCCAGAAGCGGTCGCCGAACCTGTCTCGGCGGAAACCGCGCCGGAGGCCGCGGAAATCCTCGTCCCTGAGGCCGGGGAAGCGGGTGGCGACGTGGTCACTGACGAAGAGCGTCAAGCGATTGCCGAGGCCAATGCAGCAGCGCAAGCCGCTCCTTCGGCTGCGGCGACGGCTGAGGGGGATGCACCTGCCGCTGAGATCTTGACCGAAACCATCACGGATGATGACGTGCGCACCAGCGACCAAGATTTCGAAACCTCGATCGGTGCCGCAGCGCCAGCCGCCGCGAGCACGGGCGAGGGGGGGCTTTCCAACTTTGAAAAGGCGCTTCTCTTGGGCCTCGGTGCGGTTGTCGTCGGCTCGGTGCTCAATAACGGCGACCAAGTCGTCGAGAACACAGGTGACCGTGTGATCGTGGAACGCGACGGCGAATTGCGAGTGCTGAAAAACGATGACCAATTGCTTGGGCGCCCAGGCGCGCAGGTTGCGACCCAGACCTTCAACGATGGCTCGACCCGCAGCGTTGTCTCCTACGAAGACGGCAGCCAGATCATCACGATCCGCTCGCGCGACGGCTCTGTTTTGCGCCGTACATTAATCCGTGCGGACGACGGCAGCGAGGTTGTCTTGTTTGACGACACCGGCAAGATCGAGGCCGTGGATTTCGCAAAACTGCCAAGCTTGGCCAGCCTTGAGGCCGAACAAACTGCGCAAGATGCGACACTTGTTGCGGCGCTTCAGAGGGCGCTCTTTGTGGACGTTGGCCGCACCTTCTCGCTCCAGCAAATCCGCGACTACAAGCGGGTGCGCGCATTGGCGCCACAGGTCGAGATTGAAGCTGTGACCTTCGCGTCTGGCTCAGCCGCGATTGATCCGAGCCAAGCGGAAGCGCTTGCGGATCTCGGACTCATGATGCGCGATATCATTGAGGCAGATCCCTCCGCCGTCTTCCTGATCGAAGGGCATACGGATGCGGTCGGGGCGGCCAGCTATAACTTGGCGCTGTCCGACCGCCGCGCGGAAACAGTGGCACTTGCACTGACCGAATACTTTGCCGTGCCGCCGCAAAACCTGATTACCCAAGGTTATGGCGAGGCCGATTTAAAGGTGCCTGTCTTGACCAACGAGCGGGCCAATCGGCGGGCCGTCGTCCGCAATATCTCGCGGCTTTTGAACTAGGCCGCGCCCCTGAAACCGCGCTGGCCCGCCGACTTTGATGGGCCAGCGCAATCGGCAACAAGGCGATGCAACCGTTGTGCACGCAAATCACGCCGCCGAAACCTTCGCAAACCTTGCAACCAAGCCGCCATTTCGCTAACTCCGCACTAACCCAAGTGTGAGGCGCGACATGGACGTTCTGAAAGCAAAATATCTCGATTTGATCGGCAAGGCCGATAGCGAATCTGGCCTAGAGGATTTGCGCATCGCGGCCCTTGGGAAAAAGGGCGAGATCAGCCTGCAAATGCGCGAGTTGGGCAAGATGAGCCCTGAGGAGCGCCAAACTGCTGGCCCCGCACTCAATGCGCTGAAAGACGAGATCAACTCCGCGCTTGTGGCCAAGAAAGCCGCCCTTGGCGACGCCGCATTGGACGAGCGCCTGCGTGGCGAGTGGCTGGATGTGACGCTGCCTGCGCGTGGCCGCCCGCTCGGCTCGATCCACCCGATCAGCCAGGTGACCGAAGAAGTGACCGCGATCTTTGCCGATATGGGGTTCTCGGTGGCCGAAGGCCCGCAGATTGAATCTGATTGGTATAATTTCGACGCGCTCAATATCCCCGGCCACCACCCCGCCCGCGCCGAGATGGACACTTTCTATACGCACCGCGCCGAGGGCGATAACCGTCCGCCTCACGTTCTGCGCACCCATACCTCGCCAGTGCAAATTCGGAGCCTTGAGGCCAACGGCGCACCTATTCGCATCATCTGTCCGGGCCGTGTGTACCGTGCCGATTACGACCAGACCCACACGCCCATGTTCCATCAGGTCGAGGGTTTAGCTATCGACAAAGACATCTCGATGGCCAACTTGAAATGGTGCTTGGAAGAATTCGTCAAAGCCTTCTTTGAAGTCGATCAGGTTGATCTGCGTTTCCGCGCCTCGCACTTCCCGTTCACCGAACCTTCCGCAGAGGTCGATATTCGTTGCTCATGGGAAGGCGGCACGCTCAAAGTGGGCGAGGGCGACGACTGGCTTGAAATCCTTGGCTCCGGCATGGTCCACCCGAAGGTTCTGCAAGCCGCAGGCGTCGATCCATCAGTCTATCAGGGCTTCGCCTTCGGCGTCGGCATCGACCGCATCGCCATGCTGAAATACGGCATCCCAGACCTGCGCGCCTTTTTTGATTCCGACCTGCGCTGGCTACGCCACTACGGTTTCCGATCACTCGATGTGCCAACGCTGCACGGGGGGCTTTCCAAATGAAATTCACACTCTCTTGGCTGAAAGCCCACCTCGACACCACGGCAACTGTTGATGAAATCTGCGAGGCGCTGACTGATCTCGGGCTTGAGGTCGAAGGGGTTGAAAATCCTTCTGAGAAGCTCAAGGCGTTCACCCTTGGTTACGTCAAACACGCGGAAAAGCACCCCGATGCGGATAAGCTGCGGGTTTGTAAGGTCGATACTGACGAGGGCGAGTTGCAGATCATTTGCGGCGCACCCAATGCCCGCGAGGGGATCACTGTTGTTGTGGCCAAACCGGGCGTTTACGTGCCGGGGATTGATACGACGATTGGCGTTGGCAAAATCCGTGGCATCGACAGTTACGGCATGATGGCCTCCGAGCGCGAGCTGGAATTGTCGGACGAACACGACGGCATCATCGAGCTGCCAAGCGGCGACGTGGGTGACCGTTTCATCGATTGGCTGGCCAAGAATGACCCGTCGAAAGTGGACACCACAATCGAGATTGCGATCACGCCAAACCGCCCCGATGCTTTGGGCGTGCGCGGCATTGCGCGTGATTTGGCCGCCCGCGGGTTGGGCAAACTCAAGCCGCGTGAAGTGACCCCCGTCGAGGCCTCGTTCCAATCAGACCTGACGGTCAGCATTGATAACGATACGCTGGACGGCGCGCCTGTGTTTATGGGCCGCCTGATCAAAGGCGTGAAAAACGGACCATCCCCTGAGTGGTTGCAAGACCTGCTGCGCGCGATTGGCTTGCGCCCGATTTCGTTTCTCGTCGATGTGACCAACTTTTTCACCTACGATCAGAACCGCCCGCTGCACGTTTTCGACGCCGATAAGGTCAAGGGCAACCTGCGCGTTCATCGCGCCAAGGGGGGCGAGACGATTCAGGCCTTGGACGATAAGACCTACACGCTGCAGCCCGGTCAGATGGTGATTTCCGACGACAACGGCGTGCAATCCATTGCGGGGATCATGGGCGGCGCGGATACTGGCTGCACCGAGGACACCGTCAACGTCTTCGTTGAAAGTGCTTATTGGGATCCTGTGCAGATCGCCTATGCAGGCCGCGCGCTCAAGATTAACTCCGACGCCCGCTACCGTTTTGAGCGCGGCATTGACCCTGCGTTTACGCCTGAGGGCCTTGAGCATGCCGTGCGCATGATCGTGGACAACGCAGGCGGCGAGGTCTCAAGCGTTGTGGTCGCGGGCAAGGTACCTGACGTATCGCGCGCCTATAAGCTGGACGCAAAACGCGTGATTTCGCTTGTGGGCATGGACATCCCCGAGAGCACACAGCGCCAGACGCTGACCGCTCTCGGCTTCCGTCTGGAAGGCGATATGGCCCATGTGCCAAGTTGGCGCCCTGACGTGCTGGGCGAGGCTGATCTGGTCGAGGAAGTGGCGCGCATTGCGTCCCTGACAAAGCTGGTGGGCAAGCCGTTGCCACGCGTGGCTGGTGTGCCAAAGCCGATCCTGACGACCCTGCAAGCGCGCCAGCAAATGGCCAAGCGCATGGCGGCAGGTTTGGGTTACAACGAATGCGTGACCTATAGCTTCATTGACCGCGAGGCGGCGGCGATGTTTGGCGGCGGCGATGATGCGACGATGTTGCAGAACCCGATTTCTGCTGATTTGTCCCACATGCGCCCCGGATTGTTGCCGGGCCTGCTGCGTGCTGCGGCCCGCAATCAGGCGCGCGGTTTTGCCGATATGGCGCTGTTCGAGGTTGGCCATGCGTTCCAAGGCGGCGAGCCCGGTGAACATCATGTGCAAATCGCAGGTATCCTGATCGGGCGGACTGGCCCTAAGGATGTGCATGGCACCTCTCGCGCTGTGGATGTCTTTGACGCCAAGGCCGACGCCGAGGCCGTCCTAGCCGCCATTGGCGCGGCTGCAAAAGTGCAGATTCTGCGCGGTGCAGAGGGCTGGTGGCATCCGGGCCGTCATGGCAAGATTTGCCTTGGTCCGAAAAAGGTTATGGGCGTCTTTGGCGAGTTGCACCCGAAGATCTTGCGCGACATGGATATCAAGGGACCAGCGGTCGCCTTTGTTCTGTATCCGCAGGAAATCCCTGAGCCTAAGAACAAAGTTACAGCACGCCCCGCATTGGTTGCGACTGATCTGCAAGCGGTTGAGCGTGACTTTGCCTTTGTGGTCGATGCCGATGTTGAGGCGCTGACCTTGGTCAATGCGGCAGCGGGTGCCGACAAGGCGCTGATCACCGACGTGCGCGTCTTTGACGAGTTCATCGGCGGCAGTCTTGGGATCGGCAAAAAATCCCTCGCGATTACGGTCCGTTTGCAGCCTGTCGATACCACGTTGAAAGACAAGGACATCGAGGCAGTCGCGACCAATATCGTGGCCAAAGTGACCAAGGCCACGGGCGGCGTGCTGCGCGGATGATCCGCCGCGCCACCCCCGACGATGTAAATGGGCTAAGGGCAGCCGTGATTGCGGCCTATGCGCCCTTTGCCGACCAAGGGATCGGTTTGCCGCCTGTGGCCGAAGGGCTGGATACGGATATTCGTGACCACCTCGTCTGGGTCGCTGATGACCGTGGCATTATCCTTGGCGGGATCGTTTTGATGATCGCGGACGGACACGCCCATTTGGCCAATGTCGCTGTGCACCCTGATTTCGCTGGCAAGGGGCTTGGGCGCGAGTTGATCGACACGGCGCAAAACGCGGCGCTGGCGCTGGGCTGCACCGACATGTCCCTGACCACGCACCCCGATATGACAGCAACCATCGGCTTTTACGAAAAGCTCGGATGGGTCGAGACAGGGCGCGAGCGCGACAAGGTGTTCATGACGACCAGTTTTGTTTAGTTAAAAAAGCCACTCATAAATCCCCGCGTATTTGGGGGGAATAAATCCGAATTAAAACCGTTGTTATGGCGTCCGCGTCAGCTAAAAGAGCTTACACGCGCAATCGGCGACAGATCGGAAATGCGCTTTTATACTTAGGTGACTACGCATGATTAACGAATTCAAAGACTTCATCGCCAAGGGCAATGTCATGGATATGGCTGTTGGTATCATCATCGGCGCGGCATTCACGGCCATCGTCACGTCGCTTGTGGGTGACCTGATCAACCCGATCATCAGCCTGTTCACAGGCGGTGTTGATTTCTCGAACCTGTTCGTGAACTTGAGTGGCGAAGACTATGCGACCATTGCCGCCGCAGACGAGGCCGGAGCCGCCGTCTTCGCCTATGGCCGTTTCATCATGGCGATCATCAACTTTTTGATCATCGCATTTGTTGTGTTCATGCTGGTAAAAGCAGTGAACAAGGCGAAAGGCCCCGCGCCAGTCGCCGCACCAGAGGCGCCAAAAGGCCCAACACAAGAAGAGCTGCTTGCAGAAATCTTGGCAGCACTGAAGAAGTAATTTTCGGTTCTGTAAAATGGAAAAGGCCCGCCAGAACGGCGGGCCTTTTTGCGTTGCCACGGCCGCGGCGTTACTTTTTCAGCGCAAGAGCGGGTGCGATCACGTCGATCCCAAGGGCCTTACCAACGGCATAGTAGGTCAGCTCGCCCGCGTGCACATTGAGGCCCGCCAGCAAGTGCGGATCGTCTTCGCACGCCTGACGCCAGCCCTTATTGGCAAGGGCCAACATGAACGGCATGGTCGCGTTGCCAAGGGCGATTGTCGATGTGCGGGCGACCGCGCCGGGCATATTGGCGACGCAGTAATGCATGATGCCGTCGACCTCATAGATCGGGTCTTGGTGGGTGGTGGCGCGCGATGTCTCAAAGCAGCCGCCTTGGTCGATGGCCACATCAACCAGCGCCGCACCCGGTTTCAACTCGGAGAGCTGTGCGCGCGAGATGAGCGTTGGCGCGGCCGCACCGGGGATCAGAACCGCGCCGATGATCATGTCGGCCTGTTGGGCCAATTCGATGGTATTCCCCTCGGAGGCGTAGGAGGTTTTGAACGTGCCGCCAAAGACATCGTCGAGATAGCGCAATCGCGGCAGCGAGCGGTCTAGTACGGTCACATCGGCGCCCATACCTGCTGCAATTTTCGCCGCATGTGTGCCAACAACACCGCCGCCAATGACCAGCACCTTTGCAGGGCCAACGCCCGGGACGCCACCCAAAAGGACACCGCGGCCGCCATTGGCCTTTTGAAGGGTCCACGCGCCGACCTGCGGGGCCAAACGGCCCGCCACTTCGGACATTGGTGCAAGCAATGGCAGGCCGCCGTTGCGGTCGGTTACGGTCTCATAAGCGATGCAGGTCGCACCCGAGGCTATCAGATCGCGCGTTTGCTCAGGATCGGGCGCAAGGTGCAGATAAGTAAAGAGGATTTGCCCCTCGCGCAGCATCTTACGCTCGACGGGCTGGGGCTCTTTGACCTTCACGATCATGTCGGCCGCCGCAAAGATTTCGGCGGCAGTGCCTGCGATTTTCGCGCCCGCTGCGAGGTAATCCTCATCGGTAAAGCCCGCGCCGATGCCGCCCTGGGTCTCAACCGTGACGGTATGGCCCGCCGTCACAGCCTCGCGCGCGGCGTTTGGCGTCAGACCGACGCGAAATTCTTGTGGTTTGATCTCTTTTGGGCAACCGATGTGCATGCCGTGTTTCCTCCTTGAAACGTCATGCGCACACTATCTGACGGCTCTTGCGCAATTACTTGGTCGAACCTCTTGGGTATTGGCGAAAAATGTGCAAGGAATCTGCGTTAATACGGAATTTCTTCGAAGGAAGCTGCGCGAAATGGAACTTGATAGCATAGACTGCCGAATCTTGGAGGTGCTGCAAAAGTCGGGGCGTATGTCGAATGCGGAGCTGTCAGAGATGGTAAATCTTTCACCATCCGCCTGTCATAGACGGGTGCAACGGTTGGAAAAAGACGGGTTTATCCGCGGCTATGTGGCCTTGCTCAATCCGCGTAAGGTGGGCCGTCCAACGACGGTTTTTGTTGAAATTACTTTGTCAGGGCAGGCGGATGAAGTCTTGGATGCCTTCGAGAAGGCCGTGGCGCGCGTCCCTGATGTGCTTGAATGTCACCTCATGGCAGGCTCCGCAGATTACCTGCTCAAGGTCGTGGCAGGTGATACGGAAGATTTCGCCCGCATCCATCGCCGCCATCTGGCGACCTTACCCGGCGTGGCGCAAATGCAGTCATCCTTTGCGCTGCGCACCGTGCGTCATACAACCGCACTGCCTGTCAGGGACTAAGGCGGCTTGCAGGTGACGAAAGATCGTGTAACCACAAGTTAACAAATCAAAAAAGGCAGCAATTATGAAGCGCGGACTTCTGGCCCTGAGTTTGGCCTATATTCTCTCCCAGTTTTATCGTGCATTCCTGCCCGTTCTGGCACCTGTTTTGGCCACGGAAATCGGGGCATCGCCCGACGATCTGGCGCGGGCTTCTGGCATTTGGTTTCTGATTTTTGCGGTGATGCAAATTCCTGTGGGCATGAGCCTCGATAGTGTCGGGCCTCGCAGAACTGCATCGGCGCTGTTCATTCTTGGTGGGGCAGGTGGCGCATTGGTTTTCGGCCTTGCGCAATCGCCGCTGCATGTGACGATCGCAATGGCATTGATCGGGATCGGTTGCTCGCCCGTGCTGATGGCCGCTTATTATATCATTGCACGCACCTATTCTGCGGCGGCTTTTGGCACGTTGGCCGGGGGCATGATCGGGTTTGGATCCATCGGGAACCTCGCTGGATCGGCGCCGATGGCGTGGTCGATTGAGGCCCTTGGCTGGCGGCCTACGATGCTTGTTTTGGCGGCTGTTTCCCTTGTGGTCGGATTGGCGCTGATGGCGATGATCCGCGACCCTGAACGGATCGAAACCGAGGAAAAAGGCTCTATCCTGACTTTGCTCAAGATACCGATCCTGTGGCCGATATTTATCGTCATGCTGGTGAACTACGCCCCCGCAGCAAGTTTACGCGGACTTTGGGCGGGTCCATATCTGGGCGATGTGTTTGGCGCAGATGTCGGCACGATCGGAAGGGCGACCTTCATCATGGCGATTGCGATGATTATTGGTAACTTTGCCTTTGGGCCGCTGGAGCGGCTGTTTGGCACCCGTAAATGGGTGGTGTTTGGCGGGATCAGCATGGGGGCGATGGCACTGGCCGTGCTCTGGCTGTATCCAGCGCAAAGCCTTTGGCTTTCGACTGTACTGCTGGCCTTGGTGGGGATCTCTGGATCGACGTTTGCGGTGATCATCGGGCATGGTAAATCGTTCTTCCCCGCCCATTTGATGGGGCGCGGTGTCACCTTGATGAACCTTTTCGGGATCGGCGGGGCCGGCATTATGCAGTTCGCCACTGGCCCGATTTATCGTGGTGCGCTGACCGATGTGGCAAGCGATGCCTATGTGGCCATTTTCGCCGTCTTCACCATCATGACGGCCGCGGGTCTTGTTGCTTATCTGTTCGCGCAGGACCGCGTCGACTAAACCTCTTTCCCTTAGGACGCAAGCGCGGTAAGAGGCGGCACTCTAATCAAGGGAACAACTCATGGGTTATAATATCGTCGTTGTCGGCGCCACAGGTAACGTGGGCCACGAAATGCTAAATATCCTCGCAGAGCGCACCTTTCCGGTCGACAAGATTGCGGCCCTCGCAAGCCGTAGTTCGCTGGGGACGGAAGTCAGCTTTGGTGATAAAACCGTTAAAACCCAAGACCTTGATACCTTTGATTTCACAGGTTGGGACATCGCGCTGTTCGCCGTCGGCTCTGACGCGACCAAGAAATACGCGCCACTAGCCGCGAAGGCAGGCTGTGTTGTGATCGATAACTCGTCACTGTATCGCTATGATGCGGATATTCCGTTGATCGTTCCAGAGGTGAACCCTCAAGCGATTCACATGTATAAGAACAAGAATATCATCGCGAACCCGAACTGCTCGACCGCGCAGATGGTTGTTGCGCTCAAGCCATTGCACGACCGCGCTACGATCAAGCGCGTCGTTGTTTCGACCTATCAGTCGGTTTCCGGTGCGGGCAAGGCTGGCATGGATGAGCTTTGGGATCAGACCAAGGCGATTTATAATCCGACCGACAACAAGGAATACGGTACGTTTTCCAAGCAGATCGCTTTCAACGTGATCCCGCATATCGATGTTTTCATGGATAGCGGCGACACGAAAGAAGAGTGGAAGATGGTCGCCGAGACCAAGAAGATCGTCGATCCCAAGATCAAAGTGACGGCCACTTGCGTGCGCGTTCCTGTTTTTGTGGGCCACTCGGAATCGATTAACATCGAGTTCGAAGAGTTCCTTGATGAGGATGAAGCGCGCGACATCCTGCGCGAGGCTCCTGGGATCATGGTGATCGATAAGCGCGAACCGGGAGGCTATGTCACGCCAATCGAATGCGTCGGCGATTTTGCGACATTCATCAGCCGTATCCGTCAGGACGTGACCGTTGAAAACGGTCTGAACCTGTGGTGTGTCTCTGATAACCTGCGCAAAGGTGCCGCTCTGAACGCGGTGCAGATTGCCGAGCTTCTCGGGCGTGAGTGCCTGAAAAAGGGTTAATTACTCGAAAGGCTCGAAGACGTCCACACCGGCGTCTTCGGGCAATTCCAGCATCCGGTGTTCGAGCCAGCGATATGGGTGACTTGGGAATGGTTTACGAAAACGCCGCATGAGTTTACTATAACTAAACCCGAGTTCAGATGCTTTGCAGATACGCTGGTCACTTGGCCAATCGTGAAGCGCGAGGCCGCCGCCCGCGACGCGCAGAATATAGCCTTTGTTTTTGAGGCGGTTCTCCAGATCAACCCAATTTGTTGCATGTGCGAGATCATGTGCGAGGCGCGCACGTAAGGGCGCGAGGAGCCGCTCATCCGCCCTAACAGGCGGTTTCGCGTTGTTGGCGCGCGCAATTTCCTTTGTAAGTGCGATCCGCACGAGTTGCCCCAGAGAAATATCTTGCTCTACCGCCAAATTGATGGCCGCCTCGCGCAAGGATTTCCCAAGTTGAACTTCACAGGTTTCTTTTGTCATGGTGAAAAGAAACCGCAGATTGGTAAAAATGCCGTTAAGTGCGTCGCTGTGTAGATCCTGTGGGCGCTAGAAACGCTCCGCGCGGAGCACCATTGCATCGGTCACGCTGACGACGCCGATATGCGGCTCAACCACCGCAAAGGCTGCATCTAAGAGCGTATCAAGCCGCTCGGGCCGAATGAGGCAGATCACAGCCACCATGCCCGCCCGCCCGACTTGCCCCTCGCGCGACCAGCGCCCGGAACGGCCAGAGCCACCCAAGACAGGCAGCACGGTAAATCCTGTGACCCCAGCTTTTTCGAGTGCCGCAGTGAGGCGCTTTTCCAACGGGGCTTCGATCATAATCTCGACGCGTTTTGCGGTATGCATGTCCATGTCAGCCTCCTGTGACCATCTGCGCGACTGTCAGATAGAGCGGTATTCCAAGCGTTAAGTTGAAGGGGAACGTGATCCCGAGTGAGAGCGTCAGATAGATCGCAGGGTTCGCTTGGGGCAGCGCCACACGCATCGCGGCAGGCACCGCGATATAGCTGGCAGAGGCCGCCAGAACCATCAGCAACAGCACGCCACCCGTCGACAGCCCGACTAGCAGTGCCGCAGCAAGGCCAAACGTCGCCCCGATCAGCGGCATCAAAATGCCAAATGCCACGATGGGCAAGGTCACGACCCCCTTGGCCGCGCGCAATCCGCGGCCCGCAATCAGCCCCATATCGAGCAGGAACAGGCAGAGCACGCCTTTGAAGGGGCTCACGATGAAAGGCGCGATCTCGGCGAGCCCCTTCTCTCCGGTGATCATCCCGATCACAAAGGCCCCGACCAGCAGCACGATAGACCCGTTCAGCATGATTTCACGGATCAACCCGTCATCCATCTTGGCATTGGTCCCGCCGCGCGCCACGAGCCAGAGCGCGGAAAGGATGGCGGGTGCTTCCATCGCGGCTGCGACGGCCACCAGATAGCCTTCGGAAGAAATCGCGCGCCCTTCGAGCACAGATGTCGCGGCCACAAAGGTCACGATTGAAATCGACCCGTAGTGCGCCGCAATTGCCGCCGCGTCGATTTTGGAAAGCTTTGTCATGATCTTGAGCAGCGTAAAGGCGACAAGCGGTAGCCCGAACGACAAGACCACACCGGCGCCAACAGCCGTAAGCAGCTTTGCATCCACCCCATGCGCAGCCACGCTGGCGCCACCCTTAAAGCCAATCGCGAAAAGCAGATAAATCGACATACCCTTTGCGATCGCTTCGGGGATCGTCAGATCAGAGCGCGCCCAAGCGGCCATCAGGCCAAGTGCAAAGCTCAAGATGATCGGCGAAATCAGGTTAGATGCAGCGAGGTCAAAAATAGAGGACACTTCGGGAAACCTTTATATCGGGAGAAATTTTTCTGTCGCGGCGTCATAACCCTCTAGGCCACCGTCGCCGATATTGTTCCAGACGCCGTGCAACGTGAGCTCTCCGCTCTCGACGGCCTCTTTCACAAATGGAAATGTCGCAAGGTTTTCAAGCGAGACGAGGATCGCCTCTTTTTCAAGCGCATTGATGCGTGTGACGTCGTCACCTTCACCCAACCGCTCAAACCCAGGGCGCAGGATATCCATCCATCTGCCGACAAAGCTTGATTTTTCTTCAAGCTCGGGCGCATGACCTGAACACATGTTATAACAGCCCTCAACGCCGCCGCAGCCGGAGTGGCCCAGCACGATCAGATGACTAACCTTCAGCGCGGTCACAGCATATTCGATCGCCGCAGAGGTGCCGTGCTGAGCGCCGTCTGGATGATAGGCTGGCACGAGGTTGGCGATATTGCGGTGAATAAAAAATTCGCCTTGATCCGCACCGAAAATCGCGGTCACATGAACGCGGCTGTCGCAGCAGGAAATGACCATAGCACGCGGGCGTTGCCCTTCTTCGGCGAGGCGCTTGTACCAACCTTTGTTTTCGTCAAACGTTGTCGCTTTCCAACCATGATACCGATTGACCAAATAGGTCGGAAGGGGGCGTGCCGATTTCATTCCGTTACTCCAAGCGGTTTATCCAACCTTTATCACGCATTTTCATGAATTTGGAGTAATTTCAATTGTGTGTTTCATCTTCTGAAAACCTTCCCTGTCTAAACGGGGACCATGGAACATAATCACACCCAATTTGCAGCCCTGTCTGCCCCCGCGCGCGCCCCACATTCGGTGACGTATTTGCGATGCAAAGACCTCGTCGTTTTGGACCGTGACCCCATCCACAAGATTTTGATCGCGAAAGGCGAATTGATGGGGGAAGCGATCATCTGTCGGGCCCTTGAAGATATCGCGTACCGATTGGACGCGCTACAGGACGCGGTGCGCGCACATGTCTTCGACAATGTGGAGAAGCCTGCCAAGCGGATCGTGCATGTGGGTGCGCAACTGGGATTGATTGATGTCGTGACATCCGCACGCCATGTGGCCATGGCGGCCCAACAACACGACGGTGTTGCTTTAAGCGCGACTATGGCCCGCATGGAACGTGCCTTTGACATCGCGATTTCGGAGGTCTGGCGCTACAAGGACGAGGGCTAAGGTCGTGCATTGCACTTTGTCAGCCGAAGAGTAGTGTTCTGGGCAAACCAACTTAAGGATGTCCTATGACGCTTCTGTTCGCACCTGTCACTTCTGATGCAATCGATCTCTATGTTATTGCTTCGGAAGATCTCGACCAAATGCCAAAGCATGCACGGGCTTGGGCTGATTTGCAGGGCTTCACGGGTGCCTTGGGTGAGTGCATCACAGTTCCCGACAAGGACGGCGGCATCGGCTGCGCACTCGTTGGCTATGGCACCAAAGCAACCCGTGCGCGGGGACGATTTTTTGTCGGTACCGCCGCACGCAAGCTCCCTGTGAAAACCTATCGTCTTGTGACGGACCTTCCGGTGGCAGACCGCGAAGAGGCCGCTTTGGGTTGGCTTTTGGAAAGCTATCGGTTTGATCGCTATGTAAAGCCGTCTGCGGCGCCTGCACTGCTGGTGGCACCCGAGGGCGTTGACGCGGCACGGATCGAGATCATCGCAGCGGGCGAGGCGCTGACCCGCGACCTCATCAATACGCCTGCGTCCGATATGGGACCGATCGAGCTGGAGGAGGCGTTTCGCGCACTCGGTCACCAGCATGGGGCGAAGGTGACGTCGATTGTCGGCGACGATCTGATCTCGGCGAATTTTCCATTGATCCATGCAGTCGGGCGAGCGTCCACGCGTGCGCCGCGGCTTTTGGATATGCATTGGGGCGAGAGCGGCCCGTTATTGACGCTGGTCGGCAAAGGCGTTTGCTTTGACACTGGTGGTTTGAACATCAAGCCGGGGTCAAGCATGGGCTTGATGAAAAAGGATATGGGCGGAGCGGCCACGGTTTTGGGGCTCGCGCATATGATTATGGCGCTCAACTTGCCCCTGCGGTTGCGCGTGCTTGTGCCCGCTGTTGAGAATGGCATTGATGGCAACGCGTTCCGTCCGCAAGATATCTTGATCAGCCGCAAGGGGCCTACTGTCGAGATCAACAATACCGACGCAGAAGGGCGGTTGGTCTTGGCCGATGCCCTGACGCTTGCCAGTGAGGACGACCCCGCGCTGGTGATCTCTATGGCAACATTGACGGGGGCAGCGCGGGTGGCGGTTGGGCCCGACTTGTCGCCGTTCTTCACAGATAGCGACAGCGACGCGGCCGAGATTGCACAAGCGGCGGCGCGCGTCGCGGACCCTGTTTGGCGGCTCCCCTTCCATGAACCCTACGAGAAACTGATCGAGCCCGGCATTGCCGATCTTGATAACGCGCCAAGTGGCGGTTTTGCGGGGGCCATTACCGCCGCGCTGTTTTTGCGGCGCTTTGTTGCGGCACCCTACGTGCATTTCGACATTTACGGATGGGCGCCCACCGCCGCGCCAGCCCGCCCGAAAGGCGGGGTCGGCATGGGCGCGCGAGCGCTGCTCGACGCGCTTCCGAGCTTGTTAAAGCTATGACAGATCAGCGGCTTACCCCTGCGAACGTGCGGGTCGCAGCCTCTGCGTTGAAGGGATTTGTCGATGCACCCGCATATGTGGAAGGTGTACTCAAATCTGTTGTCCAACCGCTAGTTAATCTTTGCGCTGCGCCGAATGGCCCGCGCAATCGACAACTCCTTTTGGGCGCGCAAGTGACCGTTTTCGAAGAGTATGAAGGCTGGGCTTTCATACAATCGGTTGACGGTTATGTGGGCTATGTCACGGCCACGTCACTGGGGCCGCATGTGGCCGTGACGCATTTTGTCGCCACGCCCGCGACCCATGCCTACCTCTCGGAAGATTTCAAATCGCCTGATCTGATGCGCCTGTCATTTGGCGCACGGGTTGCGGTCCTTGATGAGCGGAAAAAGTATTTCGAGACGCCGCAAGGCTTCATCCCGAAAAAGCACCTGCGGCCGATGTCCCAGCCTTTCTCCGATCCCGTGACCGTAGCACAGCTGCATTTTGGCGTGCCCTATCTTTGGGGCGGAAATGCGATTGATGGCATTGATTGCTCTGGCCTCGTCGCGGCGGCCCTTTTGGCGTGCGGCATCCCTTGCCCTGCCGACAGCGACTTGCAGCGGGCGCAGTTGGGCACGCCGCTCGACAAAGATGCACCGCTTCAGCGGGGCGATCTTGTGTTTTGGAAAGGGCATGTCGGCCTGATGGTCGATGAGCACATACTCATTCACGCCAACGCGCATCACATGAGCACCGTCTACGAACCGATTGACCGCGCAATCTTACGGATCGCGACCCAAGGCGACGGCGATGTCTTGATTCGCAAGCGGCTGACTGCTTGATACTTTGCCGCGGTTTTTCTGGAATTGGCAAAAGAGCGGCGGCGCTAGTCAATGCTTCGGATTAGTTTGCGCTCAAGGATGCGCAAGACCTGTGCCAAATCGTTTCCGCGTTTGAGCACCTGACCGTCCATGCCGATCACAGCGTATTGCCCTTGTTTCAGGCGTAGCTTCGGGCGTTTTTCGATCCGATACATTGGGTTTTCCGCCGTGCGCCGAAACACAGAAAAGATCGCGACCTCGCGGAGAAATGACATCCCATAGTCGCGCCATTCCCCCGCACTGACCATACGCCCATAAAGCCCAAGCATCAGGCTAAGTTCGGTGCGGTGAAAGGCCACCTGTTCTGGCGCGTTGGGGTGGAGCGGAATGGGCGGCGATGTTGTCATACTAAAACACTTGCGCTCTTTGGCACCAAAATCAAGCCAGCAGTCTTGAAGCTGACATAAAAGGACCTCTGTTCCGCCGCCGGGCCTTCATCATGCAGACACGATCACAGCGCAGATTGGTCCTATAGTGAGCAGTGTCCTGAGAAGGTGCCTTTATAGCCCCCACCCAGTGCATCTTTTCAGGACCTCCACTTGTTCCACAGAATTACCCGCAACTGATCCGTGTGATCTTACCGTTGTCGCCGACGTGAAAATTCATGCGTGCAGGGCGGTAATCCTGCGTCGAGATCGTTCCCGGGCGGACCACACGGACTTGCCCCATAATCAGAATCCGCTCCAAGGCAGTCGCATTTTGATCAAGCAAAGTATGGTATCGTTTTGCGCCGCAACTATCATCAATCCCGACAGGGAGCCGGTCTTCGACTTTCATCGGGGTTGCATTTGGTTGCGTGGGCGATTTCGCGCAGGCAGCAACGACCATCAGGATCATCAGTTTTTTCATATGTTCAGATTGCGCGATCTCGCGGTGCCTTTGCAAGGTTGTAAAAGCGCATTTGCTCCCCGTTTCGCGCAAACCTTTGGTTGAAAATCGGCGCAAGATGTCTCACCCTAAGGCAAATTCAAAAGGATAGAACAGATGATGAGAACGCGTGCTGCTGTCGCCGTTGCCGCTGGCAAACCACTTGAGATCATGGAAGTAAACTTGGAGGGGCCACGCAAGGGCGAGGTCTTGGTGGAGATCAAGGCAACGGGGCTTTGCCATACGGATGAATTCACCCGCTCTGGCGATGATCCGGAAGGTATCTTTCCTGCGATTCTGGGCCATGAAGGGGCAGGTATCGTGATTGAGATCGGCGAAGGCGTCACAAGTCTTGAGGTCGGTGATCATGTGATCCCGCTTTACACGCCAGAATGTCGCGAGTGCGAATATTGCCTCAATCCAAAGACGAACCTGTGCCAGAAGATCCGCAGCACCCAAGGGGCGGGCCTTTTGCCCGACGGATCGACCCGTTTTTCGATGCTCGATGGCACGCCGATTCACCATTATATGGGCTGCTCGACCTTTGCGAACCATACGGTTGTTCCTGAAATTGCGCTGGCCAAGGTCCGCAAGGACGCGCCGTTTGACAAGATTTGCTATATCGGCTGCGGCGTGACGACAGGCATCGGGGCGGTCATCAACACGGCCAAGGTCGAAATCGGCAGCCGTGCGATTGTCTTTGGTTTGGGCGGTATCGGGCTTAATGTGATCCAAGGTCTGCGGCTTGCAGGTGCGGATCAGATTGTGGGCGTCGATCTTAACGAGAGCAAGGTCGAGATGGGCACCCGCTTTGGCATGACAGATTTCGTGAATCCGTCGAAGGTCGAAGGCGATCTGGTCGCGCATTTGGTTGCGCTGACCAAGGGCGGTGCAGATTATACCTTTGACGCAACAGGCAACGTGAACGTGATGCGCACGGCCCTTGAGGCGGCACATAAGGGGTGGGGCGAAAGCATCATCATCGGGGTCGCACCTGCGGGCGCCGAGATTTCAACCCGTCCGTTCCAGCTTGTCACAGGTCGAAGCTGGCGCGGGACAGCCTTTGGTGGGGCGTCGGGCCGCACGGATGTTCCGAAGATTGTCGATTGGTACATGAACGGCAAGATCGAGATCGACCCGATGATTACCCATAAGCTCAAGCTTGAAGACATCAACCACGGCTTTGATCTGATGCATGAAGGCAAATCAATTCGGGCTGTGGTCGAATTTTGATTTCAGACAGACTACAGGCATTGTCCCAGTCGCTTGTAGCGACTGGGCCTTTTGCATTTTGCGGTATCGCCGTTCAGAGGCTCGGTCGAGCTCCACTCTTAGCAATCGGCACCGCGCCGCAGGTGACAGCGCAGCCTCAAACGCAGTTTCGGGTGGCCTCCGTGTCCAAAATTGTGACGGCCGCTGTTATCTTGGAGGCACTGCGTAGGATGGGTCTTGACCCATCGTCGCCGCGTGATGCAAGCGAAGCGCTGGGGTTCAGGTTGCGCCATCCGCACTATGATGACGTGCAAATCACGATCGCCGCATTGGCCGCCCATACCAGCGGGCTCAAGGATTTCACGGTTCCAGCCGATATGCCGTTGCGTGAGGTCTTCGCAGGCAATGTGTTTCTGCCGCAACCAGCTGACACGACCTTTGCCTATTCAAACGCAGGATATATCCTCTTGGCCGAAATTGCGCAAAACCTGTCGGGCACACGGTTCGATCAAATTGCCCGCGACGTTCTGTCCGCAATGGATGTGCAAGGCAGTTTCAATTGGCTCGACATTGGCACCATGCCAGACACGTTGCCGACGTTTCGCCACGATGGTCAGACCTTTGTACCAAAGATTGATCATTCCCCCCAGATCGGCCGTTTTGACCCCAAAGCGAACGTGGCACAGTTCTCGCCGCAGGGTGGGTTGAGAACATCACTTTCAGGCATGCTCGCGATTGCCGGTTCGCTCAGGTCTACAAGTGCCGCGACGCTTTGGTCCCCGAAGCGGGGGCCATTTGATCCGGTTGGAGGTGTTTTTGAAAGCTACGGCTGGGGTCTCCAGATTTTTGCGACCCCAGTGTTTTATCCACGACCGTTGATTGGGCATTTTGGCAATGCCTACGGGTTCAATGGTGGCGTCTGGTATGATCGGCAGACAGAGACCGCTTTTGCCTATGCCCTCAACGGGGTGGCGGAAGGCGATGAAAGCGACGCGTTTTCCGCCCATGAGCTCTCCATTTTCCAAACAATTGCGGCCCTTTGAGACCCTGATGCCGCGGGTCCCTTTCCAGACTTGCAATTGTGGTCTCACAAGTTAACTTAGAACCATTCTAATTTGTGAGACACCACTATGATACCAGGATTTGTAAACCGGCGTCGTTTTCGCGATCTGTCCGAGCAGGATATTCTGGCACTTGCCATTTCATCCGAAGAAGACGACGAAAGGATCTACCGCAGCTATGCCGAAATTCTGCGTGCCGACTACCCGTCAAGTGCGGCCGTATTTGATGGAATGGCAACCGAGGAAGATACCCATCGCCGACTGCTTATCGAATTGCACCAAGCGCGCTTTGGCAATGTGATCCCGCTCATACGCCGCGAGCATGTCTCGGGGTTTTACGCCCGCAGGCCAGTTTGGCTGATCGCAAACCTTGGATTGGAGCGTATCCGCGACGAAGCCGCGCAAATGGAGCGGGATGCAGAACAATTTTACCGCGCGGCTGCGGCCATCACCAGTGACGCAGAAACGCGCAAATTGCTCGGCGATTTGGCAGCAGCAGAGGCAGGCCATTCCGACCACGCGCTTCATCTTGAATCCGAGCATCTGGGGGATGACGCACGCTCTGCCGAGGAATCTGCCGCGCATCGCCAATTCATCCTGACATGGGTTCAACCTGGTCTTGCGGGCCTGATGGACGGCTCGGTCTCCACGCTTGCCCCGATCTTTGCGACCGCGTTTGCGACCCATGATACATGGACCACGTTTCTCGTCGGGCTTGCCGCCTCTGTCGGGGCTGGTATTTCTATGGGCTTCACCGAAGCGGCCTCTGATGACGGGCAAATTTCGGGGCGCGGATCGCCGATCAAACGCGGCATCGCTGCTGGCGTTATGACCACTTTGGGCGGATTGGGCCACGCTTTGCCCTATCTGATCGCAGATTTCTGGACGGCGACATCAGTCGCTTTGATCGTGGTGTTTGTCGAGCTTTGGGCGATTGCGTGGATTCAAAACCGCTATATGCAAACACCGTTCCTGCGTGCCGCATTTCAAGTGGTATTGGGAGGGGCGTTGGTCTTTGCTGCGGGTGTCTTAATCGGATCTGGCTAGACCGTCGCGACCATCGTCGAGGCTGCCCGAAAGCCATAGACAAAACGTAAAAGGCCAATGCTTTGCGTGTCCGTCTGGACAAATCCCATGCGCTCATAGAGCGCACGGGCGCGCGCGTTCGTGTCGATCACATCGAGCCTGACTTCCTGATACCCGCGCCTTTTGGCCTCTGTCTTGATCGCTCGCAAAAGTGTGCTGCCGACCCCTTTACCGCGCGCTTCGGGAGCCACGAAAATCCCATCCATGAGAAACCGGCGGTTCTCGGTATCACGCTCCAGCAAGGTCAAAAACAGCGCCCGCCAACATGCGCCGATAACACCATAGGCCCTGACAAGATCGACAAACGCGCCATGCACAAGCGCGCCCTCATAGGTTTTGAATCCCGCCACACCCAGCAAATTACCCGCGGCATCATGGGCGCAAATCGCGTGGTCCCCGTCCATGACCGCTTCGATAAACGCGAGTGCACGCACCTCTGGCTGCATCACTTTTCCGAGCTTTGTGCCAAAAGCCTCCCAATAGAGTTCAGCTGCGCGTTTGTAGTCATGGGGCGGAATCCCCGTGCTCGTGATCATAAGTCGAAGCTTTCGTAGGGGATGAAATTGACGGGATCGCCTTGTGCGATTGCTTCGGCGTCATCTCCAAATGCAACCAAGCCGTTCGCCCATGACAGGCCCGAGACCCGCCCTGATCCTTCCGATGAAAAGGCCAGGACTTTCCCGTCCTCCAACCTTGCACGGATATATTCGCGGCGGCCCGCCTTTTTCACCTTTGTAAAGGCCGCAGGAACCCCAAAGCCTTGTGGCTCCAACCACTCCCCCCCCGCAAGCACCGAGAGCGACGGGCGTGCAAAGACCAAGGCGCAGACAAAGGCTGCAACCGGATTTCCCGGCAGGCCGAAAACGGGTTTGCCCTGCCACAGCCCAAGCGCCAATGGCCGCCCCGGTTTCATCGCAATCCGCCAGAGCGCAAACGATCCTGTCCCCGCGAGCAAAGCCGACATATGGTCTTCGTCACCAGCCGAGGCCCCTCCTGAGGTCAGGATCACATCACACCGTTTTGCGGCCTTGTCCATCAAACGGCGCAGGGCGATGGGGTCGTCCGGGGCGCAGCCCAAGTCCACAACCTTGTGCCCCCAAGCGCGGACAGCCGCGCAAAGCATAGGACGGTTCGCGTCGTAGATTTGATCAGGCCGCGCGGCTTGTCCGGCTTGCGCCAGCTCATCGCCCGTGGACAAGACGCCAACCCGTAGCTTTCGACGCACATCGACGGTACCTACGCCGCAAGCCACAAGTGTGGCAAGGTCCGCCGCAGACAGCTTTCGACCAGCCGCGAAAACGTGATCCCCTGCTTTCATGTCCTCGCCCGCGCGCCGCGCATTTGCGCCTTGTTTGAGCGGGCCATGAAACCGCAGAATAGTGCCATCAACGACGACATCTTCTTGTAACACAACCGTATCAACGCCGGCGGGCAGGGCGGCCCCCGTCAGCACGCGCAGCGCATTGCCCACAGGGACCGTGCCGTCAAATGGCTGTCCCGCCGCCGCGCGCCCTTCCAAGAGCAAAAGCGCCTGCTCAGCCGCATTCTTGGCCCCCGCAAAGCCATAGCCGTCGACGGCAGAGTTTGGCGTCGGCGGATGTGCGCGCGGGGCGTGAATATCGGTAGCCAAGATGCGTTTCGCCGCTTTGCGGACTTTGATCGTTTTGATAGGCGCCACAGGCGTCAGAGAGGTTTTCAGATGCGCGAGTGCCTCATCGACCGGCGTCCAATAGGCGCCTTGGGGCATTGCAAAACAATCGTTGCGCAGCGGTGGGGGGGCTTTACGGGCGCGGGACGGCACGCCAAGAATCCAGCCTTCCTCGGGGGCATCGACTGCCAGCAAGTCCGCCAGAATTTGCGGCGGCATCCGCGCAAAATGGTCGGCCAGTGCGCGCACCTGATGCGCGTCCTTGATCGTGCCGTCAGGGGCTTTGCCGACGATCAGGCTTGGCCAGACTTCGACAAAGGCGATCGGCGCGGTGATCTCTTCAAATGGCCAGACCGAGATTTGCGGCGCAAAAGCCTCGCGCAGCCTGTGCAGGACGGGCATGCCCATCATCGCTTGTGATCCGACCGCACCTGCGCCCGACAATTGCCAACAGCTGAAGCTGCCTTTTGCCAGACTTTCAACACGCCGCTTTTCGGGAAATTCCGTGTTCGTGCGGTGCGTTCCCTTATTGGGCAAATGTGCGATTTCGCGCGCAAGTCCGTTGCCCCAAAATGGCCCGACCCCTTGCAAGCTTGCGTTGATTTGCCCTGCAATGTCGAACCTGTTGTTCACCGTGGGTTCGTCGGTAATGTGTTGGTTAAACCACGCCCATACAGCGAGCGGACAAGCGCGTCCGGTGAGTTTTTCCGCAAATCCCTCGGGGTAGCCAAAGGGGAAATCGAACCCTGCGAGCACGCGTCTGCCAGCCTTCAACTCGGTATCAAATAGCGCCGCGAGCCACGCCTCTGCCGCTTGTCTGTTGCGCAGATAAACCGGCTCTTGGCCCGCGACGCAGGCCCAAATGGCGTCCGCCTTTGGCGTAGCACCGCGATCATTCCCGCCTGCCCAATCGACAATGACAAACGTTTCGAAGGTCATAGCCCCGCGCTCGCAAGGATAAAGTCGGCGATTTTGACGGTGTCGTTCAGGTCGAATTCCGGCACGTCAACGGTCACCGCACAGTCGGCGGCAACGGCCAGAATTGTCGGATCCGTTGGGGCCAGTAACGTGCCCTTGGTTTCGGCGCGATAGGTTTCGATTTTGGGGTGGCTATCGCGTTTGTAGCCTTCGATCAAAACAAGATCGACGGGGTCCAGTTTTGCGATCAATGTCTCAAGTTTGGGCTCTGGCGCGCCGCGCAGTTCCGACATCAACGCCCAGCGATTGCCAGACGATAACAACACCTGCGAGGCCCCCGCTTGGCGGTGCCGGTAACTGTCTTTGCCGGTGTGATCGACGTCAAAGGTGTGATGCGCGTGTTTGATCGTAGACACCGAAAACCCGCGCCCTGTGATCTCTGTGACAAGCCGTTCCATGAGGCCTGTCTTGCCAGTGTTCTTATATCCGACGACACCAAAAATTTTCATAACATATCTCGCGCTGTTTCGAGGTCAGTGGGTGTGTTTACGTTGAAAAAGGCGGCGCTATCCGGGAATTCCGCCGTCGCAGCGCCGTGTTTGGATGTCCACAGGACGACCTTGCGCAGCCCGCCTTCGAGGGCCTCACGCAGATCGGCACGCAGGCGCACGGGCCAGAGGCCAAAGGTGGGTTGCCGCCCGTCAGGGGTCGCGGCAAGGGCAATGTCCACGCCTGCGCGTTCGGCCGCGAATTGCAGCTGGGGGACAAGGTCGCAAGGTAGGAACGGCGTATCGGCCGCCGCCGTAACGATGTGATCGGCCCCTTGCGCCGCCGCCCAGTCCAGCCCCGCAAGAACGCCCGAAAGCGGGCCTGCGTAATCTGCGATACTGTCGGCGATGACGGGCATCTTGAGCGCGGCAAAGCGCGCAGGATCGCCATTGGCATTCAGGGCCAGATAGTCGACTTGCGGCGTGAGCCGTGCAATGACGTGGTCAAGGATCGACTGGTCACCCAGTTGCAATAGCCCTTTGTCACCACCGCCCATGCGCGTGGCCAGCCCGCCTGCCAGAATGACACCTAGCGGCGCACTCATGAGGTGCTCCCCTTGCGCCCTGATTTGCGCGGCTCGTCTGCAATCGTGCTTGGGTCCGCGTCGCGGATCAGGCGGTCTTCTCCTGCAAGGCAGACGAACCTTTGCCCGCGCATGCGCCCGATGAGGGTCAGCCCGACCTGTCGCGCAATCTCGACGCCCCAAGCGGTAAACCCGGATCGGGACGCAAGCGCAGGAATGCCCATCAGCGCGCATTTGATGACCATTTCAGAGGTCAGACGCCCTGTGGTATAAAGGGTTTTATCGGCGGCGCTGACACCTTCAGAGAGCATCCAGCCCGCGATTTTATCCACCGCATTGTGGCGGCCAACATCTTCCATATAGACAAGCGGCCTGTTGCCTTGGCAAAGCACGGTCCCGTGGATCGCGCCCGCGTTCAAATAGAGCGAAGGCGTTGTGTTGATCTTCGCGGCAAGCGCATAGAGATCAGAAGTCCGCAGCGGGGTTTGAGGCAGCTTGACGTTTTCCAACCCCTCCATCATATCGCCGAAAACCGTGCCAACAGCGCAGCCACTGGTGCGGGTCTTTTTACGCAGCTTTTCCTCAAAGGTTGTGGTCGCATTGGTGCGCACAACGACGGTCTCGATTTCTTCGTCATAGTCGACACGCAAAATTTCATCGCCGTCGCGCAACATGCCCTGATTGCGCAGAAACCCAAGCGCCAGATATTCGGGATAATCGCCAATCGTCATGGCGGTCACGATTTCTTGGGAATTGAGATAGATCGTCAGGGGTCTTTCTTCGACGACGTGCAGATCGATCGGCGCGCCGGTCTGGTCCGTGCCGGTCACGGCACGTGTTAATCTGACACCTGTCGGATTGGGGGCGATCAGATAGGAATGTGTATCATCAGAAACTGTCATTTGTCTTTCCTGTACGGCCCGCGTAAATCAAGGCAACTGTTTTCCAAGCTAGGCCAAAGTCATGACCGCTGCCACCGATAAATCAGCCTTTTGGATGGGCTTGCGCGACGGTCTTCCGTTCGTTTTTATCGTCGTGCCCTTTGCTATCTTGTTCGGGGTGGTGGCGATTGATGCGGGGTTGAGTCTAGCGCAGACTCTTGGCTTTACCATACTGGTCATCGCGGGGGCGGCGCAATTCGCGGCAGTGCAACTGATGCTCGATAACGCGGCGATCGGGTTTGTGCTGCTTGCGGCGCTGGCTGTGAACCTGCGGATGGCGATGTATTCTGCGGCCCTTGTCCCCTACCTCGGCGCGGCGCCGCTCTGGCAGCGCGCGCTCATCAGCTATCTGAACTTTGATCAAAGCTACATGATGTCGATTGCGAAATTCGAAGAAACGCCAGAGATGTCAGTGCCTGACCGGACCGCCTATTTTCTGGGCGTTGCAACGGCCATCGCGCCCCTGTGGTGTGTAGCGACCTTGGTTGGCGCCCTTGTTGGAAAGGCGATCCCGGAGGCCTTTGCGATTGATTTTGTTTTGCCCATTGCGTTTTTGTCGATGGTCGCGCCGATGCTGCGCACTTTGGCGCATGTGGCCGCAGCGCTGGTTTCCATCGCGGTCAGCATGGTGCTGATCGGATTGCCGTCAGGCAGCGGGCTGTTGATTGCAGCGCTTTGCGCGATGGGTACAGGTGTGATGGTCGAAAGCTGGATGGAAAGGGCAAGGGGATGACTTACTCGACTGCAGAAATCTGGCTGATCATTGGTCTCATGGCGGCTGGCACATTCGCCATCCGCTTTTCGTTTCTAGGTTTGATTGGCGACCGCGAGATGCCGCCGATGGTACTGCGGATGTTGCGTTATACGCCTGTTGCGGTGCTGCCGGGGATGGTCGCGCCATTGGTGTTTTGGCCTGCCGCGACAGGTGGTCAGCCTGATCTGGTGCGGATCGTCGCAGCGGTTGCCGCCGTCGCCTTTGCGTATCGCACCAAAAAGGTGCTCTGGGGCATGGGGGCAGGGGTCGTGACGTTTTACGCAGGGCTTTGGATTACCGGCCTGCTCTGATGGCCGCGTCGATCTCGGCGGCAGCGATTGATTTATCGTCGGCGTCGTTTTCGCGGTATTCGGTCAAAACCACGCTTGGAATCTTTGCAAAATCATCGCGCAGCTTATTTGGAAAATAGGTTCTATCGATCGATTCAAAACCAGGCAGTTGCTGTAAAATCGCCGACGTGGCCTTTGTGCAGGCCGCCTTTGCCACTGCGCCATTTGACATCACGAGGCGGAGCGCCCGTTCGGCCACCGTGGACGATACGGTAATCCGTTGCCCTTCAACAAAGAACGAAGATCTGGCGTGATAGCTCACATAGTAGTCTTCGACCCGCGGGTTCATGCCGAATAACACGTCGTTGCGTTCGGGGATCGTCGCGTGGCCAAAGGTGCCTGCAGGGTCAAACATAACCCGTTGGCTGGCATCGACCAGAAGCGAGCTATGCGCGCCGCTGCCCGATCCGACATTGCGCATCGTATAAAGCGTCAGGGACCGTTCGCCTGTGCTCCGGTAGACGGCTGCATTGACGATTTCGTCAGGCGCCCAGACAGGATCACCGCCGCCGCAAGCAGCCAGCGCCACGGGGGCGCCCAAAATAAACGTGCGACGGTGCAAAGGATTTAGCCGTTTACCAGCGCAATGAAGACCAACAGGGCGATGCAAAAGATTGCGCCGCGCGTCACCATTGTCATGAAGCCGTCGAAAGTTTTTTCCTGAACAGTGATGTCCATTTCGCCATGTTTGTGCTCGGCCATATCGGTGGTCCTTTGATTAAAGCTTGCGTTGGAGGTCAAATAGACGATTCACGCGGCCGTGTCACGCCTCCTTGGAAGTGTTATGTGGTCGCATCTGCGCGGTCGAGGTCTTGGGCCAATTGAGACCCGATCCGGTTCGGTTTGGCCTGATCAATATGTTTGTGGCTGGCCATTAACATCACGTTAAGCTCGCTGACATGTTGGATCAATTGTGTCTTGGCGCGCGGTCTTGGTCATAAAGGCACCGCTGTTGTGTCTTTGATCTCTTCCATGACAAAACTGGCCGAAATATCCGATACAGAAATCCGTGATGTCAGCCGTTTATAAAACGTATCATAGGCGGGCACATCCGCCACGCGCACCTTAAGAACGTAGTCCAACTCGCCCGTCATGCGGTAAGCGCCGACGACCTCTGGCATAGCGGCCAAGGCGGCCTGAAACTTGGCCATCCAAGCGGCATCATGGGCGTTTGTACGGATCAGGACCATGACCGTGAGGGGGCAGCCGACCTGCACAGGATCAATCAGGGCCACGCGCCCTTTGATGACGCCTGCTTCCTCCATCTGCTTGATGCGCCGCCAGCAGGCATTGCGTGACAGTGCGACAGCCTCGCTGATGTCGTCGACGGATGTATTTGCATCGCGTTGAAGAATTTTTAGGATGTTCCGGTCTATTGTATCGATATCATGCTTCATATTGGGACAGTATCCCAATATTGAGTGATTTGATAGGGGTAATTGGGACGGCAACCGCACAATCATCGGGTAGACAGGGCCGCAACAAAGCTTTGAAGGACCGCCAGAATGTCAGATGTCAGCCAAACCTCCACCCGCCGCAGCCCGATTGCGGTTCTTTTCACAGACCATCCGGCGACTGTGAACGAGACATTCTTGCAGCACATGAAATTCGCGCTCGGGTTTTCTTTCTGGCTTGGCGTCGCGTCCATGGCCGCATTGGTGCACGCGTTTATCCCAGCGCTGTGCGAAACGACCGCAAGCCGTATTCTCAAGCGTCATCACGCACGCATTATGGCCCGCCATTAAGCATGTGCCGGATCGCCGCGTATACAGGGCCTGCCATCCCGCTTGAGAATATCGTCGTGCGGCCCGCGCATTCGCTTTTGACGCAAAGCCAGCACGCCACAGAGGCCAAGCTTGCCGTGAATGGAGATGGGTTTGGCATTGCGTGGTATGGCGACCAAACGCAGCCCGGTTTGTATCGCGATGTCTTGCCTGCTTGGGCCGATGGCAATTTGCTCAGCCTGTGCCGCATGGTCCGGTCCTCGCTATTTATCGCCCACGTGCGCGCCAGCACGGTGGGTGAAACCAGCCGCGCCAACTGTCATCCCTTCACCTATGAGAACTGGTCTTTCTGCCACAACGGGCAAATCCCGCATTTTGCGCTGATCCGGCGGCGGATGGAGGCGGCGCTGCCTGACGATCTTTTTGCCGCGCGGCGCGGCACGACCGACAGCGAGATGATCTTCCTGACATTGCTGGCCAATGGGTTAAACGACAACCCTTCCGCTGCGATGCGCAAAATGCTCGAAGTCGTTGGCCCCGCGACCGAATTGGGCCCGATCCGTCTGACCTGCGTCTTTTCTGACGGCAAGTCGCTGTATTCCTTCCGCTATGCGTCCGACAACAAATGCCCCAAACTTTATTTTTCGGGCGTTTTGGACAATGGTGGCCGCTCGGTTGCCTCCGAGCCGCTTTGCGGTGACGCAAGCAAGTGGACCGCCGTGCCGATCAATCATGTGTTCGAGATTTCGTCTTGCGGTGCGGGCACAGCCTGCCTTGAATTGGTCGCCTAAACCCGTTGCCAGCGATAGGCACCGTCATCGTGCAGCCAGCGTATGGCGCGGTCTGCTTGGTGCAAATGATTGAGGTGCGCGATTGCCTCGACCAAGGCCAGACCATAGGCATCGCCCGTGATCTCGCGCTTGAAGAGCGGCATAAAGCACGCGCCACCCTTGCGCGGCGTATCGAGGAAAGCCTCAAGGCGGCGCAAGGCACCATGATGATTCTCAATCATCTGCTCCATGCGCAGCGGTAGCCCTGTGAAGGGCAATTTGTGCCCACCCAAGACAAGCTGTTCATCGTGGGCGAATGGCTTGAGCCGCTCACAGGCCGCAATCCATTCAGAGACGGGATCGGCCTCGGGCTCGGTTGCATAGACCCCGATATTGGCGCTGATAGACGGCAAAAGCTGATCGCCGCCGATCACCAGATGATCGTCGCGGCTCCAGAATGTTGCATGTTCGGGGGCGTGCCCGTTGCCCATGCGCACATCCCAAACGCGCCCGCCAAAGGCGATCTGCTCGCCGTCCTGCAAGCGGTTGAACCCGACAGGCAAAGGGGCGACGCAATCGGCGAAGTTGAACGGGCGCTCGACTGCCCGCTTGTCATAAACCGCCGGATCCATGCCGGACAGACGATAGAACGCAAGCGTTTCGGGGGTCGGCACGTCGTGCGGATCAAGCGTGAGCATCCGGGTCAAGAGCCAAGCGGTGCGCGGCATGTGCAGGGCGGCCCCGCGTGCGACAAACCAGCCCGCCATACCCACATGGTCGGGGTGGTGATGGGTCACGATGACCCGCCCGATGGGCTTGCCGCCCAATGGCCCCGCCAAAAGATCGGTCCAGATCTTGCGCGACTTCCCTGAATGAAAGCCCGTATCAATCAAGGTCCAGCTATCCCCGTCGTCAAGCGCATAGACATTCACATGGTCAAGCGCCATGGGCAGCGGCAGGCGCATCCAGAGCACGCCTGCGGCCACCTCAATCGCTTCGCCCACTGCGGGCGGTGTCGCAAACGGGTAGCGAATGCCAGCGCTCGCTCCGTCCATCACGCACAAAGATCGTCGGTGGTGATCGCCATCAGATCGGCCGCTCCTTCGCGGACATGGGCGAGCAAGCCTGCATGCTCGGGCAGCAAGCGTTTGATATAGAAGGTCGCGAGCCGTTTGCGCCCTGCGTCGCCAGAAAGGGCGGCGGACAAATGCGCATGGCCGCCCAGCACCCGCGCAAAGGCCCGCAAGTAAGGGACCGCCCCTGCAAAACGATCGGTCAGCTCCTGCTCGACAAGCCACTCTGTTGTCTCGCGCAATGTTTCTGCGGCGTTCCAGACGGCCTTGGCAAGCTCTGGCAATGTGCCTTTTGCTGCCTCTGCGGTCGCTTCGATCTCGTCGAGGATCGCAAAGGCGGCCTCGCCCCCGTCCATCAATTTGCGCGCGACAAGGTCCATCGCCTGAATGCCGTTTGTGCCTTCGTAAATGGCGGTGACGCGCACATCGCGGCTAAATTGAGCCGCACCCGTTTCCTCGATAAAGCCCATGCCGCCGTGAACCTGAACGCCCGTATTGGCGACTTCAATGCCCACGTCCGTGCCAAAGGCCTTGCCGATGGGGGTCAGAAATGCGGCGCGGGCTTTCCACGCCGCGTCGTCTGTTGCGTTTGCCATGTCAATCGCGACAGCGTTCAACAGGGCAATTGCGCGGGCGGCAAAAACATCGGCCTTCATCGCGGCGAGCATCCGGCGGACATCGGCGTGCTCGATGATCGCGCCGCTTCCCCCCGCTTTGCCCTGCTTGCGGTCCATCGCATAGGCTAGCGCGTGTTGATATGCGCCCTCTGCCGCGCCCAGCCCTTGCACGCCGACGCCCAAACGCGCGTTGTTCATCATTGTGAACATCGCGGCCATCCCGCCATGTGCAGGGCCAACAAGCCAGCCCGTCGCACCTGAATATTCCATCACCGCAGTCGGCGACCCGTGCAGACCCATCTTATGTTCAAGGCTGACAACACGCAGATCATTGGCCGCGCCAAGCGTGCCATCGGCATTGGGCAGGCGCTTGGGGACCATAAAGAGGCTGATCCCTTTGGTGCCGGCAACCCCGTCGGGCAAGCGCGCAAGCACGAGGTGGCAGACGTTTTCGGTAAAGTCGTTGTCGGCCCAGCTGATGTAGATTTTCTGCCCTGTTATCGCAAAAGACCCGTCGCCATTTGGTTCTGCTTTGGCGCGCAACGCGCCCACGTCAGAGCCGGCCTGCGGCTCTGTCAGGTTCATCGTGCCGCACCATTCGCCCGAAATTAGTTTGGGCAGACAAAGCGCCTTGATCTCGTCAGAGGCGTGATGCTCTAGGGCCTCGATCTGTCCTTGGGTCATGAGCGGGTTCAACTGCAAGGATAGGCAGGCGGAGGACATCATTTCATTCACGGTTGTGGTCAGGGTCATCGGTAACCCCATGCCACCAACCTCTGGGCTCGCCGACATGCCAATCCAGCCGCCTTCGGCAATGGCCTTATAGCCTTCGGCAAATCCGGGAGAGGTGCGCACGGTCCCGTTTTCTAGATGTGCCGGATGCAAATCGCCGCTGCGGTTGAGCGGCGCGAGCACGCCTTCGCACATCTTGGCGGCTTCGGTCAGGATCGCCTCAATCAGATCAGGCGTTGCTTCAGCAAATTTTTCGGTCGCAGCGACCTGAGCGAAGCCGACGACGTTTTCCATCAAGAAGCGATAGTCGTGGACAGGGGCGCGATACGGCATTTTGGAACTCCGGAAAATAGCTGTGCCTTGGCAAAGGCTGATACCACAAGTATGCAGGATAAATCTAAGCCTAGGGTAACTTACCCGCAGCTCCCTTCAACTGAAACGCAGCGTCATGACCGCAATTGATACAGCCATCCTTTCGCCTGATCCAGCCGGGTTAAGCCGCGCGGCAGCAGTTTTGCGGGAGGGCAAGCTTGTCGCCTTCCCGACAGAGACCGTCTACGGGCTGGGCGCGGATGCGCGCAATGACGCCGCAGTGGCCGCGATTTATGCGGCCAAGGGACGGCCGAGCTTTAACCCGTTGATCGTGCATCTGGCCGATGTGGCCGCGATCGGGCGCTATTGCGAGATCACGGATGCCGCGCGCCAGCTTGCCGCCGCCTTCTTGCCCGGCGCCTTGACGCTTGTGTTGCCGCTGCGCGCAGATGCAGGGATATCAAAGCTGGTGACGGCGGGGCTTGATACGCTTGCGGTGCGCGTGCCGGATCATCCTGTCGGGCACGGCTTGCTGCAGGTTTTCGACGGGCCGGTTGCGGCCCCTTCCGCGAACCCCTCAGGGCGCGTTAGCCCAACAACTGCGGCGCATGTTCTGGCGGGGCTGTCGGGCAAGATTGATGCTGTCATCGATGGTGGGCCTTGTGCGGTCGGCGTTGAATCCACGATTGTTGATTGTAGCGGCGACAGACCCGTGATTTTGCGGGCGGGCGGCATTCCTGTAGAGGCGTTGGAGGGCTGTCTTGGTTACCCATTGGCCGCGCCCGCAGATCCGCTGGTGCCGATCTCACCCGGGCAATTGGCGTCGCATTATGCGCCGAAGGGGGCCGTGCGTTTAAACGCACGCTACGCAGAACCGCATGAAACATGGCTCGGATTTGGCGCGGTCGATGCTGCACTTAATCTGTCGCCCGCAGGAGATTTGCAGCAGGCGGCGGCCAATTTGTTTGAAATGTTGCATCAGTTGGATGCCATGGGCGCCGCGCATATCGCGGTCTCCCCGATCCCCGATCACGGGCTGGGGCGGGCGATCAATGACCGGCTCAAGCGGGCAGCTGCGCCCCGCGGCTAGCCGATGTTCTGGCGCTCGATATAACTGCGCAGCTCTTCGGTCTCTTGGCGGGCTTCGCGCAATCCGTCCATCGCAGCACGCAACTCTGCCTCGGTCTGAGACAACTGGTTGGTAATCTCGGCCTCACGCTGCTGCAAATAGATGATCGCCTGATCACGGGTTTCTTCGGCCTCGTGCAAGGCCTGCGCCATCTTATCAAGCTCGCCGATTTCGGCCTTGGTCACGCGGGTAAACCGGTTGACCAGCCAACTGGCAAACCAGCCCAAGGCAAAGGCGACAAACAGGATAATCGCAGTGGCGATGATAAATTCGGTTCTGTTCACGATGTGGTCCTGTTCTTATTCGCTTGGAGCCGCTTCAACGGCCTCTAATGTGGTTGGCTCCGCAGGGATAGCCTCTGGCACAATGAGCGAAAACTCAATGCGGCGGTTGGCTTCGCGCCCATCTTCGGTGTCATTTGTGGCAATAGGGTCTGCCTCGCCAAAGCCAATGGCCTCAAACGAGCTGACGGGCACACGACGCACGCGCAGGGCATCAAGAACCGCCTCGGCCCGCTTTTGGCTGAGTTGCTGGTTCATCTCTTCGCCGCCTTGGCTGTCGGTATAGCCCGCAATCTGAATCCGCAGATTCGGACATTTCTTAAGGAGTTCCGCGATGTCATCGACAACTGGCTGTGTATCGACGGTGATCGACGCAGAGCCTGGATCAAACAGGATTTTGCGCGCTTCGGTGACGGTGTCAATCTGGGCAACACATTCTTCAGGGGTAGGCAGCCCTGCAATCGGGTCGAGTTGTTTCACATAGGTTACGTCGATTTCGATTTTCTCGCTTGGACCGAGTTTATCGATCAGCATGCGCGTGATATCCGCCTGCGCAGAGGGGTTCCCTGTGTTGCCTTTGACCGTGATCAGATCGGGCTCGACGACGACCGATCCGTTCGACAAGCCCGAGAGCGCTTCAATTCCGGCCAGCAGGCGCATGGACCAACCTGTCGGCAATTCATCAACAACGCGGGTGCCCATTGTCACATTGGCACGGCCAAACTTTGCCATGGCAAAGTTCTCGACGGTCATGTTTACAAGATCGTCAGGCACGCGCCCACGCAATTGGACGGCACCTTCCGGGCTGAGCGTGGCAGAGAATTGCGGCGGGCCTACTGCCCCCGGTGTCGGCGGTGCAGGCAGTTCAGCGGCAAGCGCAAACACATCCGGAAGCGCATTCTCAAGCTCGCCCACAATGCGGTCGAACGTCGCCTGATCCGTGCCTTCCAGTGCAGAGAGGCTGATATCGGTGTCCGAGATTGTGAATGTTCCGCCGCCCAGTGCGTTAATCGCGTCGATGGATCTCACAACAGCCGTGGACCAGGTCCGCGACGGGACGCCAAGCGCCTGCACGCAATTGCTCTTGTTCGCAAAGCCTGCATTGATGGCGGCGGTCAAAATCTCGCGCTCTGCCTCCGGGCTATCCACGGCGCAGGCGTCAAAGCGGACGCCGGCTTCGTCCTTTGAAAAGCGAATTATAAAAGGAGAGATCACGGGGCGCGGAGCCGTAATCGTGATGGCCAAACGCACGCCGTCCGGCGCATTGCGGGCGAGCGCGGTCTCAAGTCGCGACTTTTCCGCCGCACTGTCCGAAATGGCCTGAACGGCGACGCGATCCGCGCTGACCGAAATCTTGGAGCGCGGCAACATTTCCAGCGCACGCAACGCATAGTTGAGGGCGGGGCGCCATGTATCAGGCACAGGATAGTCGGCAGATTCGAGAAGGTCGATAACGGGCTGCCCCTTCGCAAGTGCCGTGATGCGCGTAGCGAGATTTTCACGATCTGTTGCGGTTGGGATAAGCCCGATCAGCGATACACCACTGTCATTGCGCAAAATTTCGATGACAAAATTGGGTGCAGTAATGTTGCCCGATTCGAGCACGCTCATATTGTCAATGACGCGGCTGGCGTCGACAATGCCGCCCGCTGCCGAAATCGCCCGAAAGCGGGCGGCCTCTGTTGGTGCCTGTCCTTCGAGAATCACCTGAAGCCCGTCTGCAATGACGGACGCCCAGTCATATCCCCGATCTAAAAGGGTTTCGCGAACTGAGACGGCGGAACGATCTTCGACGACGCTCACCGTGGCGCGCGCAGCCAAGGCCGAGATTAAGGCTGCAAAGACGAAAACGCCGATACGTAGGAAAAGGGCGGAAAGACGCATGTGCATCCGATCAACAACAACAATTTAGACTAGTGAATAGGCCGTGAAGCCGAAAGGTTCAATCACAGGAACATTGCTACGGCGAAAAATGGCAAAGGCAAAAGGCCAGCGTCGCGGTTTGAGCGGAAAAGCCGGAGAAGTCCTGCCCCGTTTTTAGGGTCAAACCGCAACAGTTGCCATGACAAATGCCACCCCAAGGCCCAAGGTCCGATCAGCGCGACGCCCAGCGACAGGATCGACCGGTTCCGACAGGCGAGCACGACTGCGAACCCAAGCAACAAGACCGTGCCGGCCAAAAACCAGCGCAGCCAATCGGCGGATTTATCCCCGAACAGGCGTGCCGTCGACTTCACGCCAATCAGCGCGTCGTCCTCCGTGTCTTGGTGTGCGTAGATGGTGTCGTAGAACAATGTCCAACTGATCCCTGCTGCATAGATCACAAACGGCGTCCAGCTCATCGTCCCGCTATGCGCGGCCCAGAGCAAAAGCGCGCCCCAGTTAAAGGCGATTCCCAGAAAGACTTGCGGCCACCAAGTAAACCGCTTGGCGAAAGGGTAGATCAGCACAGGCACAATCGCGAAAAAGCCTAAGATGATGGCAAGGGCGGGGAAGGTCAGCAGGATCAATAATGAGATGCCAGCTTGAATGCCCATCCAAGCCAGCGCCCCGCGCACCGTCACTTGCCCCGACGGGATTGGCCGTGACCGTGTGCGGGCAACTTGCGCATCTATCTCGCGGTCGGTGATGTCATTCCATGTGCAGCCGGCCCCACGCATCAAGAATGCACCTATTCCTGCCCCTATAATCAGCCAAATATCAAAATTGCTTGTTTTTCCATTGGCCAAAATCGCGAGCGCCAGCCCCCACAAACACGGCAAGAACAACAGCCATGTTCCGATAGGGCGGTCTGCGCGCGACAGCCGTAAATAGGGTCGCGTGGCGGCGGGAGCGAGCGTATCGACCCAATTTCCTGCGCTATCGGCAACAACACCCTCTGGCATCTGGTGATTGGCGGTCATATGCTCGCTTTCATGGCATCTAAAGTTAGACTTTTTGTAGAACACCCATTGGGGGTAGGGCAATCGGTTCCGCTCACGCGTGAGCAGGCCCATTACCTCTTTGGCGTCATGCGTATGGTTGAAGGCACTGTCTTGTCGCTCATCAATGGGGCGGATGGTGAATGGGACGCCACGGTCGTAGACGCAGGTAAGAAGGGCGGGGTCTTGTTGTGCGACGCCCAAACCAAGCCCCTGCAAATGCCCCCCGATGTCTGGCTCATGTTTGCACCGATCCGCAAGGAGCGCACGGTGTTTATTGTTGAGAAGGCCACCGAACTGGGTGCGGCTAAAATTATGCCATTGCAAACTGCCTATACCAATAACGCCGACCGCATCCGTGTTGATAAGCTTCGCGCCCATGCGCTTGAGGCGACAGAGCAATGCGGCGGGACGTTTGTGCCCGAAGTGACCGACATTGAGAAGCTTTCTAAGGTTTTGGCGTCGTGGGACCCAACCCGCAAAATCATGTTCTGTGACGAGTCGCTCTTGGGCGAGGCCTCCGCGCTGACCCAAACCGACTGTGGCCCTTGGGCGATTCTGATCGGCCCCGAGGGCGGGTTTTCCGACAAGGAACGGGCGCAATTGCGTGCGCTCCCCTTTGCCTATCCCGTGAGCCTCGGCCCGCGTATCTTGCGCGCCGATACCGCCGCGGTGGCCGCTCTGACCCTATGGCAAAGCGCCTTGGGCGACTGGTCGTGATCAGGGCCACGCCCGCTGACCGCGACGCGATTATGGCGTTCCTGTTAACGCGACCAACAGTTGCGATGTTCCCGATCACCAATCTACGCGATCATGGCATGGAAGGCGGTCACACCGAGGCGATGAGTTTCTGGACCGCCCAGACGAACGGGCATATCACGGATATTCTGGGGATCACCGATGCGGGCAGCGTCTTGCCTGTATTCTCAACCGATCAGCCGCGCGATATCGGCGCGGCTCTGCGCGACCGTGAAATCACGGTCATTGTCGGCCAAGCCGCTCCGGTCGCAGAAGTAAAAGCCGCGCTCGGCCTGCCAGACGGCACATTGAATCGCGTGGAGCCGCATTTCGAGTTGGTCTTGGATGAGATGAAAATGCCTAATACCATAGGGCTTTCTATCGTCCCCGTCGCTGCCGTGCCGCGCGCAGAGATTATCGTTTGGCGCAGGCAGTACGGCATCGACGCCCTAGACCTTTCGCCAGAAAGCGCTGCAATTCAAGCCATCGACGCGGTAGATCGCATGATCGCGCAGGACACGCATCGCGTCTTGCTCGCGGGTGGCGAACCTGTCGCGATAACGGGCTTTAACTCCATTCTGCCCGATGCCGTTATGGTTGGCGGTGTCTACACTCCAAAACATTTGCGAGGGCGGGGTTTTGCACGGGCGGCTCTCGCCTTACATCTCGCAGAGGCCCGCAACAAAGGCGTCAAACACGCCGTGCTTTCTGCGGCCAACGCAATCGCTGCCAAGGCCTATATCGCTATCGGGTTCCAGCAAATTGGAGACTTTATGATCGTCCTTTACGACACCCCGCAGACCGCCAATGTCTAGCTTTATGCGCCCAGAAGCCCGTGCCGCCCTGTGGCGGTGGCGCGAGGCGCTTTATGCGGGCCTTGTTGGCCTTTTCGGCCTCTGGTGGGCTTGGGGCGGTTTGGGGCTGGTCAAATGGATTGGCGTTATCCTCATAGCACTGGCCGTCATCCTCGCCATCGCTGGTATCCAGCGGGGCCGCTTTCGCCAAACGGGCAAGGGGCCAGGCGTGGTGCAGGTGGCCGAACGCAGGCTTGCTTATTTCGGCCCGCTCGATGGTGGCGCGATGGATATCGCAGACCTGACCAAGCTGGAACTTGACCCAACCAGTCACCCCGCGCCGAGTTGGATTTTGTCAGGGATTGGCGGGCAGTATTTGTCCATCCCTGTAAACGCGGCAGGGGCGGACGCGCTCTTCGATTTGTTTGGTAGCCTTGATAATATCCAAACCGAAGCCATGCTGAATGTGCTTACACACACACCTCATGTGCGCGTCAAGGTTTGGGCGAAAACAACGCCTCTCTTGCATTGACATGCGCGGCCTTTGGCTGCACCGATAAAACCGAAACCTATCACAGACGGAGCCACCAATATGTCCATTCCACAGTCAGGCGGCGGCCCGATCGAACGGCACGAACAACTTGCTGAATTGCTCGCCAAAGGGTGCAAACCCAAAGAAGACTGGCGGATCGGCACCGAGCACGAGAAGTTCGGCTACTGCAAAGACACCCATAAACCGCTGCCATATGAGGGAGAGCGGTCGATTCACGCAGTTCTTTCTGGCCTGCGCGACCGGTTTAACTGGGCGCCAGTTGAGGAGAGTGGCAAGCTGATCGGCCTGACCAAGGGCATGGCGAACGTAAGCTTGGAACCGGGCGGCGCGCTCGAACTCTCTGGTGCACCTGTCGAGACGATTCACCAGACCTGTGACGAGGTGAACGACCACCTGCGTGAGGTGAAGGCCGTTTCCGACGAGATCGGCGTCAAATTTATTGGACTTGGCGCCGCGCCTGAATGGAAACACGAAGACATGCCGCTGATGCCGAAAGGGCGCTATCAGCTGATGAACGGCTATATGGAAAAGGTCGGCACCATGGGCACGGCGATGATGCGCCGGACTTGCACCGTGCAGGTGAACCTCGATTTCGGATCAGAGGCAGATATGGTACAAAAGCTGCGCGTGTCCTTGGCGCTGCAACCCGTTGCGACAGCGCTTTTCGCGAACTCCCCGTTCTTTGAAGGCAAGGTGAACAACCACAAATCGTGGCGCGCCGTGATCTGGCGGCATCTTGATGCCGACCGCACAGGCATGCTCCCTTGGGTGTTTGAAGACGGCATGGGCTTTGAGCGTTGGGTGCAGTGGGTGCTCGATGTGCCGATGTATTTCGTCTACCGCGACGGCAAATACATCAACGCGCTGGGCATGTCGTTCCGCGACTTCCTCAAGGGCGAACTGCCCGCATTGCCTGGCGAAAAGCCGACCCTATCCGATTGGGCGGACCACCTGACGACCGTGTTCCCCGAGGCGCGGATCAAACAATATATCGAAATGCGCGGCGCGGATGGCGGCCCTTGGCGGCGTCTGTGTGCATTGCCTGCCTTCTGGGTTGGTCTCATGTACGATCAAAATTCGCTCGATGCGGCATGGGATCTTTGCAAGAACTGGACAGCCGAGCAGCGTGATGCGCTGCGCGAAGCGGCCTCGATTGACGGGCTTCAGGCAAAGGTCGACGGGATCAACATGCACGACTTGGCGCGCGAAGTTGTGGCGATTTCCGAGGCTGGTCTGAAAGCGCGCGCGCGCGTTGGAGCGGGTGGATTGGTGCCAGACGAGACACACTTCCTCAATGCCGTGAAAGAAACAATCGAGACGGGCAAAACACCCGCCGACGAACTGCTCGACCATTACCACGGCGATTGGAACGGCGATATCAGCAAGATTTACGACGCCTATAGTTATTAAATCTTTGCCATAATTCCGCCTCCATTGTTTTTTATTTAGAAACAATGGAGGGGCCTTCATGCCGTTTTTCTTGAACCCGCGCTTCGCGATGCTTTTGCTGGTGGCAATGCCACTTGCGGGCGGCGCTGTGGTGCATCCACATGGGGCGGGCGCCTTTGTTCTGGGTGCTTGGGCTGGCACGCTTGTGGCCGCGCCGCCTCTGATGGTCTTGATGTGGGCGCTGGGTTTGCGCACGATTGGCGAGCTTTTGCGCCCGCTTGCGCGAATGCCGATCATGATCGGGCTGACGATGCTACTGCTCTATCTGACCGACACAGATATCGGGATTGGCGGGCATATGCTTGGCGGTGGCGCGCTGCTTTTGTGGTTACGGCAGGGGCGCGGCAACGCCATTCTCTGACGCCTATTTCTGGCCGATTTTGGTTTCATTACCGCGGCGCAACCGGCCAATATTCGCGGCGTGTCGTATGTAAATGACGATGGCCAAAAGGATCGTTAGCAAAAACAGCTGCCCCCCCGTTAAGCCAATCACAACAATCGGGGCCCAGCCCGCTGCGACCAATGCGGCAAGCGAGGAATAGCGGCTGACAGCGGCGGTAACCAGCCACAAGGTGCCTGCGATCAGGCCGACCAGTGGTGAAAGCGCGATCATCAGGCCGAAATAAGTCGCGACGCCTTTGCCCCCTTTGAATTTGAGCCAGACCGGAAAGCAATGCCCCAAGAATGCGGCAAGCCCGGCAAGCTGTGCGGCGTCTTCTGCGGCCATGGCGCGGGCCAGCAGGACGATCACCGCCCCCTTGCCTGCGTCAAACAAGAGCGTGAGCGCGGCGGCTTTCTTGTTGCCTGTGCGCAAGACATTGGTTGCCCCGATATTCCCCGATCCGATTTCGCGCAGATTGCCCAAGCCCATGAGGCGGGCGACGATCATGCCAAACGGGATTGAGCCGAGCAGATATCCGGCCAAGGCCCAAACCGCGAGCAGGCCCGCAGAGGTTTCGATCAAGGGCATCAGATGTCTCCACTTACAAGCTTGCCGCCGACCCACGTCCCAAGCACGACACCTTCGAGGCGCGCGCCGTCAAACGGCGTGTTCTTTGATTTTGACAAAAGATTAACACGATCCAGCACAAATGGCGCGTCGGGGTCAAACCAAACCAGATCAGCAGGTGCACCGGCCCGTAAACGCCCCGTTGGCAGCCCAAGCAGTCGCGACGGGTTCAGCGACAGTGCCGCGAAGAGACGCGGCAGGCTGATCATTTCTGCGTGGTACAGGCGCAAGGCCGCGGGCAAGAGCGTCTCAAGCCCGACCGCCCCTGATGCGGCTTCTTCAAATGGCAGGCGCTTGCTTTCTTCGTCTTGTGGTGTGTGCATCGAGCAGATGATGTCGATCAATCCGTCCGCGACGGCGCGCACAACAGCGATGCGGTCGTCCTCTGAGCGCAATGGCGGCTTGAGCTTATAAAAGGTGCGGTAATCGGCGACGTCCAGTTCATTGAGCGTCAGATGATTCACGCTTACGCCAGCGGTGATCTTAAGCCCGTTCCGCTTGGCCCGTTCCAAGGCGGGCAGGGCGCGGGCAGTGGTGATCTGATCCGCGTGATAGCGTGCGCCTGTCATTTCTAGCAGGGCAATGTCACGATCCAGCGCCATGCGCTCGGCCATCGGCGACACGCCTGCCAATCCGCGCAACGAGGCGAATTTGCCCGATGTCACAGCGGCGCCGTCCGACAGGCCGGGGTCTTGAACGTGAGCGATGACCAAGGCGTCCAGTGATTTGGCATAAGTGAGCGCGCGGCTAAACACCTTTGTGTTGGTTACAACACGATCGCAATCGGAAAAGGCAACGGCGCCCGCGTCCTTGAGAAACCCGATCTCGGTCATTTCACGACCCATCCGGCCTTTGGTCAAAGCGGCAATCGGCAAGACGCGCACAGGCGCGTCAAGCGTCGCACGGCGGGCGACAAACTCCAGAATTTCAGGTGTATCAATCGCGGGGAGCGTGTCGGGGCGCGTCACGATTGTTGTGACACCACCTGCGGCCGCCGCGCGCCCAGCCGAGCGGAAACTTTCCTTGTGGCGCTCACCCGGTTCAGAGACCTTTACGCCGATATCGACGATACCGGGCGCAAGGCAATTGCCCGCGCAATTCACAATGACCGCGCCCGCGACCTTGGGTTCGGCCTCCTCATAGACCTTTGCGATCAACCCGTCCTCGACCAAAAGCGCTCCGAGGTTATCGGTTTGTGCCACAGGATCAATCAGACGGGCGTTGATAAAGAGGGTCTGTGTCATGCGTCACCTTGTGGGTTCAAAAAAGGGGCTTGGGGCGTCATCCTGCGATCCAGATCATGATGGCGACCAGCAAAAACAGGCCAAGTAAAACAATCGTGGCAATCCGCCCCGACATCGCCGCGTCAGAGACGGGCTTTTTGCCGGTCTGGCTGATGATGCCCTTGGCGCTATCGGACACAATCGGTTGCGGTGCGTGCATATGGGGCGTGTCGCGCAGCGTGGTCACAAGGCGCACATCGGCGGGCAGATCAATCGTCATCGCAGTGCCGCCAAAGGCCGCAGACATGACCAACACAACAGATCCCAGCAGGCCGCGCATCTTTTCCGCGTCGATCTCCGAGACTGGCATGTCATAGCCGTTACGGATCAGATCGGGCAGTGTCATGTCAGTCAACATGCCCGGAGTGATGGCGTCGACGTAATTGTTATTGACCACAACCTTGCCCAAAACGGCCATCATCGCGGCGTCAGTCTTTTCTTCCAGACCCTCGGGGGCGGGGCGCACAAGTTGGAGCACATAAATCGCGCCGTGGTCATTTGCGGGGACGTTGATCATGCGGTGATCTCCCGCTCGGCCCGCCGCGCCCGCAGGTTTTGCGCAAGCAGGTCCATCGCGGCCATACGCACGGCAACACCCATTTCAACCTGTGTCTGAATGACCGAACGGTTGATGTCATCGGCAATATTCCCGTCAATCTCGACGCCACGGTTCATCGGGCCGGGATGCATAACAATGGCGTCAGGCTTGGCAAAGGCCAGCTTCGCTGCATCAAGTCCGTAACGGTGGAAATATTCCCGCTCGGAGGGGATAAATCCTCCATCCATCCGTTCCTTTTGCAGGCGGAGCATCATGACGACGTCCACATCCCGAAGGCCCTCTTCCATGTTGTCAAAGACCTCGCATCCCAGATCGGCCATGCCTGCGGGCATCAGTGTCGGGGGCGCGATCAGGCGGATGCGGTTCTCCATCTTGCCCAAAAGCATGATGTTGGAACGTGCCACGCGGCTATGGGCGATATCGCCGCAAATCGCGATGGACAGACGGTGCAAACGGCCCTTGGCGCGGCGGATCGTCAGCGCATCCAAAAGCGCCTGCGTCGGGTGTTCGTGTCGCCCGTCGCCTGCGTTCAGAACCGCGCCGTTGACCTTTTGCGCGAGCAAATCCACAGCGCCGGAATGCGGATGGCGCACAACCAGCAAATCAGGGTGCATCGCGTTGAGCGTCAGCGCCGTATCAATGAGCGTCTCGCCCTTTTTGATCGAGCTGGCCTGCATGGACATATTCATCACGTCGGCGCCAAGCCGCATGCCTGCCAATTCAAAGCTGGCCTGCGTGCGGGTCGAGTTTTCAAAGAACATGTTGATCTGCGTCAGCCCCGCGAGCACGTCTTTATGACGAATCCCGCGCTTGTTTTCCTCGGCGTATTTATCAGCCAAATCCAACACTGTCGTGATCTCAACAGGGTGTAGATGCTCGATCCCTAAAAGGTGTTGCGCGCGAAAGGTCATCGCTTCTCCTGTTGTTGTTTGGACGGTTATAGAAACTGCGCGGCAGTGGGGCAAGCGCCACCTTACACGCGCGGCAAATCGGCGCTAAGGTGCAGGGATGGATTCTATGGACACATATTGGGCGGATCGGGCGGCACTTGAGTGGCTGGTCGAGCTGGGCGCGACAGAGGCGATGCTGGATGCGCCGCTGAACCGATATGATGTCCCTGAAAAAATTGCGACACCTGCGCCTCTTGCCGCGAAAAGTAGCCCACCACCAGTGCCTGTGCAGGTCGAAGTGGATGGCGCCGCCGAGGCCAAGATTGATGCGGCAGGTGCGGCTGATCTTGACGGGCTGCGCGCCGCGCTGATGGCGTTTGAGCATTGCGATCTGAAGCGCGGTGCGCGGAACTTGGTCTTTGCCGAGGGCGATCCCGCCGCGCGTGTGATGATCATCGGCGAGGTGCCCGAACGTGACGAGGACCGTGCGGGCAAACCGTTTGTCGGCGATGTGCGCATTTTGCTAGATAAGATGTTTGCCGCGATTGATCTGGAAACGGCCAGCAAGGTTTACATGACGTCGGCCTTTCCGTGGCCCGCGGGCCTAGAGCCGCCAACGGCCAAAGACATCGCGATGATCAAACCGTTTCTGGAGCGCCATATTGCGCTGGCAAACCCAGATATCGTTGTTCTGATGGGAAATACCGCCTGTCAGATGCTGTTGGGTCAAGGTGGGCTCATGCGTCTGCGCGGGACGTGGGCCGAGGTCGTCGGTCGGCCTGCGATTGTGTTGAACCACCCGATGCAATTGCTGCGAAATCCAAGCTTGAAAAAAGACGCTTGGGCGGATTTGTTGGCATTGAAGGCAAAGCTAGAGGGCTAAAATGAGTAAAGAGTTTATTCCCGTCCGCATCGCGGTCTTGACCGTGAGCGATACGCGCGAACTGGCAGATGACCGCTCTGGTCAGGTGCTGGTGGACCGGATTGCCGCCGCAGGACATGTGCTTGCGGATCGCAAGATCGTCCGCGACGAGCGCGCCGAGATTGCGGATCAATTGCGCGCATGGTGTGCTGATGATGCGATTGACGTGGTGATTTCGACAGGGGGCACAGGCCTGACAGGGCGTGACGTGACCGTCGAGGCGCACCGCGATGTTTACGAGAAAGAGATTGATGCCTTTGGCACCGTTTTCACGATTGTGAGCATGCAGAAGATCGGGACGAGTGCGGTGCAGAGCCGTGCGACGGGCGGCGTCGCGCAAGGCACCTATTTGTTTGCACTGCCCGGCAGTCCGGGCGCGTGCAAGGATGCTTGGGACGAGATCCTCGTCAAGCAGTTAGATTATCGCCACAAGCCCTGCAATTTCGTTGAAATCATGCCGCGCCTCGACGAGCATTTGCGCCGAAAGTAACGTTTAAGGCGCTGAACAGCCTTGAATATCAACCGCACGGCCGCGGCTGAGAACTGTCATCCGTATCCCTGAACGATCAACCGCGAAAGCATCACCGTTGCCATGGATCAGATCCGAGGTGGCTGTGATCTGCGAGGGCGTGCGGGTGACGACTGGCTCTGAAACCCACACATAGGGATCCGCGGTCTCAATGACGATCGCTTCGGGGTCCGGCGTTGTCGCAAGCGCGGACACCACGGTCACTTGCATGCCATCACTGATGGGTTTGAGCGTGCAGGTGACAGCGCCGACCCCTGCTTGAGCTGCCGTCAATGGCTGGTTCAAAAGTGCGGCGGTGATCGCAGCGTCGCGCTTGCCGCTTGTCGGAATGACCGTGTCGAAACGGAAAGCTGCGGGAACACAGATATCTTCACAGATGCCAATATCAAGCTCGCCTTTCAGCCTGATTTCGCCCGCGCCATTGGGGAAAATCTCCAAGGGCACGGTCACGCTGTCGTGGTAGCCGATAGAGCGCATCCCGCTTTGGTCAAATACCTCGGGCACGGGCCAATGAAAGGCGATGGAGCCAATATTTTCGGAGCCGACCCAATTGATTTGCGGCGGAATCCCCGCGTCACCTGGTGCGCGCCAATATGTTTTCCAACCTTCTGCCATGTCGATCCGCAGCCCTGCCATGATGCTACCCGACTTGGTCTGATGACCCGTCAAAACGGTGAGCGTGGTGTTGTGATCGGTCGGGCTAGCGCTGGTGACGCTCGAAAGTCCGATCAATATGGTGGCAAGGATAAATTGTCTCATGCGGGCATTCATATGCAGATTGACCCGAAAGGGAAGTCACATGGTCGCGATGGCTTTGACACATCTGGTCTTGCGAAACATGGCCACTGCGCACATCATCACCCCATGGAACCCACCGATCCGAACCTCTTGGGCAAGCTGCTCATTGCCATGCCCGATATGGGCGACCCGCGCTTCGATAAAAGCGTGATCTATATCTGTGCGCATTCACGCGATGGAGCGATGGGGCTGATTGTGAACAAGCCTCAGACCAAATTGCGGTTCTCTAAGTTATTGGAGCAATTGAATATACCAATGCAGAGTGCGGTCTCTGACGTGCGCATTCATTATGGCGGGCCTGTTGAGGTTGCGCGTGGATTTGTGCTTCATACCAGCGATTATCGCTCTGAAACGGGCACGCTGGATGTGGATGGTCATATCGGGATGACGGCGACGCGTGACGTGCTGGAGGAGATTGCACGCGGCGAGGGGCCACGCACATCGCTGCTGGCGCTGGGCTATGCGGGTTGGGGCGCGGGGCAGTTGGAGAATGAGATTGCACACAACGGCTGGCTGACCGCCGACCCGACCGATGCGATCGTGTTTGGTCGCGCCAACGAGCATAAGTGGACGGCTGCGCTTAAGACCTTGGGGATTGATCCCTTGCTGTTGTCGTCAACGGCGGGGCACGCCTAAGGGTGTGATTTGCGTGCGCCGGAATGTTGAACCTGTTGTGGGTTCATCAGTGGTATTTTCAGCGCCGGTCCCGAACCTTACTCGCCGTTTGTGATGGCGGTCAGCAGCGCAATCGCACTTTCCGAGGCCCAGTCCGCGTCGCCCATGAGCCGTCCAACCTCAAACCCGTCGGGGCCGATGATGACGGTGACGGGGAGACCCAAGACGCCCATGCTGCGGGCAAAGGATTGGCGGGCGTCGGTGTGCAGCGGTAGGTTGTCGACGCCGATCTCTTTGAAGAAGGCCTCCATCGCGGGGCGCGGGTTGCGGCCTGTGGCGATGGTGACGACCTCAAATGGCTCGCTGCCAAGTTGGGCCTGAAGGGACGAGAGCTGCGGCATTTCCTTGCGGCAGGGCGCGCACCACGTGGCCCAAAAGTTCACGAGAATCGTTTTGCCTTTGAAATCAGTTAGGGTCAGCTCCGCACCGTCTGCGGAGGTGAAGGCCACGTCGCTGGTGGCGACTGGCTCTGGGTGTAGGGTCAGCTTGGCCATATCTTCCTGAAGGAAGACCGACAGATCGATCGATTGGGCCTGTCCAATGTTTGCAAGCAGCCCAAGGGCCGTATAAAGCAGAACTGATTTTAACTTGCGCATGAAAGCACCTTTTCAACATGACCAAGACTGCGAACACAATGTGGGGTGGCCGTTTTGCCGCCG
>JAQXBV010000120.1 GCA_029252195.1 Yoonia sp.
CGAATTTGTTGCCGCAGATCGCGATGTGTATACGATCTCCGACCTTGGAAATCTCAAGCCAAACGATCGTACTCATTTGCGTTTTAAGCGTAAGCGTTTTGGCGATGTCCGATTCCAACGCCAAACCCAGATCAGGAAAGATGGGTTCCAATGCTGCAATCACGGCGCTGCGGTCGGCGCTCAATTCGCGACGCTGCTCAAGAAAGGCGGCCCCTTCAGGGGAACAATCAATCAGGGCATCACCCTCGATCAAAAACGTGGCTTGCCCGAGGATCGGCGATATCTTCTTTAACGGCTTTGCCCCACGCTGCAGGATATAGAACTTAAGAGCCCAAAAAACGGCAGCGGTCACAAGAGCGGAAATCGAAACCGCTACAAGGTCGAGTATTTCCAATGACATCGTTGTTATGTCCCAATAGTGCGCAGGGTCAATTTGATGTAATTAGGTTAACGGCGGGTTAAGGCGGCTCAATGCGCTTGAATTTGTTGGTTTTCACCCAATGGGAGTGTTGTCTCCAGTGCAATATTATCCAATGGCCAGATGACGTCGATCACCGCACCGCCAGAGGTCTTGGCTTTTTTGGGTGCATTGCGAAAAATGAGGCGGGCACCCGCGCGCTCCAACAGCGTTTTCGCGATAAAAAGCCCAAGCCCCATGCCGGAATACTCAGGCCGTTTTTCATTATCGTCTTCTCCCCTGCGGCGCCTGACAAACGGCTCACCGATCCGTCCGATCACCGATGGGGGAAATCCTCGGCCATCGTCGGCCACTTGGACGCGCAACTCGGTCTGAGACCAGCTTACGGTGATGTCTACGGCGACATCCGCGAAATCTACGGCGTTCTGAATCAGATTGCGTAAACCATGAATAATTTCCGGACGGCGGGAGACGATGGGGTGCCTAAGGTCATCAATATCCTCTGACCCGACCTGAATTCGCACATCTTTTCCGCGGTTAAGATGCGGTGCGGCCGCCTCGCGCACGAGCGCCTCAATTGGCGTCTGGCGCATGTGCAAATCGTCTTTGCCCGCCGCACCCATCGAATGCAAAATCTCGCGGCAACGCTCGGCTTGCTCATGGATCAGGTCCACGTCTTCGATAAGATCCGGATCATCACGAAGCTCATAGCGCAATTCACCACTGACCAACATGATCGTCGCAAGGGGTGTGCCAAGTTCATGGGCGGTTGCCGCTACCACTCCACCCAGATCGGTCAGTTTTTGCTCGCGTGCGAGGGCGAGCTGTGTTGCCAAAAGCGCTTCGCTCATGTTGTGCATCTCATTGGTGACCTGTCGGGCATAAATCGCCAGAAAGACGATCCCGATGACGATCGCGAGCCAAAACCCAAATTGAAACAGCGCGGGCAACATCAATAGATCGCCCGTTTCGGTTTCGATTGGAAAGCTGAATTGGCTCAAAAGGCTCGTGAGCCCGATCGCAAGTCCGCCCAATAGAACCGTGCTCGACAAGTGCAAAACAGTCGCTGCAATGGTGACAGGTGCCAGCATCAGTACAGCAAAAGGGTTATTGAGACCGCCCGTGAGATAGAGAAGAAGGCTCAACTGCAGGATATCGAACACGAGCATACCAAAGGCTTCGCGCTCGATGAGACGCTTGTTTTGTGGAAATATGAATCTGACGACCAGATTGACGATAACAGATGCCCCGATCGTCATGGTGGCCAATCCGGTTTCGATTTGCAGCGCGAACATTTGAGTCGCCACGATCAGGGCAATCGTTTGCCCGCAAATCGCGAACCACCGTAGTGCGACAAGCGTGCGAAGTCGGACCCAATCGCTGCGCTGACGGTCTTGAAACATCTCGAATTCTGATACGGACATTGTGGACCTCTGGCTGTGATACGCTAAACCATTGTTAGGCGCTGCGCTTTGGATCATCAATGCGGCGTAACAAAGGGGTGAATTCATGTCAAAAATCATCGCAATTGGCGCAACGGCGACAGCCGTAGCCCTCCTCGTCGGGACTTTTGTGATTACCCAGACCAGAAAACCTGCCTCGGGTGACTGCGGGACGACCGCTGTTGCAGGCGCCACACTTGGCGGACCGTTTGAGCTTGTTGATAAAACGGGCAAAACCGTCACGGACTTAGATGTGATTTCCAAGCCGACTTTGGTCTATTTCGGGTACTCCTTCTGCCCGGATGTCTGCCCGCTCGACATGGCCCGAAATGCGGCCGCGATGGATATATTGGCCGAACAGGGCATAGACGCGGGTGGCGTGTTCATTACCATTGATCCTGCGCGCGACACTTCCGAGGTGGTTGGTGAGTACGCCGAAAACTTCCATCCAGAGATGATTGGCCTGACGGGAACCGCCGCGCAGGTCGAGGCCGCTGTGAAGGCTTATCGTGTTGTTGCGTCACGTCAGGATGACGATCCAGAATATTATTTGATGCAGCATTCCACGTTCAGTTACCTCGTGATGCCCGACAGAGGCTTTGTCGATTTCTTCCGTCAAGTTGACACGCCCGAGCAAGTGGCGGATCGTGTGGCATGTTTTGCTGCGACGTCGTGACAAGTTGACGCTGCGGGGGGGGGCACTAGGTGTTCGCAACAACATTTTCGGAGACGCCTCGTGATGGATCAAGAATACCTCAATCTCGGCGAAGACCCTTCGTTGCTTCTGGTCGATGATGACGACGCATTTTTAAAGCGCCTCGCGAAAGCGATGGAAAAGCGAGGATTTACGGTTGAGATGGCAGATTGCGTCGCGGCAGGAAAGGCGATCGCAACAGCGCGCCCACCCGCTTATGCCGTTGTCGATTTGCGCCTCTCGGATGGCAACGGACTAGATGTTGTCGAGACATTGCGCGCCCGCAGGCCGGAAAGCCGAATTGTTGTACTGACGGGTTACGGCGCAATCGCAACGGCTGTTGCGGCAGTCAAAATCGGGGCGACCGATTATTTGGCGAAACCAGCGGATGCCAATGATATCGTTAATGCGCTGCTTGCCCGTGAGGGTGAATTACCGCCACCGCCTGAAAACCCGATGAGTGCGGATCGCGTGCGTTGGGAGCATATTCAGAGGGTTTATGAAATGTGTGATCGGAATGTGTCCGAGACGGCGCGGCGGCTCAATATGCACCGCCGCACGCTACAACGGATTTTGGCGAAACGCAGTCCGAAGTAACCGCACTTGCGACCTATCTTTTTGTCACAGATCGAGCCGCTTGCGGATCCGGTCAACGGGCGTGCCGTCACGTAATGGAACTTGGTGCAGCACGTTGTAATCCGTGAACCCCAAGCCGCCATAATATTTAAGCCCACCGATATTGTCGGCGCGGATCGTGGCGTCGATGGTTTTGACCCCCGCATTCTTTGCGGCAAAACGTGTGGCGGAAAACAGCTTTTGCCCGATGCCCATTTGGGCCCGATCGAGGGCAACGAAGGTGGCAATGATCGCCCAGCCTTCTGGCATTGTATCGTCGCCCCAAAGCAGAGACTGAAATCCAGACATCCGACCGTTTGAGATCGCGACATGACAAGAGACGTTGGTGTCGGGCGCGATAAAGCGATGGCGCATATATGCGATATCCAGCGAATCCTCATAGGCAGTGGTGCCTCCGGTCGCGATCACAGCGTTGATGAGTTTTGCCATCTGAGTTGCATCGGCAGAAACAGCATTACGGACGCGGGTGTTGATTGTGATCATAGTTTTGCCATCAGTTCATGGTGTTTTGCGGTGAAATCATTGCGGACATCGACGGGGGGCCGTAAGCGGATTTGAAGAGTTTCTGCCAATTTAGGCTTTATTTTCCCAAAGAACTTATCGGCCTCTGTCGCTGTGAAGCCTGCGATTTGCACGGCCTCCAGCCATGCAGAAATCTTGTCGGCGGCTTTGATCTGCTTCTTGATCGCGACGGGAATTTGCGCAGGCAGGCCAAAGCGGATGTGAATTGCGGCGGTGAGCCTGTCGTCAAGCTCGCCATAACCGGGCCCGACGGCGGCCTTCACAGGTGAAATCATATCGCCAATGACGTATTCGGGCGCGTCGTGCAAAAGGGCGGCGAGTTGCCATTTGACGGGCGCACTCGGGTTCTGCGCAGTAAAAATATCAGTCACTAACAAGGAGTGCTCGGCGACAGAATAGGCATAATCACCCTTCGTCTGACCGTTCCAGCGAGCGACAAATGCAAGGCCGTGGGCGATATCTTCGACCTCGATATCCATCGGTGTCGGGTCCAGCAGATCAAGCCTGCGCCCCGAGAGCATCCGTTGCCAAGCGCGTGGCTGTTTCATAAGTGACCTCGTAACCATTGTCGGACTGGGGTGTCAGTGCTATTTGCCCATCAACCAGATGAAAAAGGAAGTGCCAGATGGCTGTGGATTATATTGTCAAAGATATCGCATTGGCGGGCTTTGGCCGCAAGGAACTCGATATCGCTGAAACGGAAATGCCGGGCCTGATGGCGCTGCGCACGGAATTTGGGGCATCCAAGCCGCTCAAGGGTGCGCGAATTGTTGGCTCGCTTCACATGACGATCCAGACGGCGGTTTTGATTGAAACGCTTGTGGCCTTGGGTGCCGATGTGCGCTGGGCGTCGTGCAACATTTTCTCGACCCAAGACCACGCAGCGGCGGCAATTGCGCAATCCGGCGTGCCTGTGTTCGCGATCAAAGGCCAGTCTTTGGAAGAGCATTGGGATTACCTTGATAAGTCGTTCATGTTCCCCGAAGGCGCGAATATGATCCTCGATGACGGCGGCGACGCGACGCTTTATGTGCTGCTGGGTGCACGCATGGAGGCGGGCGAAGATGTGCTGGCAGTGCCAACATCCGAAGAAGAAGACGTGATCAAAAAGCAGATCCAGAAGCGCATGAAAGCGACACCGGGTTGGTTTGCGAAAACCAAGGCCGCGATCAAGGGCGTGTCTGAGGAAACAACAACAGGCGTGCACCGTCTGTACGACTTGCATAAGAACGGGCAGTTGCCCTTCCCTGCGATCAACGTGAACGACTCTGTGACGAAGTCGAAGTTCGACAACAAATACGGCTGTAAAGAGAGCCTCGTAGACGGCATTCGCCGCGCAACTGATACGATGATGGCGGGTAAGGTTGCCGTCGTTTGCGGGTATGGCGATGTGGGCAAAGGCTCTGCTGCCTCCCTGCGCGGTGCCGGTGCCCGCGTGAAGGTGACGGAAGTTGATCCGATCTGTGCATTGCAGGCCGCGATGGACGGTTTTGAAGTGGTTGTTCTGGAAGATGTTGTTGGCTCTGCTGATATTTTCATCACGACCACGGGCAACAAAGACGTGATCCGCATCGAGCATATGCGCGAGATGAAGGACATGGCGATTGTCGGCAACATTGGTCACTTCGACAATGAAATTCAGGTGGCGAACCTGCGAAACCACAAGTGGACGAACATCAAAGATCAGGTGGATATGATCGAGATGCCATCGGGCGCGCGTTTGATCCTGCTGTCCGAGGGGCGTTTGCTGAACCTTGGTAATGCGACGGGCCACCCAAGCTTTGTGATGTCCGCCTCGTTCACGAACCAAGTTCTGGCGCAGATCGAGCTTTGGACCAAGGGCGACGAATACAAGCCCGGCGTTTATATCCTGCCGAAGCATCTGGACGAGAAAGTGGCCCGTCTGCACCTCGCACGGATTGGCGTGAAGCTGACAACGCTCAACAAGGAGCAGGCCGATTATATTGGCGTGACGGTTGAAGGTCCGTTCAAGCCCGAGCATTACCGCTACTAAATCGTGGCGGATAAGAAGACATCTAAAAAGCACGTCAGCATTGCTGGCGTGCTTTTGCGTTTGGTGGGCGCAGGGATCATCTGGTCTGTAGTTTGGATTGCGATCAACCCTGACAGCAACCCCGCAGGGTGGAATCCACTTGCGCCACTGCGGGTGGAAGAGCCTGTTGGCGAACTTGCCGTTGTGACGCTCTTTGAAGCCTTGCAGATAGGCGTTTCCAGCATCCATATCGGAGATGTCAGCAAGGCGCAGCTCCTTGACCAGGCGATCCTGAAGCGTCCGGTTCGCGCGTTCTACGCGGCCCTTTGCCTGACTGCTGTTTGCGCACAAAATCTCAACGTTCAACGCGTTCAGTGCACGCCCAAACTGGGTCATACCCGCACCGCCTTTGGCGTCTTCTTTCGCCACGCGGAACACCGTGTGTTTGTCGCTGTAGAACGCGACCGGGCGGCCATGTGCGAGCAGATAGCTTTCCAGCGCTTCGAAATAGCTGAACGTGCTCTCCGACTTCACGAACCGCAGTTCCATGAGCGTGCTGGTGGCGTCATCGATGAAGACGAGCAGGGTACACGGACCGGCCCGGTCCTCAAACCAGCGATGATCTGATCCGTCGATCTGGATCAGTTCACCCATACATTCCCGTCGCAATCTGGGTTGATGAAACTTGCGCCGTTGTTTGCGGGACAACCAGAGGCCATCTTCCTGCATCCACTTGCGCAGTGTCTCGCGAGAGACTTTGAAACCATGTCGTTCGGCCAACATCTCAGCGGCCAATGTCGGACCGAAATCCGGATACTGTTCCTTGATGAGGCTCAGCGCATAATCCCGTTTGGCCTGATGGATCAGGTTGTTCGGCGACTTCCCACGCGCCTTATGACGGATCGCAGGTGCGCCATCCTGACGATACCGCTTCAGCAGCCGGAATATCTGCCGACGCGTCAAATCCAACATGTTCGCCGCGTTGTCGACGCTCAGCCGACTATCATCAACCTGCACCAATACTTCCACACGGTTCAACTCGCGCTCGTTCATCATCACCCATCCCATGCCCAATCTCCCTTTGCTCACTTGAACTAGAGAGTGACATTCCTGAATTGCACAGGGGTGACATTATCGCTTTGCGGCTACAGCAGAAGTCCGCATAATTAGATTTATGTTAAATATATCTCAATGACACTGACGCGCCTTGTAATGCGCGAAGCTTGCATGAACCATCTGTTACGGTGGTTTACAATCGGCAAGGTGTAACGTGGCAACCCTGTGCGGCGGAATTTAGTC
>JAQXBV010000121.1 GCA_029252195.1 Yoonia sp.
TCAGTGCGATCCGCACCGCATCTTGCCGAAATTCGTTCGTTCGTTTCAGTCCCATAGTCAGTCTCCTTTGTTGCAGTAAATGCTATCAAAGGAGCGGCATCAAACCGTGACAGGTCCAAACGCGCATGGGGTGAGCTCCTCGTTGTACGAGAAGCTCAATCTGATCCGTTCGTTGTCGCCTCGCAAGGGGGATTATTTCGAGGCCTTTCAGAGGCGCGCGGTATTCCGCTTGTTGCGAAACGGGACCGTGAAGCGGCTTTGGTGACCAGCGAAGGGGCGACCTGTTAATCAGGCATGAGCAATGATTTTGCGCGGCAGGTTGTGCCGTCGTGGCGCAGGGCGACGCGGCGTTTCGTAACTTTGATCCTGTGGGAGGCGGAAGGGGACGGATGTTGGGGTTGTGAAAGGATTTGTTGAGGCGCTAGGACAAGGTTGATGAGGCAGGGGATCGGGCAGAACTTTGTGCCAGTAGAGTCATTAGTTAATTCTATTTAACAACGCGCAAATAGCTGGGGAGTCTCTGCTTCCCGACCCATTGTGCTGGGGTTTCTGAAAGAAAAACCGCTCTAGCATCATCTAAAATTCCCGATAACTTTCTTAGGTACTCGGAAGACAACTCGTTGACATTTTTCCCTGCCAAGCTGGGAAATTTAACTTCATCAATGTCCGAAAAGTGTTGCTCTACAACCCCGATGGCAGACGGCAACTCAACATAGTATTTGATTTCAGATCCATCGGGTAATTCCACGATCCAGCCAGAGCCATCTAATTGGTCGCCCATGAAAAAGCTTTTTGCGCCTTCTGGTTTCGGCTCGAAGCGTTGGAGATCAGAAGTCGAGAAATTGTTAATGTTCACAGAAATTGAAGTGTTTAAGCGCCCCTGTTTCTCAAGAATGTTACGAGCATTCAAAAAGAAACTGAAAACGGGATCAGCCCTCATCTTATCTTGTACAGATTTATACCAATCATCAAATGATGGTTCTTTGCCGCGCAAATTTTGAAGTACAAACGTGAATGATCTGCCAAACACGATAAGGTTTCGTAGTCCGACTTTTCGTCTTAAAATGTTCTCTCCGTTTAGATCGGTTAAGCCGTATTCCGCAGTCATTAAGATATCTTCGGCGCGTGTTAGTATTGCATTAGTTTCAGAATGAACAACTACTTCTTCCCCCCATACCTGCTTTTCCCACCGCGTTGCCCAGGCCGCCCACCCGTGCTTCGCCCTGATTTGACGCTGCTTTCTTCCACCGCTTTATCGACCGCCTGTTGCCGTGCCAGCGGGTCGTCGGCGATGGTGAGTTCGACGGCTTCTAGGCGTTTGACTTCGTCGCGCAGGCGGGCGGCTTCTTCGAACTCCAAGTTTTCGGCGGCTTTGCGCATGTCTGTGCGTAGCCCTTCGAGGACGGTTTGGATGTTGCCGCCTGCGTGCCGTTTGTCGATTTTGGCGGTGACGCGGCTCTGGTCCGTATCGCCCTTATAAAGCCCCGCTAGAATATCCTCGACGTTCTTCTTGACCGTCGCGGGGGTGATCCCGTGTTTGACGTTGTAGGCTTCTTGTTTTTCACGCCTGCGGTTGGTCTCGCCAATCGCGCGCTCCATAGAGCCTGTGATCCGGTCGGCATACATGATGACGCGCCCTTCGGCGTTACGGGCGGCGCGGCCGATGGTTTGCACCAGCGAGGTTTCCGAACGTAGAAAGCCTTCCTTGTCCGCATCCAAAATCGCCACCAGCCCGCATTCGGGGATGTCGAGCCCCTCGCGCAAAAGGTTGATCCCGATTAGCACGTCGAACGCCCCCAGCCGCAGGTCGCGCAGGATTTCGATCCGCTCAATCGTGTCGATATCCGAGTGCATATAGCGCACGCGGATGCCCTGTTCGTGCAGGTATTCGGTCAGGTCCTCGGCCATGCGTTTGGTGAGCGTGGTGATCAGCGTGCGCATCCCCATCTCATTCATGCGGCGGATCTCGTCGAGCACATCGTCGACTTGCGTGGTCACGGGGCGGATCTCGACGGGCGGGTCGAGAAGGCCCGTGGGCCGGATGATCTGTTCGGTGAACACGCCGCCTGTTTGCTCTAGCTCCCATGCCGCCGGGGTGGCGGAGACAAAGACGGATTGCGGGCGCATGGCGTCCCATTCCTCGAATTTCAGGGGGCGGTTATCCATGCAAGACGGCAGGCGGAACCCGTGTTCGGCCAGCGTCATCTTGCGCCTGAAGTCGCCCTTATACATGCCGCCGATTTGCGGCACGGAGACGTGGCTCTCGTCCGCAAACACGATGGCATTGTCGGGGATGAATTCGAACAAAGTGGGCGGCGGCTCGCCGGGCGCGCGGCCCGTGAGGTAGCGCGAATAGTTCTCGATGCCGTTGCAGACGCCTGTGGCCTCCAGCATTTCGAGATCGAAGTTGCAGCGTTGCTCCAGCCGTTGCGCCTCCAGGAGTTTGCCCTCGTTCACAAGCTGGTCAAGCCGCATCCGCAGCTCTTTCTTGATGCCGATGATCGCCTGCTGCATCGTCGGTTTCGGCGTCACATAGTGCGAGTTGGCATAGACGCGGACCTTGTCGAAGGTCCCGGTTTTTTGCCCCGTCAGCGGGTCCACCTCGGTGATGCTTTCCAGCTCTTCGCCAAAGAACGACAGCGACCAAGCGCGGTCATCAAGGTGGGCGGGCCAGATCTCGAGGTTATCGCCGCGCACGCGGAAACAGCCGCGTTGAAAGCCCGCATCGTTGCGGCGGTATTGCTGGGCGACAAGATCGGCGATGATCTGGCGCTGGTCATACATCTGGCCCACGTGGATGTCTTGGGTCATGGCGCCGTAGGTCTCGACAGACCCGATACCGTAGATGCAGGACACGGATGCCACGATGATCACATCGTCACGTTCCAGAAGCGAACGGGTGGCCGCGTGGCGCATCCTGTCGATCTGCTCGTTGATCTGGCTCTCCTTCTCGATGAAGGTGTCGGAACGGGCGACATAGGCCTCTGGCTGGTAGTAGTCATAGTAGCTGACGAAATACTCGACGGCGTTTTCGGGGAAAAACCCCTTAAATTCCCCGTAAAGTTGTGCAGCGAGTGTTTTGTTCGGCGCAAGGATGATCGCGGGGCGCTGGGTTTCCTCGATCATTTTGGCCATAGTGAAGGTCTTGCCCGTGCCCGTGGCCCCCAAAAGCACCTGATCACGCTCACCGTTTCTGATCCCCTCGGACAGCTCTTTGATCGCTGTCGGCTGGTCGCCTGCGGGTTCAAAATCGGTGTGCAAAATGAATTTTTTGCCACCCTCAAGCTTCTCGCGCGTCTTCACATCCGGCGCAGCGTTCGCCAGATATTGGATCGGTTCAATCTCGCGCTTGTCGGAGTGGGCGTAGGCCATGCAGGGAATCCTTCGGGGTTAGCCTATAGTTGATGGCTAGGGGCGAATGTTCAAGGGTGGCTCCTGACAAGATGTGGCAGGAGCGTGCTAGAGCGGCCCCTTGAACACAAAGAACGCACCCGCACAGATCAGTCCAAAACCTACCGCGTGGTTGATTGTCAGGTTTTCGCCCAGATAGGTGACCGAGAAGATCGCGAAGATCGTCAGGGTGATGACCTCTTGCATGGTTTTAAGCTCTGCTGCGGAATAGACCTGATGCCCGATCCTGTTGGCGGGCACGGCAAGGCAGTATTCGAAGAACGCGATCCCCCAGCTCACGATGATGATGAGCAAGAGCGGCTTGTTCTCGAACTTCAGGTGTCCATACCATGCGAAGGTCATGAAGATGTTTGAAGCGATGAGCAGGAAAATGGGAGCAATGGCTGCGTATGACATGGGGCGATCCGTTATGAGATTGGCCAAGTATTAGGGCTGTTGTAGACGCCTCTCAATCGTGAAGTGTTGACCCTTGAGCTGCATGGGGGCAGGTTGCGGACGAACATTTCATTTGGAGCCTGTCCCATGACTATTGATCCCGTAAAGCTTGACCGTTTGGCCGAGGTGGCTGTGCGTACTGGTGTGAATTTGGCGCAGGGGCAGGAGTTGGTGATTACCGCCCCGATTGAGGCCTTGCCACTGGTACGCCGTATTGTGGAGCACGCTTATAAGGCAGGCGCGTCGCTGGTCACGCCGATTTTCTCGGATGGCGAGATCACCAAGGCCCGCTATGAGCACGGCGGCGATGCCAGCTTTGACAAAGCCCCTGCGTGGTTGTTCGAGGGCATGGGCGCTGCGTTCAAATCGGGGGCCGCGCGTATGGCGATCACGGGCGATGATCCGATGCTGTTGGCCGAACAAGACCCCGCCAAGGTGGCCCGTGTTGGCAAGGCGACCTCGATTGCCGCCAAGCCTGCGATGAACCCGATTGTGGGCTTTGAAGTGAACTGGAACATCGTGGCCTATCCGACAGCTGGTTGGGCGGCGCAAGTGTTCCCCGATTTGCCAGTGGAGGAGGCGCAGGCCAAACTGATGGACGCGATCTATGACGCGTCCCGCATTGGCGGCGACGATCCGGTGCGGAACTGGGCCGATCACACGACGGAACTGAAAAAGCGGGTGAAATGGCTCAATGAGCAGAAATTCGATGCGCTGCAATACACTGGCCCCGGCACCGATCTGCGCCTTGGTCTGGCGGAAGGGCATATCTGGAAGGGTGGCGCTTCGCCAGCGCTCAACGGGATCATCTGCCAGCCGAATATCCCGACCGAAGAGGTATTTACCTGTCCGCATGCTTATAAGGTGGACGGCAGGGTATCGGCGACCAAACCGCTCGCCCATCAAGGCTCGGTGATCGAGAATATCGCGGTCCGCTTTGAGGCGGGCAAGATTGTGGAGGCCACGGCCAGCAAGGGCCAAGATGTGCTGCGCGCGCTTCTGGCCACGGACGATGGCGCGAGCCGCATCGGCGAGGTCGCCCTCGTGCCGCATTCCAGCCCGATCAGCCAATCTGGCGTCCTGTTTTACAACACGCTGTTTGACGAAAACGCGTCGTGTCACATCGCGTTGGGCCAATGCTACGCCGATACCATCGCCGGCGGATCCGAGTTTTCGCCCGAAGAGTTGCAGCAAAAAGGCGGCAATCAATCCTTGATCCACGTCGATTGGATGATGGGATCGGACGCCGTCGATATCGATGGGATCACACTCACAGGCGACGTCGTGCCCGTGATGCGCGGCGGCGAATGGGCGTTTTGATACGGGGGCGCGTGAAAGGACAAGCGATGCTGCTCCAATCATGCACCCTTACTCTGGCTCTGGCTGGTTTGGGAACGGCGGCAAGCGCTGCTCTCGACTGCACCTCTCCCGCCACGCAGGTCGAGGCGGCGATTTGCAACGACGCCGCCTTGTCCGAAATTGCCAGTCTGGCGGAAGAGATCGGCAGCGCCGTCGGGCTAGACATCAGATATGATGACCTTGAACAGGCAGACGGATTAAGCGAGCAGCTTCATCGTTTACTCAAGACGCTGACCGTTGCCGACGTGGATCGGTTGACGCCTCACCAAGGCAGGTCGTATCTTTTTGACGAGGCGAACCGCATTCTCTTTTCCCGTGCCGAGGACAGCGCGCTGCAAGAAATGATGGTCGTTTTTGACAAAGACGGGGCCGCGTCTTATACGGCGATCGAGCCCTTTGACGACGCGGGGCGGTATTTCTACGGGACCTCTGGAAATATTCTTGAGATCGACAGCAGCTTTCGCCCCGCGAGTTTCACGCGGAAGTTCCGCTATCAGGACGGTTGTTGGCAGCTGATAGGCGAAGACCATTGGTGGCGGGATGAAGAGCCGGACGAAAGCTCCACCAATTTCCTGACAGGGCGGCAAATCTCGACCTATCGCGACGGCTCAACCCGCACGCAGACATTCGATCCCCAAGTGATCTGTTTGGGCGACGAGTTCTATTTCTACGATATCGTTTACCACGACAACTGACGCCACGAGGGTCGTGCTGTCCGCTTGAGACATTGTGACGAATTGCCGACACCGAAATTCCGATGGCGGTTATTGGGCGCTGAAGGTCACGCTGCCCAATGGCAAGGAAACGACGAAAGCACCTTTCTTGCGGCCCGGCCAAGAAAACGCCAAGGCACCAGAATGGTGTGTTAAGGTCTTACAAATAATGAACCCAGAATGATTACTTCTCCAAACGCGCCCGATTGCTGCTGACTTCGCGTTGAAGTGGTTCCATGCCTGCGGCCATGATCTGGTCGGGGCGATAGCCGGAAAGGGCGGCGGTGCTCAGGGCTTTCATGGCCTCGGCGAAAGCGGGGGCTTTCTCGGAGACCATGCGGGTGTTCTCGTCCGAATGCGCAGGGGTCGCGCCCATCATCCCCATCATGCGGATCGACATCACGGCGTGCGTGTCCATCATCAGAGTGGTGAACGAAGCATTGAGCTTCAACATTTGTTCAGGTGTCCTGGCTATTCCTTTCAGGACAGCAGGTAGCGCATGCATGACGTAATGCTGCACTGCAGCATAGGGAGAATTTATCGACATCTTGCACTGTGACGCTGTTTTGCCGATAAGGGCAGGAGTTGAACCGGAGATCACCGATGCGCGCACGAATCTATAAGCCTGCAAAGACCGCAATGTCATCTGGCACTGCCAAGACACACCATTGGGTTCTGGAGCATGTGGCCGAGACGGCCCGCTCTGTTGATCCGCTGATGGGCTGGACAGGATCCGCCGATACGCAAGCGCAGGTAAAACTGTCGTTTGAAACCAAGGAAGCCGCGTTAGACTATGCCGCGGCCAACGGGATCGACGCGGTTGTGCAAGAGCCAAAAGAGCGCAAGCCGAACATTCGCGCTGGCGGCTACGGCGAGAATTTTGCCACCAACCGCCGCGGCGTTTGGACTCATTAGAGATTTGTGCCTCTAAATTGGGTTATGCATGCGGTGGCACAAAGTTATATTGCTATCGCACCGTAGCTAAAAAAACTTGTTGAATGCGAGATGTTCAGAAAACCATCGCGATCTGGCCCTGTGTCCCAATCTTCCTGAGGCGTTGAATTCTGCTTGCTCCCGTCGCGCCCCTTGGTGACACTTCTGCTTTGCGCAGCCAGTGACATTTCAGCTTTGCGTTTACACTCATCTTCGTGGTTTCGTTCAATTCCGCCGCATATTTCGAAGTCAGCGAAAGTGTGTTTTCTGGAAACAAAGCAGAACTTATGCGCGTACCTGAACCCGGTGTGCCAAAGCGCATGTTGGCCCAAACAGCACGTTCATCGTGCCCGACTGCAGCTCCAAATCAGTGGGATAAATATGTGTCTGGCCATTCACGACCTTCGACACGCCCTCCAAAACAGGTGGCATTTTTCTCTCCCCTAGACTGCGTGCTTCTGTGACGATTTGGCAGGCGCTTTTGCCAGCCATGCGTCAAGCAGGTCAATTTCTTGTGGCGTCAGACGAAGGCCCAGTTTCGAGCGGCGCCAAACGATATCCTCTGCGGTCCGCGCAAATTCGTTTTCGACCAGCCAGTTCACTTCTCGCTCAGTCAAGTTTGCTCCGAAGTTTTGACCAAGATCGGTCTCAACTTTCGCGTCGCCGAGCACATTGAATGCATCCAGACCATAAGCTTTGACCAGACGGGAGACCCAAGTGGCGCTCAGAAAAGGATATGTCGTGGCCAGCCGCTGTGTCAGCGCGGCAACCCCATCCACTGGAAAATTCCCACCTGGTAAAGGCACGCCAGCGGTCCATGGCTTGCCCGCTTTTGGAAAGAATGGCGTGATCTTTTCCAAAGCGGTCTCTGCGAGTCTGCGATAGGTCGTGATTTTGCCGCCAAAGACATTGAGGATCGGCGCGCCCGCAGACTGATCAACCTTCAGTACATAATCGCGCGTTGCCGCAGTGGCCGAGCTCGCGCCGTCATTATAAAGCGGCCGCACGCCGGAATAGGTCCAGATGACATCATCGTTTGTGATAGCATTTTTCAGATACTTAGACGCGAATTCAATCAGATAAGCTTGCTCTTCAGGCGTGCAAGCCGGCTTTTGATTAACATCTGTATGGTCGGCATCTGTTGTGCCAATGAGAGTAAAATCGGTTTCGTAAGGGATCGTAAAGATGATCCGCCCATCTTCACCTTGAAAGAAATAGCATTTGTCATGGTCGTAAAGTTTGCGCGTCACGATGTGACTGCCGCGCACAAGCCGCACACCTTCTGTCGAATTAATCCGCACGGTATTGCGGATGATATTCTCGACCCAAGGACCGCCAGCGTTCACCAGCATACGAGCCTTTACGACACGTGGTGTGCCACCTTTTGGCTCAATCGCCACATGCCATATGCCGTCAATCTGTTCTGCAGACGTCACCTTTGTGCGGACATTGATCTCTGCGCCGCGCGCTTGGGCGTCGCGTGCGTTCAGGGCGACCAAACGGCTGTCTTCGATCCAACAATCCGAATACTCAAACGCCTTCTGAAAGCGGTCCTCAAGCGGCGCACCCTCAGGTGTCCCCTGCAAGCTCAAGGTGGTTGTCCCCTTGAGAATCTGACGTCCACCAAGATTGTCATAAAGAAACAACCCAAAGCGAATGAGCCATGCAGGCCTGCGCCCCTTCATCCACGGCATCACAAAACTCAAGACCTTCGATGTCGGCGTATCGCCATCAAACCGCATGTCTTCATGGTAGGGCAGTACGAACCGCATCGGCCAAGAAATATGTGGCATCGCCCGCAATAACGTCTCGCGTTCGATCAACGCCTCACGCACAAGGCGGACCTCCCAATACTCAAGATATCGTAGTCCGCCGTGAAAAAGCTTGGTGGATGCAGAGGACGTGGCCGAGGCCAAATCGTTCATTTCAGCCAACTCAACGTTGAGCCCGCGGCCAACGGCATCACGGGCAATGCCGCATCCATTGATGCCGCCACCAATGACAAAAAGGTCAACGATGTCGTGAGTTTCACGTTGGTCCACTGAAGCCTCCCTGCATTCAAATACCGCCACAGCCTCCCAGCTCACGACGTAACGTCAAGCAACACTGAAACAAATATGAAATCAAGAACGAATGTTCTTTTTGTTTCGTTTTATCGTAATGTGCTGAATAACATGCGCATTATATTTCGATTTAGTCAAACTAAGAGGAAATCAAACACGCTGACGCGAACCGAACACTTGACGTCAGGTCATTGCTGTTGGCTATTGCTAAGATGTAACCGCCGCGGACTTGTCGTGCGGTATTATAATGCCCGCGGGGAAGTCATGGTCTCGAACTTCAGACAACAAGAAATACTCGAACTGGCCCGCAAGGACGGGAAAGTCACGGTAGAAGGTCTTGCTGAGCTCTATGACGTTACCGTCCAAACCATCCGTCGCGACCTGTCGGATCTCGCAGAAAGCGGCCGGCTGAAACGCGTTCATGGAGGCGCGGTTATCTCGTCGGGTGTCATCAATATCCAATACGATGAACGCCGTAAGTTGAACGAGGTCGGCAAGAAAGCGATCGCCGTCAGATGTGCGCAGGAAATCCCCAATGGTGCCTCGGTCTTTATGAACATCGGAACAACCACAGAAGCGGTGGCGCGTGAATTACTGGATCACGAAAACCTGCTTGTGGTTACCAACAATTTGAACATCGCCAATATTCTGTCTGCTAATCATAGCTGCGAAATCATATTAGCGGGCGGTGTTCTGCGGCGTGCCGACGGCGGCATCGTTGGTGGGCTGACCGTGGAGATGGTGAAGCAGTTCAAGTTTGATTATTCTGTCCTTGGCTGCTCTGCAATTGATCCAGATGGTGACCTGCTTGATTTTGATGGCCAAGAAATCATGGTCAGTAGCACCGCTATAAAAAGATCCCGCAAAGTGATGGTCGTGGCGGATCATAATAAGTTCGAACGCAAAGCGCCGCTCACGATCTGCTCTCTGAGCGATGTAACCATGCTATTCACCGACGGCGGTCTGTCCCCAGCGCTCATCGCCAATTGCAGCCGCTGGGGGACCGAAGTGGTCATCGTCTAAGCTGGGCGAAATCGCATTTGGAGGCGATGGTTTGAAAAATTGCGACAACACCGGCTGGATATTTGTCTTACCTGCAGCGCTTGTGCTTGGGCTCATCGGGCTGATCCCTCTGATCACTGTGATCAACTATTCCTTCTTTGAAATCTTCATTCTCGATGCGCGTTTCTGGGTCGGCATCACACTCGCAATCATAGCCCTGCCGCTCCTTGTGCCGTGGAATATGATCCCATCACTTTGGCTCAGCCTGCTCAATCCAGAAACCGGCATTCTGGGGGGCTGTTCCCTCAGGTTGGCTGGCCTGCCGATTGGAAGGTCTCCGGTGCGCATACTTGGGCGGTGATCATCGCCATGGACGTTTGGCACTGGACAAGTCTTGTCGAGATCCTGTGCTACAGTGCGCTCACCACAATTCCTGCCGCCCATTATCAGGCCGCCGCCATTGATAGCGCGGGCCCTTGGCAGGTGTTCCGCTTCATTCAGCTGCCAAAACTTTACACCGTGCTTCTTATGGCAATCCTGTTGCGGTTCATGGACTCATTCATGATCTACTCCGAGGCATTTCCGATCAACGCGGGCGGGCCAAACGGTGCGACCATGTTCCTCGCCGTTGATCTTGGCGAAGAGATCAAGGCCTTCAACTATGGCCCCTCCGCCGCCCGCTCGGTGATATATTTCCTGATCGTGTTGACGGTCGCTTGGACCTTTAGCAAAGCCCAAGGCAGGCTGGATAGCGCAGAGGCAGCATGAAGCGCCCGTTGGAACATTTGGGTTTAGTGAAACGAACGCTCTTACTCAGCTTCATTGCCTTTGTGTGCTTACCACTGATCCAAATGACCGTGATCAGCTTCACGGCGACCTTGCCGACGCCCACCACCGATGTCGGCGCCTTTACGCTTTCAAACTACGCGGGCATCTGGAGTAATCCCAGCTTGCGCTCGGCTTTCCTCAATTCGATTGCCTATGTGTTGATCAACATCGCGATCACTATTCCTGTCGCGATCCCCGCTGCCTATGCGTTCTCGCGCATGTCGTTCAATGGCGACAAACATCTCTTCCTCGCGTTCATCGCCTTTCGGATCACCCCGCCTGTGGTGCTCACTCTGCCAATCTCAATCTGGATCCTACAAGGCTTCATCTCGGCCATACCCAAAGAAATGGACGAAACCGCATTTCTCGACGGCTATTCACGCCCGCGATTTATTTGAAAATTCCTCATGCCACCGATATCCTCAGGCATCGCAGTCACCGCGTTCTTTTGCTTTATGTTCTCATGGGGTGAGGTGGTTTTCGCGCGCATCCTGACGACCACCAATAGCAAGCCGATCAGCATGGCTATCAATGCGCTTTTTGGGTTTAAAACCGATATTGGATTGGTGACTGTTGTAACAGTCGCATCGGTTTTGCCCGGCGCTGCGTTGCTGTTCGCGATGCGCAATCATCTATCTAGGCGCTTTAGGATTGGCCGTGTTTGAGGCGTGCTCGCGATCCCGTGCAGGCCGCCAACAACATTGAATTTCAGGATACATGCGCGTATCACCGAGGGTCGATTTCATAGGGGCGGTCATGGATAATGACTTTGCGGTAAGTGAAAACTGGGCCCGATGTAGCGTTGACTTGCCTCACCAGAATGAGGGTCAAACTTGTGGATTGCCTCAATGGTTTTTATTTCGCCGCGCCAAGCCGTTACACCGAAATGGCCGGAACTTTACTCTGAGCCAATTTCGGGCTATTGCTTCCACTTGGTTTTTTCGACACGTTGGTGGCAACTCGACCTGGATTGACATAAAGATCCCAGAACGGCGGCCATGATGGTCGCCTTTTTCCATTTTGACCTAGCGGAGCCTTCCATGACAATTTCCTATCTTGTGACCCATTCCGGCGGATTTCATGCGGATGAGGTTTTGTCTTCGGTCGTGCTGACCGCGCTGTTTCCGCAGGCCGAGCTTGTTCGCACCCGCGACCGTCAATGGATCACGCCAGCGGCCGATCGGATCATCTTTGATGTAGGGGGCGACTTTAACGCAGAGGCGCAGATTTTTGATCACCACCAGCGCCCCAACCCGCTGCGCCCCGACGCGCAGCCCTATAGCTCGTTTGGCCTGATATGGGCGCATTACGGGCGCGACTATCTTTTGGCGTCGGGTCTGCCTGCCGAACACATCGACGAGGTTCATGCCAAGTTCGACACGAAGTTTGTCCTGCCCATTGATTTGCTCGACAATGGCGCGTTGGAGCCTTCTGTTGCGGGGCCGCTCTCAATCATGACCCTGCCGTCGCTGTTGGGAAGCCTGAAACCCGTGTTCGATGACCCGTCGCCCACAGCAGACGACGACGCTTTCCATGTGGCCTTGGGCGTCGCACGCCAGCTTGTCGAAGCCCTGGTGCGCAATCTCGCGGCCAAGCTGCGCTCGCAATCGTTGGTCGCCGAGGCGATTGTTGCGACAGGTGCTTCCCCAATCCTCGAATTGCCGATGGGCATGCCCTATCTGTCGGAACTGATAAAGGCCGAGGCCGATCACATCCTTTTCGTCGTGATCCCGCGTGGCGCCGATTGGACGCTCAATTGCATCAAGCTGTCGCAAGACACCTTTGACCAACGCGCCGATTTGCCTGCCGCTTGGGCGGGTCTGACCGATGCCGCCCTTGAGGCAGCAAGCGGTGTTGCTGGCGCGAAGTTCTGCCATAACGCCCGTTTTATCGCTGTGGCAAATTCGCGTGACGCGATTCTCAAGATGGCTGCGATTGCCGTGGCCGAGGTTAACTCCGCTTCTTAAACGCATCCGCTAAGGCCGCGCCAAAGGCGCCTTGGTTTTGCGCTTGTGCGGGCTTTGCCGATGCGGCCTTCGGGTTATGCTTTGGCTTGTCCTCGCGGCGCGGCGCGGGGCTGGTGTCGTTATCCTTGCGCATCGTCAGGCCGATCCGTTTGCGGGGGACATCGACTTCGGTCACGCGCACGCGCACCACATCGCCCGCCTTCACGACCTCATGGGGGTCTTTGACAAAGCGGTCGGCGAGTTGGCTGACATGCACAAGCCCGTCTTGATGCACGCCGATATCGACAAAGGCACCAAAGGCCGCGACGTTGGTCACAGTGCCCTCCAGCGACATGCCCGGTTTCAGATCGGTGATGCTGTCGATGCCTTCGGCAAAGGTTGCGGTCTTGAACGTCGGGCGCGGATCACGCCCCGGTTTTTCCAATTCGGCCAGAATGTCGCGCACGGTGGGCAGGCCAAAGGTTTCATCGACGAATTGCTCTGCACGCAGGTTCGCAAGCGCCGCACTATCGCCCATAATCGCCCGAATATCGCGTCCGCAGGCGGCCACGATCTTGCGCGCCACACCGTAAGCTTCGGGGTGCACCGAGGAGGCGTCGAGCGGTTCCGTTCCGCCCGTGATCCGCAAGAAACCCGCGCATTGTTCATAGGCTTTGGGGCCAAGCCCTGCGACCTTTAACAAGGCCTTACGGTTCGGGAAGGGGCCGTTGGCGTCGCGGTGGGCGACAACGTTTTGCGCCAGCGACGCACTCAAGCCCGCGATGTGCGACAGCAGCGGCGCGGAGGCCATGTTGAGGTTGACCCCGACCGCGTTCACCGCGTCTTCGACCACGGCGGCAAGCGACTGGGCAAGGCGGCGCTGGTCAACGTCGTGCTGGTATTGACCGACCCCGATGGCCTGCGGTTCGATCTTGACGAGTTCAGCGAGCGGGTCTTGCAGGCGCCGCGCAATCGACACCGCCCCACGGATCGACACATCCACATCGGGGAATTCGAGCGAGGCGAGTTCCGAGGCCGAATAGACCGACGCACCCGCCTCTGACACGATCACGGGGGTCGGGCGCGGTGTGCCTGGGGGCAGGGATTTGATCACATCCGCGACCAGCTTTTCGCTCTCGCGGCTGGCGGTGCCGTTACCGATTGCGATCAGGGCGATACCGTGCTTCTGGATCATCTGGCTCAGGGTTGCCGAGGCTCCGCGCACGTCCATACGCGGCTGGAACGGATAGATCGTGGCGGTGTCCAAGAGCTTACCCGTCTCGTCCACCACGGCAATTTTACAGCCTGTGCGGATGCCCGGATCAAGGCCAAGCGTGGCACGCGGACCAGCGGGGGCCGCCAGCAAAAGGTCGCGCAAATTTCGGGCAAAAACGTCGATCGCGGCGTCATGGGCGCGTTTGCGCAGGTCGGTCATCAGGTCCATGAACATCGACAGCGACAGCTTGATATTCCACGCCCAGCGGGCCACATCGCGCAGCCAGACGTCGCCTTTACCCTCGCCGTGAATGCCGATTTCTGCGGCGGCGATGCCGATCATGTGCGGCAGGCCGACTTCCTCGTCGGGGGCAATATTGAGCGAGACGATTTCTTCTTTTGACGCCCGCAAAATGGCCAGGGCGCGGTGTGACGGGATCGTGGCCCACGCCTCGCTGTGGTCGAAATAGTCGGAGAATTTCGCGCCCGCTTCTTCCTTGCCTGCGATGACTTTGGCGGTAACAAGCGCCTCTTTATGCATCACGTCGCGCAGGCGGCCAAGCAGCCCCGCGTTTTCGCCCAGCTCTTCGACCAAGATGTCGCACGCACCGTTCAGCGCGTCTTTGGTGGTGGCTACGGTCTCGGTAATATAACTTTCCGCAAGCACCACGGGATTGGCGTTGCGGTTCTCCATGATGGCGCGCAAGAGCGGCTCTAGCCCGTTTTCGCGGGCGATCATCGCTTTTGTGCGGCGCTTGGGCTTATAGGGCAGATAAAGGTCTTCGAGCAGGGATTTCGTCTCGGCGGTCGCAATCGCGCGGGCCAGCGCATCGGTCATTTTGCCTTGAGAGGTGATCTCGGCCTGAATGCTCGCGCGGCGTTTCTCAAGGTCGCGCAAATAGTCCAGACGTTCGGCCAATTTGCGCAATTGCGTATCGTCCAAGCCGCCTGTCGCCTCTTTGCGGTAGCGGGCCACGAAGGGGACCGTATCGCCGCCGTCCAGAAGGGCCACAGTGGCGCTCACCTGCTCTGGGCGGGCGCCGATATCGGTCGCGATAGTGCGGGCGATGCGGTCGGAAATGGCGGTCATGGTGGCATCCTTCATAAGTTCGGAAGACCGTGATAGCGCCGCAAGGTCGGGCCGCCAAGCCCCCGCTGATTATCAATTTTTCCAAGATGGACCGTTTGCGTGCGAGATGCGGTTTGCAGTTGGAAAATCGGCGCAAACGCGCTTGGATGCGGTGACGCGCAAACCCGAAAGGCTGATCATGACAAAGAACCCGTATTACGCTCCCAATGGCGGCTTGCCACCTCAAACGCAGATTCTGACCGATCGGGCGATGTTCACGGATGCCTATGCCGTGATCCCCAAGGGTACCTTTAGTGATATTGTGACCAGTTTCCTGCCCTTCTGGGAGGGGGCGCGTTTTTGGGTTTTGTCCCGCCCGCTTTCAGGCTTTGCCGAGACATTTTCGCAGTATATCGCCGAGGTGCAGCCAAATGGCGGGTCTGACAAGCCGGAGACCGACAAAGACGCAGAGGCGGTGTTGTTTGTGGTTGAGGGTGAGATCACCCTCACGATTGCAGGCCAAGCGCATGTGATGGGGACGGGCGGCTACGCCTATTTGCCGCCTGTCTGCGACTGGACGATCCGCAACACCAGCACCAAAGCCGCTAAGTTTCACTGGGTGCGCAAGGCCTATGAATGCGTGGAGGGGCTTGCGGCACCCGAGGCCTTTGTGACCAACGAAAACGACATCGCGCCGACGGTCATGCCAGATACCAATGGGGCTTGGGCCACGACGCGCTTTGTCGATATGGCCGATATGCGTCACGATATGCATGTGACGATTGTGACCTTCCAACCGGGTGGCGTGATCCCGTTTGCCGAGACCCATGTGATGGAACACGGGCTTTATGTGCTTGAAGGCAAAGCGGTTTATCGGTTGAACCAAGACTGGGTCGAGGTCGAGGCAGGCGATTACATGTGGCTGCGCGCCTTCTGCCCGCAGGCCTGTTACGCGGGCGGTCCTGGCCCGTTCCGTTACCTGCTTTACAAGGATGTGAACCGTCACATGAAGTTTTTGGGCGGCTTTACAAAGTAGGGGCGGTCTCGATCACGAAGGGGGTCTCGAAGGTAAATTCTTCGAGGTTCGCCCCCGCGCCGATCCTGTCGACAACGGCGAACTGCCCTGTCGCCTCAAACGGGGCCAGCACCCCGTGCCAGACACCGCGATGCAGGTTGATGGATTGGCCTAGGCTGGTCAGAAACGCCTTGGGGTTTACTGGCACGCCGTCTTGGTCATCGGCCACAATCACCATGAAACGGGTCTGGGTCATCGGGATAAACGCCTGACTGCCCGCAGGGTGGCGCTCGACCAGATCGAAAACATAGGGCAGGTGGCGCGCTTTTGCGTCAAACAGGCTGATCCCCGCGGCCCCATCCGAAAAATCCATCCGCGCAAGGTCGTGATGGCGGCCACACATGCCCGCGTTGATCAACTTGTCAGGGGTCGCCTTGGGCGCGATGACATCGCCGTATGGCGCAAAAGCTTCGGCGGTCAGCGGCGACATTTGCAGGGTGTTTGGCATCGGGGGCTCCTTTGGTGTTTTGGCGAAACTAACACGATTGCTTTGCGATACTTTCAAAAGATTTTTGAAGCAACCTTGCGCAGGTTTTCAGTGCCAACCTGCCCAAAAGCCGCCAGAGTGGGGTGAGATTCTTCAAGGAGACCACGATGAGCGGATTTTTAACGACACATGTGCTTGATACAGCGCGCGGCTGCCCTGCGCCGGATATGAAGATCGAGCTGTTTCGGATTGCGGGCGATAGCCGTGAGCTGTTGACCACGATGAAAACCAATTCAGACGGGCGCACGGATGCGCAGATCCTGCCTGCCGCTCAGTTTGAAACAGGCACCTATGAGTTGGTGTTTCACGCGGGCGACTATCTCGACGGTTGCGGGATCGCTTTGACTGAACCAAAGTTCCTTGACCTGATCCCGATCCGCTTTGGCATGAGCGAGGCCAGCCATTACCACGTGCCGCTGCTGCTCTCGCCTTACTCTTTTTCGACCTATCGCGGCAGCTAGACATTGTTCGGCTTTTTTTAAAGCAACTCAGCTTCATTGTATTCTATAAGAAAATGGCAAGGCGCATTAGGCTCGTGCGCAAGCAACAGGGGAGACGATCATGCATGATTTTGCATCAATTTGGGAATGGCTGGGCTTTGCGGTGCGCTGGCTTCACGTCATCACGGCGATGGCGTGGATCGGAGCGTCATTCTTTTTCATTGCCCTTGATCTGGGCTTGAAGAAAGCCCCCAATATGCCCGCAGGTGTGCATGGTGAAGAGTGGCAGGTCCACGGGGGCGGGTTCTATCACATCCAGAAATATCTGGTCGCCCCTGACAACATGCCCGAGCATCTGATCTGGCACAAATGGCAGAGTTATACGACGTGGCTCTCTGGGGCGGCACTCCTGATGATGGTCTATTGGGGCGGCGCGCATCTTTACCTGATTGATGCCGCCAAAGCGGATTTGTCGACCTTCCAAGCGATTTTACTCTCGGCTGGCTCTCTCACAATTGGGTGGCTGATCTACGATTTCCTGTGCAAATCCAAGCTCGGCAATAGCCCGACGGCCCTGATGGTTCTGCTCTTCGTCCTGCTGGTGGCGATGGCCTGGGGGTATAACCAGATATTCACAGGTCGCGCGGCGCTGCTTCATTTGGGGGCCTTCACGGCAACGATCATGACGGCCAATGTGTTCTTTATCATCATGCCCAACCAGCGGATTGTGGTCAAAGACCTGCAAGAGGGCCGCACCCCCGATCCCAAATACGGCAAGATCGCCAAGCTGCGCTCGACCCATAACAACTATCTGACGCTGCCTGTTATTTTCCTGATGCTGTCGAACCACTATCCGCTCGCTTTTGCGACCGAATATAACTGGCTCATTGCCGCCCTCGTGTTCCTGATGGGCGTCACGATCCGGCACTATTTCAACACGTTACACTCTACTGGTAAGAGCGTGCATTGGACGTGGGGGGTAACTGGGCTTCTCTTTGTTGTGATCATGTGGCTCTCGACAGCGGCGATAGAACACGACACTTACGAGCAATCGGAGGCCCGCGTTCTGACTCCAATCGAGCAGGTCTTCGCGGATGCCGCAGGTTTTGAAGAAGCCTCCTCGATCATCCCCGGACGGTGCAGCATGTGCCACGCCCGCGAGCCGTTCTACGAGGGGATTTACCACGCGCCCAAGGGCATCCTGCTCGAAACCCCCGCCGATATCGCCAAGAACGCGCGGCTGATCTATTTGCACGCGGGGGCCTCCGTCGCGATGCCGCCCGCCAATGTGACCTTGATGGAAAGCGCAGAGCGGGCCGCGATCGGCGAGTGGTATCAAGCCGCCACTAAGGATGCGCCGTTCATGATCGCAGGAAAGTGAGCGCGGAATGATTTACCACCTCACCGTGCTGTTGCTGTGCCAGTTGGCAGGTGAGTTTCTCTCTCAGTCGCTCAACCTCGTCGTGCCGGGGCCGGTTGTGGGTATGGTGATCTTGCTGGGGTTGTTCATGCTTCTGCCCAAGCTTGCGATGGCCGTGCAACCCACCGCGTTGGGCCTGCTTTCGCATCTTTCACTTTTGTTCGTCCCTGCGGGCGTTGGTATTGTCGGGCATCTTGACAAGCTCGGCTCTGACGGGGTGCCGATCCTTTTCGCGCTCGCTGCGAGCACCGCGCTGGCGATCACCGTTGGCGCGCTGGTCTTTGTCGGGATGAGCCGTCTGGTCGAGAGGCGCAAATGAACGCCTTGCCAGAAATCTGGACCTATCTGCGCCAAGAGCCGCTTTTGTGGCTGTCTGCCACCCTGCTCGCCTATGCCGTAGGTGACACGGTGTTTCTTAAATCGGGCAAGCGGCCCTATATGAATCCTGTGCTGATTGCCGTCAGCCTCTTGGCGCTGCTGCTTTGGGTCACGGATGTGTCTTATCCGACCTATTTTGAAGGGGCAAAGTTTGTCCACTTCATGCTGGGGCCTGCGACCGTGGCGCTTGCCGCACCACTCTATGCCAACCTCGACAAGGTCCGCGCCGCGGCTTTGCCGATGTTCGCGGCCCTGATCGCAGGGTCGGTCACCGCGATTGTCAGCGTGCTTGCAATTGCTTATGCCTTTGGGGTGCGTGGCGAGATTTTGTTGTCGCTGGCGCCGAAATCTGTCACGGCACCTGTCGCGCTGGGCATCTCCGAGAGCATTGGCGGATCGCCCACGCTCACCGCGGTGCTGGTCATTCTGACAGGGGTCATGGGGGCGGTCATGGCGACCCCGCTTTTGAACCTCTTGGGGATAAAAGACTGGCGCGCGCGCGGCTTTGCCCTCGGCGTTGCCTCCCATGGGATCGGCACCGCGCGGGCGTTTCAGGTCAACGAGACCGCAGGGGCCTTTGCAGGGATCGGCATGGGGTTGAACGCGATTCTCACGGCGCTGATCGTGCCGCTGATTATCCAGATTTTCGCCTGATCAATCGGCCCGCCCTTGCACAAAGGCTGGCAGTTGCACCGCATCTGTCAGCGCCCCTGCTGCCACCATCTCTGACGCGGCCTCAAGTGACGGCGCCATATAGCGATCTGCGCCAAGCGTCGGCACCTTGCTACGCAACACGTTGATGACGTTTTGCAAGGTCGGGCTGGTCTGCAAAGGCGCGCGGAATTCGATCCCTTGCACGCCGCACATCGCCTCAACGCCCAAGATGACATTGAGGTTCGTATTCATGCGGATCAGGCGCCGCGCGGCGTGGGCGGCCATGCTGACGTGGTCCTCTTGGTTGGCGGAGGTGGGGGTGCTGTCTGTGGTGCAGGGGTTCGCCAGATGCTTGTTCTCCGACATCAGAGCGGCAGTCGTCACTTCTGCGATCATCAGGCCAGAGTTCAACCCCGGATCGGGGGTCAGGAACGGCGGTAGGTCAAACGACAGGGTCGGATCGACCATCAGCGCGACGCGCCGCTGTGCAATCGCACCGATTTCCGAGATAGCCACGGCGATTTGATCTGCGGCAAAGCCCACAGGTTCGGCATGGAAGTTGCCGCCCGAGACGATCAGGCCGTCCGCGACCAATACCAACGGGTTGTCAGTGACGGCATTGGCTTCGACCTCAAGGGTGCGGCCCGCAAAGTGCAACAGGTCCATCGCGGCCCCTGTGACTTGCGGCTGGCAGCGGATGCAATAGGGGTCTTGCACGCGGGTGTCGCCCAAAACGTGGCTTTCGCGGATCATTGACCCCTCCATCAAGGCCCGTTGGGCACGCGCGACCGCAATCTGGCCTGCGTGTCCGCGCAGGGTGTGGATCGCGTCTTGCAGGGGTGCGGTGGAGCCCATGATTGCATCGGTTGAAAGCGCACAAGTGACCACAGCGGTCGCCGCGTTCTGCCACGCACCCCAAAGCCCGACCAAGGCACAGGCGGTCGAAAACTGCTTGCCATTGATCAGTGCCAGCCCTTCCTTGGCACCAAGCACAATCGGCGTGATCCCTGCCTTGGCAAGGGCCTCACCGGACGGCATCCGCTGGCCTTCAAACACCGCTTCGCCTTCACCGATCATGGCCGCTGCCATATGGGCAAGCGGGGCCAGATCGCCCGACGCTCCGACTGAGCCCTGCGAAGGGATCACGGGCACGACGCCGCGCGCGAGCATGGCTTCGATGATCGCAACGGTGGACATGGCCACACCAGAGGCCCCGCGTCCCAATGAGAGCAACTTGAGCGCCATCATCAGGCGGGTCGTTGCCGCATCCAGCGGCTCGCCCACGCCGCAACAATGCGACAGGATCAGATTGCGCTGGAGTGTCGCCACATCTTTGGCTGCGATTTTGACGCTGGCCAATTTGCCAAAGCCGGTGTTGATCCCATAGACAGCCTCGGCACCTCTTGCCGCCTTCGCAACTATGGCCGCCGCTACATTGATCCCAGCGTGACAGCGCGGGTCCAATGTGACGGGCATTTGCCTGGCCCAAATGTCGCGTAGCTGGTCGAGCGTCGCATTGCCGGGTGTAAGCGTCATAGTCATGGTGGCCCCCAAAAGATCAGTGGTCGCGCCTGACGACTCACTTGCATTTCATCTGCTTTGGCGACGTTATGTGCATACATATTATGCTGTCAAGCGAGGGCCTCACAGCACAAGCTGTGAGAAAAACGGCGTTGCTGCTATCTGGATCGTCGACTGCTGTCTTGATCTTGATCTACGCACACAGTCGGATTGAGACCGCGCATGGTGTACAGGTGCCGATCCTGCTGCCAGCGCCATGAACCTGCACGACCATGCGTTTCGGCGGGCCAAGGTGGAAACCCAAGCGGCAGTCGCTGTTTCGTTCTCTCGACAGGCTGACGTCAGAGCGGATCGCATGAGACAAAGCGTAAATCGCAGCTGGATTTCGGGCCGATGTCGATAGGCATCAAAGATGCGGTCTAAGAGGCCTTGGAATAAACCGCACCAGCATCCGCATA